>JADFPI010000006.1 GCA_022562395.1 Patescibacteria group bacterium | reverse complement strand
AAATAAAGACGATTTTTGAGCCGCCGTCTTGGAGTTTTACGGTAATACTTTCCGAGTCTTTACCGATAATTTCACCAGAAACAGGCCTTCCTTGACCGGAAAATCTGCCTCTAAACCCATCTTGACCAGACTGGTGGTCATCACCTTGATTAAACTGACCCCTAACATCTCCCGAACCTCTTCCGGTAAAGCTAGGAGCTTTTGATTTCTGATACTGCTTTCCACCAAAAAATCCTCCTGCCCCAACAGCCAAGACAATTATTATTCCAATAATAATATTTTTCATCAACTCTCACCCCCTTCAGAGTTCTCCCGTACTGCCAACCCCTCTTCGGTCAGAAACATGACAATTGTGTCAGCAATTGCCTGGGCTGGTTTTTGGGGAGTATTGATAAGCATTTGCCTATCATGCAAATTAGTCAAAAAACCAGTTTCAATGATTACCGCGGTAGTCATCGGATGGAGTGCATGCTCATATCGCCACCAAGAAAAGGCATAGTACCCCCTCATGTTTCTAGTAACATTAGAGTCAAGATTCATGTCGGTTGACTTGGCATATTCCTCTTCAAGTAGGGAAACCAGCCCGTCTGCTTTACCGGTAAAATCTCTCCAAGAAGAGGCCACCTTAAATCCGGATGTGGCCAAATCACTACTCCCGTCTGCGTGGATTGCCACAAAAACATCTGCCCAGTATGAAGGAGGGATAGTCGCCGGAAGTATCTCAACCTCAAAACCTTCTTCTTCAAGTATCTCTTTTGTTTCTCGGGCAATAGCAAGGTTTACTTCCCACTCTTTTCTCCCCCCACCGGATGTACCCCCTCCTTCTTCTCGCAGACGTTTAAATTCGTCGGGCAACTCAGAATTTTTCCAGTGACCAGCCTGTAGAGCGATACGTTGTGGACCTTCAGGTCTTTTCCAATCAGCCAGTTCTGGGAATCTTTGAAATATGCCAAATCTTAAGGCTTCCGGAGCACCACTAAATTGTTGATCACCAGAGTTCAACAGATTTAACCTGCTGATTAATTGGAAAGTGATAGCCACCATGGCTATTAGAGAGAAAGTTATGATTGCAGTTTTGGTCTTCTTCATGACGACAAGGTTTACTCATAACGTAACGCTTCAATCCTTCGACAAGCTCAGGATTTCGGCTTTACTCATATCGCAAAGCCTCAATTGGCGATAAATTAGCGGCAGTTCGTGCTGGATAAAAGCCAAAAACAATTCCAATAACAGATGAAACCCCTACTGCCAAAAGAACTGATTTGAGCGAGAAGACAAACGGAATCGGCACGAACCTGGTAAGCAAGTACGAAAGCCCCACACCCAAACCAATCCCGATAGCTCCACCGACCACGGTTAGAATAACTGCCTCGGTTAAAAACTGGGTAGTGATGTCTCGCTTTTTAGCCCCAACGGCTTTTCTCAAACCAATCTCGCGAGTACGCTCGGTAACCGTCACAATCATGATATTCATAATGCCAATACCGCCAACCAACAAAGAGATGGCTGCAATCCCCGCCAAAAGAGCCGTGAACGTACCAGTGACTTGGCTTACGGCCCCCAATACATCTTCTTGAGTGGTAATTCTGAAATCCGCGTCAACTGGGTCGGCTATGCCGTGACGAGCCAGCATGAAAAACCCCACCTCGTCTCTCAATTGATCAACAAATTCTTCGCTAATAGCCGCCACGGAGATACTGCCAACAGAATCGGTGCCGAATAACTGCTTTTGGGCCGTAGTTAATGGAATAAAGGCGATGTCATCTTGATTAAGAAACCCACTGCCACCTTTTGGGGCACTTACTCCAATTACTCTGAATGCTTGGCGGTCAATACGGACGTTTTCACCCACCGGATTAGCCCCTTCGCCAAACAGATCAGCCGCCACCTGCGGTCCTAAAACCACTACCTTGCGTTGACCCAGTAAATCTTGCCCAGCGATAAAAACACCCGAGGCAATGTCAAGATTCCTCGCAATTTGATATCCAGACATCACACCCATCACACGAGTGTTGGTATTTGCGCTACCAGCAGTCATTTGGGCGTTTCTGGCCAGCTCCGCAGACACCGCTTCAATGCCTACTATTTGGGCAGATTCTATGGCTTTGGCGTCTTCGTAGGTAAGCGTCGCTTGACTACCGCCTGCTCCCCGCACACCGCCGCTGGTTTGAGCCCCAGGCAATACAGTTAGCAGGTTTGAACCCAGCGACTCAATTTGCTCCGAAACCGCTTGTTGACCTCCTTGTCCTAGAGACATTAAGGTGATAACTGCCGCGATACCGATTACAATTCCCAAAACTGCAAGACCGGTCCTTAATTTGCTGACCAGTAGTGCTTCTTTTGCTGTAGAAAAAATTTCTTTAAAATCCATTCGTTAATTAACATTGTCCTCAACAATTTTGCCGTCGCGAAGTAAAATTATTCTTTTTGCGTGCTCGGCTATGTAGCGCTCGTGGGTGATCATAATAATAGTATTACCCTTTTTGTTTAAGGCTTGAAAAATGTCCATAATTTCAGCTCCTGACTTGGTATCCAGATTTCCAGTTGGCTCATCTGCCAAAATAATTGACGGTTTCATTGCCAGTGCCCGGGCAATTGCCACCCGTTGCTGCTCACCACCAGAAAGCTGGCTGGGAAGATTGTCTGTCTTGTCAGCCAAATCGACATCGGCTAAAAGTTTCTTGGCCAAACCCATGCGTTTCTCTGAACTTATTCCCGCATAAACCATGGGGAGCATGACGTTTTTGATAGCAGGCGTTCGCCTTAACAAGTTAAATGATTGAAAGATAAAACCAATTTTTTTATTACGAATTTCTGCCAGCTCATCATCGCTAAGTTGTCCGACTTTTTGATTGTCAAGAACGTACTCACCCGAAGTTGGCGTATCAAGAGCCCCCACAATGTGCATGAGAGTTGACTTACCACTACCAGAAGGCCCCATTATGGCGACAAACTCACCTTCTTTAATTCCAAAAGAGACACCGTCCAAGGCTCTGGTTTCTACATGCTCGTTTTTGTAAATCTTGGTAATGTCTTTTAGACTAATCATTATTAATGTTGATCGCCTCCCCCGCCACGAAAACCTCCCCCAAAGCCGCCGGGACGCAGGGCCCCGCCTCCAAAACCCCTTCCTCCTTGACCACCAAATTGTGAGGGCTGATCGCCGGCTTGGCGCTGACCGGTAATCACTGTTTCTCCTTCTTCAAGGCCGCTTATAATCTCCACCTGCGTTGGAGTTTGCAAACCTATTTCAACTTCTCTTTCTTGGACTTGTTCATTGGCCAACACACTCACAATTGCTTGTTCTTGGAATTGGCTGACTGCCCCTGCCGGAACAACCAAAACGTTTGGCTTTGAAGAAAGAATAATCTCGGCTGTTACGCTCATGTTAGGAAGCAACGCTTTATCCGAGGTGTCCAGGGCAATAAGGGCAGAGTAGTTGACTACTCCCTGGGTAACTGAGCCGGTTCTGTCTACACCAACAACTTTGCCAGTAAATGTCTTGTCGGCAATTGCGTCTACTATAATAATTACTTTTTGTCCCGTCTCAATTTGAGAAATGTCAATTTCACTAACAGAAACTGATATTAAGGCTTCTTGGCCAGTTATGAGAGAAAGGAGTTTGTGACTACCCCCACCCTCACCTGTTGCCGGACTTATAACCATGCCCGGTGCAACCATTAAATCGCTAATTTCTCCACTAGTTGGTGCAGTGATAATCGGAGTGCTGGAGCTGTAATCTAACCAGGCTGATGACAGTTTTGCTTCGGCGGATTTAATGGAGTCATAAGCGTTATCGTTCGCAACCTCAGCTTTTGTACGGGTTTCTTTCATCTCAAGGGTTTCATCGTCATCGTGTCCTTTTATTTCGTCGTAAACAACCGCCAATGATGCCTGTGAAGAGCGATAACTATTGTTTGCAGAATTTAGTGAGTTAACTGCACTAATATAGCTTGAGTAAGCGGAGGCATTTTGTTGGGCCCCTTCTTGGTCAAGTTCAATTTCAGCCAGTTTATCTCCTTTTTTGACTGCATCACCATCTTTAACAAATACATTTTTAACTACTCCGGTAGCGTCGGTGGTAACGTCTTGTTGACCCGCATTAATTACACTACCGCTTACCTGTATAGAATTTACCAGCGTCGTGCGTTCAACTTGAGAGGTGATAAATTGAGACTGCTCTTCTCTACCTATAAACCTCCTGGCACCAAAAAAACCAACTGCTAGAATAACCAATACCAAAGCCACGAGTTTCTTGCGGGGTGCAAGCATAGCAACAACTTTTTGCAAATAAGCAGAGCTTGCGCCTCCGGCTAAAGCAGAGCTTGCGCCTCCGGCTAAAGCAGAGCTTGCGCCTCCGGCTAAAGCAGAGCTTGTTTTTTCAAAATAGGGTTTTATCTTTTCTTTCATAGGTCCTTACGCCGACCCATCACTCTGACAAGACGAGCAACTACTGCATCTCCCTCCTCACTTGGTTTACCTATAACAACGACGGTTTCTCCCTCTACCAGCTCCCCAGCAGAAAAATTGTCGTGATTTTTAATAAATCGTGTCTGCTCATCCCAAAGAACGGTTTTTAGTGCACCATCTTTCTCTTCGACCACCATGCTACTCTCACTCAAAGATTCAATTCGACCAAAGACTCCATGACCGTTTAACTTCCTGGGGACAAAGCTGCGATAAGTATGGCGCCTCTCCCAAAAAGGCCAGTATCGTTTGAATTGCTGGTTTCGACCTATGTGAATACCAACTACAAACACCACCAAAACCACAAGGATTACTACCGCTCCAGCTACTACACCGGTAAGGATATTTTGTCTTTTACTCATCTACGCTAACCCTCCTAATCTTGGAAAAATATTTCTGTCTGTAATTTTGTTTAACTTCTTTCCCACAAGAACGAAAAGAATGAAAAAAACAATAGTCGCCGATAAATTTAGCATTGGTAGACTCTCAATAATGGCCAAAGTGATAAGGTTTAAACGTTCGATGACTAGCGTTGGTTCAGAAAAAGCAAGGTTTATGTACTCCGTGGTTCCAAAGAATTGAAGATTTTGGAATAAGTCCCAAACAGAATACGCAAGGATAATGCCAATAAGTGTAAATGTCATCCCGTAACCGACAGGAGTTTTATTTCGCCAGAACCAAACTTGTTTATACCGAGAGATTTTTGCCACAGAGATAGTCGGTATCTTTAGTTGTTTAACAAATGATGTGTTAAATCGCAGTGCGGCTAGAATCACCCAAGCTCTACCGTAATTTTCAATTAAATCGATAATTGTTGAAAACAGAGCATTTTTAAAGAAGATAGTTTTTGGTGCAACAGCGCTGTATTGATATGCTTTGCCGACTTTCTGTCTAGTCAAAAAACCCTTTTTGAAAAGAGTGCCCATTATGGTCATCACAGTGGTATAAGCAATTGGTTTTTTCTTCCGTAAGTTTTCAGTTACTTCTCGGACATCGGTTTTGTTATTGCGCCAGATAACCTTCATTATTTCTGACTCAAGAGGGCCAAGAGAATCCTTAATTTTAAAAAGCTGGGGTATTTTTTCGTTTCTCATTCTCCTACTATGCTCCTTAGTAGATTATCGCTATTGGAGATTTTAGTTGGCATAAACGTTTAAGTCAAGTAAGTAAAAAGTGCGAAGGGCGAGGAGAAAGAGTAATCCCCTAAATAATCGACGCTAAAATCTAAGACCGAATAACTTTTACTCTATCATCTCTCTCAACAGTTATTCTCCAATTTCTAGGTGATGTGATTGTGAAGCCAAACTTAAATTCTAAAGTTGAGGGTGTGTGATGAATATCCCGACTGATAGGCTCATGATAAGTATTTTATCACGTCTACTTCTAAATTCTTGCTACTCAACCTTTTTCATAGCCTCTCTTGTCATTTTTTCCATTTCTTCCGGGGACATTGCTTGGTCACTTGGATGTCCTGCCTCTTCGAAATGTTTCTTACCAGCCTCCATCAATGCCTTGACGGCTTCTTCGTCGTCGTGTGCATGAACACTAATTGTCGCTTTACAAACAGGACAATCCATTGTGTGAGTATTTGCGCCGTGGTCATGATCCATAATCAATCACCCCCTCTTTGCACGATATTTTCTTTTTTGGCTTTTGTAAAACTTATCATTATGTTTTCCTTTAAATTTGTCTCCGGGATACTTCTTCTCGTTCTTGCTAACTTTTTCCTTCACTACTTTTGCCAGGTCGATGCCGGCTGCGTTACAAAAAGTTACCAGATACCAAAATACATCGGCCGCTTCTTCACCTATTTCCTCATAATTCTTGGGTTCAGTACCTTTAATGTTTTTATCTGACTCGTCCCACTGATAATGCTCCAGTAATTCAGAAGCTTCAATGACAACCGATTTAACGATATCGGATTGTTTCGGAGCCCAACCCCTTGCTTTATTAAAGCGGATAATTTCTTTTATTAAGATATCAAGCTTGCTCATACAAAAATGATTATAACAAACATCGCAAGAAATGGGATTTATTTAAATTGCTCGAGGAAGTATTTTCCGTCTTGCGTTAAGTCTAGTTTCAAAGCTTCATCTTTAGTAAGCCATTTGTAGTTGGCGTGCTCCCAATTCAAAATTATTTCATCAGATTCTGCCCCACATACATAACCGATAATAAGAACAGAGTCGCCTTTATATGAGTAGGATTTTAAAGAAAACATTTTGATATCTGTCACTTCCAATTTAGTTTCTTCCATTATTTCCCGCCTAATAGAATCTAACGGCGTTTCATTGTGTTCCATAGCGCCACCTGGTAACGACCATTTACCGCCCCCTTTTGTTTTATCTGACCTTTGAAGAACTAAGATCTTTCTGTCTTTATCTAAAATTATCGCTTTTCCTCCAACCAGATGGTATGACTTTTTCGGACTAAAATCGGGGTCATAATCATTCATGAATAAATAGTATCAAAATTACCGAACCCGCGCAGGAAATGGTTTCTCGAGGCAATTTTCCTAAAAACCCAAGGTGTCTTGGCCTTTTCAAAAGAGGGTATTTAAACGGCTAATACTATGTGTTAGCCGTTTGTTTTAAGCCTGAGTAACCCGCGCAGGAAATGATTTCGAACTATGTTATTCTAACTTGCCTACTTGATCACTAAGTTCTCTTATTGCCTGTGATAAAAGCGATTCAACAAATGTAGTCCTTTGTTCACCAATCATATTTTTAACTTCCTCGTAAGTTTCTGTGACAAACCTGTTATTGAGAATCCCATTTATTACTACCTGCTTTTTCTCTCCTGTTTTCTCTGCTAACTCAACCAAAAAACTAGCCAACTCTTTCGCCACTAATTTATCTGTTCTCCGAAAAGTATCCACCATTGGGTAAACATCACAGTCAACGGGCAATAATTCATAGTTTGCATCAATAAGAAAATCAAGAGACAGATATCCTGCTGGAGAATGGTGAGAAAAAGGTCCTTGAATCGATTCAACACTCTTAACCAAAAGTTGGTGAATCTTCTCTGCCTTAGCGAAAGCAACCGATCGCAGTGGCTCCTCCAACGGCTCTCTTGGCCCCCTCAATCTGGCAGAATATATTTGATCAAGCCCTGGCGCGACTTCACCTCTAATATTTCTTAAAAACAAAGGCTTTTTTGCTCTTCTGACAATTCCTGCAACCGGCCTTCCACCCATAACAAACACACGAACATCACGCACAAAGGCAGTCCCATTTTTCTCAGCAGGGGGCAAGATGAATGGTTGTAAAAACTCACCTATATGCTTGGGGAGGTGTTCATGCACTTCATCCCCTTCTGCTCTGACAATAGTGACTCCAACCCCTCCGTGAGTAGAATATTTTCCTTCTTGGTCAAAACTTTGTTTTTTAACATAAATATTAGGAACAACGGGTACTTGATAATCTCTATTGTCTAGCTTTCCCAACCTTGTAGAGGAAAATAGAAAGACTTTCTTTGGAATCTGAACATATGTAGGCAAAACAGTAAGATCATCCTCTGCTTGGAGCAAACCATGAAAAGCGCTATGTATCTGAGTAATGGCAGTCAAAACATCAGCGTTAACTGGAATCAAGCTACCATCTCCTATCTTGGCCAAGGCTTCTTTCTTCAAAGAGCCACTCTTGAGAGTAGCCCAGAAGTCTGATGACGATAAATCGATTACCACAGTGGGGTTAGCAACCATTGCGCCAAAATTTATCTTTTCCTCGGCGTTTTTCAACGCCAGTTCTTGCACGATAGGCAACTGATCTAATTTCTCAATCATTAGCTGATAAGTATATCAGACTATAGCAAAGGAAATTTAACCACTAAACGGCCCTTGGATTTGTGACCTCATAATCCTCCCCAACTCATCTCTCTGCGTGAGTATATTTAAACGGCTAAGACTATGTGTTAGCCGTTTTAAACAGCATTCAAGAAAACCCCAAATTTTTAATTCGGGGATGAATTGAACGCTGAAATGTCATCCTCCCTTAGGGGAAACGCCGCACTTTCAGTGCGGGGAGGATGTCCTTTTAAGCCTGAGTAACCCCCGCAGGAAGTGGGTTCGGGATATAGGCTTTCTCTTCAACTCGTTACCTCAGATAGTTTTGGTTCAAGCTTCTTAGCGCTACCGGGTGCTTCTTTTTTTTCCTGTTCTGAACTGCCTTCTACCATCACATAAAATGTAGCAAACTTTTCATCAAGGTCTCTTTGTACTTGAAGTTCGTCTCTCGACCACCAGCCGTAATTATCAGATATTGTTATCATTCCTTGGCCATCTGGAGTAATTTTTTTAGCTATACCTAGGAGACTAGGCAACTTAGCTTCTGTTTCCTTAGAAAAGTAGATTCTGGAAGGCACATACAATTCACCACCCTGCCTCTTCACAACGCCCAACAAAGGAGTGCCCAATTTCCACTCTACTAGCTTAAAAGGTCTTCCTTTAAGTATTGCCGTTTTCAGCATAGTACCCCATCCCTCATGATCATCAAAATCCCCTTGTGTCTTTAGGAATTCAATAAGTTCTCTGTCTTTAGGTTGTGCACTGAAATGCTCGGGAGTAACAATTACTCCAACCATTCCCTCGTCTAAAAGACTTGCATCCACTCTATACTCAATTACATGATTGAAGGGATCATTGTCCTCTGCCGGGTGCTCTACCTTGACTATCCTATTACCATCTATTCTTCTTATACTCGTATATTCTCTATCACCTACTGTTAACTGCAGTACTTTAGGCAGATTATGAATATCAAATTGCTGTCTTGTTTCCAGTATGCTATGAAATTCTTCAGTTAGCTTCCTAACCGTTGGATTTACTCTATGTTCTACTTTGGTTTTGACTTTTTCTAGTCTTGTAGGGGTTACATTAGCGGAATGCTGTTCAGACATCTTTTTTATCTATTTTCAATTTAACTGATACGAGTAGATTATATCAAAAATCCCTCGCAGGAAATGGTTTCTTGACACCTCTTTATCTTAACAATGAAAATTCATTCAAAAGCTTTTTGCAAGTTCCGTGGCTAGACATTGTGAACGCTGCAACGGCATCTACTTTCAACTCGTCAATATCCCATTTAATACCCTTAAGTAACACCACGGCTTCATCTGCATCTTCTAACCTAATCAGAGTCATGTGGGGCCTATATAACTCCATCACATCAGGATAACCATACTTTTGTATGTTTTGCCTTTGCTCTTCCGTCAAACTCTGTAGATTTTCCTCTACTGTATATTTTTCTCGTAAATGTCCTTCCCTTAATGGATTGAGTTTCTCAATAATCGTCTCGTGCAGTTGCTTAAACTCGCGATTTAGTTGAGCTTCTATATCTATATAGCCATCGTGAGTCTGTAATTCCAAGAAATCACAACTGAAAGATTTGAAATTACCTGCCAATTCCTCAATTGACTCAAATATCTTATCCAAATTTTTTGTGGGAAACTCGGGAGAATAACAAGTAACGTGGGGGTGAAAATTTTTTCCATCAAGAATAAAGCTTACCTTTCCCAGCCTTGAAAGCTCCTGGCTCAACTCAATTGCTGCAATCGCAACCTTCTCCGGCGGAATTATTGCTATGTTAAGACGAATATATTCAGCCACACGTAAATTATATCAGCTCAATTGGACTAGAAGAAGGTCTTGGTTTTTTTAAGAAATTGAGGATATTTAAACGGCTAATACTATGTGTTAGCCGTTTATTTTGAGCCTGAGTAACCCTCGCAGGAAATGGTTTCCTAAATGAACAAAGAAAATTCTGGATCAAAAATAAAAGGTACAACTTCAAGAAAAGAAGATTCTGCCCAATATTCTCTAAATGTTTTTTGTACTTTTTTAGGTAGGCTTTCCCAATAATCTGGATTCGCAGCGAAATTTTCTACATATGAGGTTAATAAATTTGAAACAATTACTTTCTTCTCCTTCTGGGTTTTCAAATTTAATCCAACCAGGTCTTTGTAACTCTTATTGTTCATTCTCTGCCACGAAATTAGACAGTAAGTTTTACCTGATTGAGGAAATAATGTAAAAAAGGTAGGTTTTCCTTTATCTGAAAATCTCGAAATTGAGTTTATTGTCTTTCCACTTGACCCTATCTCAAGCTTAAAGCAAGATGAAGCCACCAAGGGAAATTCTCCTTTAATAACTAGTGTCTCGGTACGAATCATCCTATATTTCTTTTTTCGGAAGTTTAAGCCAATATTAATCCGTAATCTTTCTAACTCCTTGGTTCCCGCAGTAAAACCAATTTTATACAGCTTTATGTCCTCGAGTCCTTCATTGGATAATCCAATTCCTTCACCTTCATTTTCCGCACTTTCATGCTCCCTTACTATTTCCTCTAGATTATCTTGCATCGCAATACGAACAGTGTATTCTCTAGCTGCCGCTCGCATAGCAAATAAGAACTCCTGCTCCAAATTTCCAGCCTCATACTGGTGCGCATCGATTGGCTCAAATATTTTATCGTGTTTGTCACAAAAACCAGGAAACGTGGTTGCCTTTGCTTTACCAGTTGGAAACAAGCTAAATCCCTCATGGTTCTCTACATCTTCAGTACTCATAAACATGACTTCTCCGTGCTTAGAAATTTTCTCTAAAATTCGAGCTTTAGATATAGAGTGAGATTTTATTGTCGAGTTTTTACAACTTAAGATAAAACAATGTTTGGTCCGAATAAAAGACCGTCTTATCTTTCTATGTAAAATCTTTTGGAGTTTTGACCTCCCAGATAAACCCATCAGCGAGTCTTTCGATTTTTCCAATGGTGATTAATTTTACTCCGAAGCTAATTTGAAGACAACTTTTACCAGAATTTCCGGGAGATTTACTTTTTCGGGAGAGTTTTTATATATGAGTTATTTTATTTTTATTTCTCTTTTGCCTTCTGCGAACTGATGTATTAGAGCATTCAAAAGTCTCTGGTACGGAATTCTTACTCTTTTCGCCTTTGCCTTTACCTTTAATAAATCCTCTTGATTCACTCTTATTGTAATACGTTTTGTTTTTAGAAGCTCTTTGTGCCTTTTTGCAGCTTCCTGAAACATCTTTTTGGTTTCTTGGAAGTTTCCTACACGACGGAATTCTCCTTTATTTAGGAAATTATCCAACTCCCTCTCATAATTATCTAAAGGTAAACTTTTTATGAACTTTTTACTTTGTTTTTTACTCATATTACTTTCTTTTCAAATATTTTTCTTTTAAAACTCTGTTCGGGTAAACTGTCTTTAAAAAGATAACTTTTCTTTTTTTATCTATTACGTAAGGTATCGCATATGCGTATTTTTTAATTTCAACAATAAATATCTTTTGATTCGGATATTTCTTTTTATTGAAATGGTTTATATTATCTAATATCTTTCCTTTCTCTAAAGAGTCAACTACATCCTCAAAATCAACTCCCCGCGTTTCTTTAAGTATTAAATTTTTCTCCTCCGAGTAATCAATCCTGTACTTCATACAATATTATAATTCCTGTACATCCTTTGTCAATACATAATTTTGCTATACAAATTTTAATAATTGATGGGTAACTTAGTATATTCTACCAGAATTTTCGGGAGATTTGGGGGGTGTCAGTAATCTTTTAGAATCAAGGTGAGCCCTGAAGATACCTGTCAATGAACCTTTTTGCCTCATACGAGAAAAGGTGCAAGGGGGATAATTTACTTTCTTCCACTAAAGAAATTTCCACGGGAAGCGAGGCCTCATGGATTGTTAATAGAGCAGGATTGGAAGTATAGTGCTCTGTCTGAAAACCGTGTCTATTCCCCCATTTTGCCGATAGATTCGTCAGGCCATATATCATCCTAACTTTTTCTAAAACTGGATCTGTATCTAGCCGACCGGCCAAGTCTTTTAAATCCCCTCTTAAGTTGCCGATGAACTCTCGCGCCACCTGGGTACTAAATCTTGCCCTAACGCTGTCAAAATTTCTACGAAAGTGAATTGAAATAAACTCAAATCCAGCTTCAGGTTTATGAACACGAA
Source organism: Patescibacteria group bacterium (assembly GCA_022562395.1). Lineage (GTDB taxonomy): Bacteria > Patescibacteriota > Microgenomatia > UBA8517 > UBA8517 > JADFPI01. The sequence goes on along the minus strand of JADFPI010000006.1, from coordinate 27,334 downwards.
AGCTAGTGTGAATTCCTACTTTATCAAAGTTAATTTTAGGAAACTGAAGAGCTTCTATAAAGAGGGGGTCCCCTATCGGATGGCCAACAAGCCCTATTGTTCTTTCACCAACCTGAAGAGCATATTTATATTCTTCGTGGTCACTAATAAATTTAATCTCTGGAAATCTCGGCACAGAAAAATTATATCATGCTAGAAACAGTAGACAATTTACCAGAATTCTCGGGGGAATTTGAGGCTTTTTCATAATTGTGCTTCGGGCGGTAAGCCATATTTTTGCGAAATAATCTTTTTTAAAGTTTCTAGGTGTTCATCTCCAACCTCCTCGGCAATTGCACTTGCAAAGTATTTGGCTAAAAACCTGTTTCCGTGCCCCTCCAAAATCTCACCAATACACTCACCACAAGGGTGACGTCCTTCAACTACATCTTCTAAGCAACTACAAGTTGCTCCTTCACCGTGTCCCGGTGTTTTTTCAATACAATATGTGCAAGGCTTCTCTAGACAACACCGATAGTCGCCGTCTGCAAGCATGTTCTCGTGTAGGTCGTCTTTTTGGGAAACAAAATGAACTCTCATCTGCTGCATACTCAAGCCCTCGTGCGAGGCTACCGGAGGCATAAAATATCTACCCATAAAAAAGCTCAAGAATATTGCCGGCAAAACAAAAAGTAAAGTATTTTTTGTCATATGCGTGTATATTCACTAACCTGTCCGTCTTTAAGTCCATAAATAATAAATTCTTCAGACTTGATTCCGGGCATCCCAGGAGACCCCGCGGGCATACCGGGCAAGGCAATGCCATCAAGATTGGGTTTTTCGGCTAACAACTTGTCCACAACTTCTAGTGGAATGTGACCTTCCACAAAGTAATCTCCAATAATAGCCGTGTGGCAACTCTGCATACTTGAAGGAATATTGTGTGCTTGTTTAACACTATTCATGTCTGTGGTTTCTTCTATACTTACAACGTAACCGTCTTGTTTCAAAAACCTTGTGTAGCCAACACAACATCCGCAACTTGGCGATTTATATACCGTAACCTGGCCTAGACCTTTTTTGTAAACTGTCTGGTCATGCGTATCTCTGTTTACAAATAAATTTACAATGAAAAAACCTCCAACAAAAACTAATCCTGTTATGAGTATTGACAGCCTTTTTAAGCTTTTCACCCTTTATAATCTAAAGTATGGGGCGAGAATTGTCAGTGATAAATATCACTCCCCAACTATTCAGGGTTGGCAGTTGGGCCAGAGGGAGCTTCTTCCCACAGAAATAATGTAAGCGGCTGTTTGGACTGATTCTTCGGCACTGTAGCGAAGGGCGGGGTTGGCATCCTCCCCTATTAGTTTCCTGTTTTTAATCCAGGCACTCGATGAGAATTGATAGAGACCGACGTAGAGCCCGTTCACCGCCAGTGGATTAAATCCTGATTCACAAACTGCAATATAGCGAAGCACATCGGAGCTAACTGCATACTGGGCTGCAAAGCGCTCGATAAGCGCGTTGACTTGCTGCGGTGCTGCCGGCGGTGGTGGAAGCACAAGTGGGGTTGGAGTGGGAGTAACTGTTGGAGTCGCAGTTGATGTTGGTTTTGGAGCTGGGGTTGGGGTGGGCGTATCCGAAGGAGTTGGAGTTTCTGTTGGAGTTAGGATGGAAACTTTGGCGACTTCTGATTGAAGAACTCGGGGGCTACTTTTCGTAAATACTTTTGTAATAACCCGATAAGAGCCTACCGCTACAACTGCAGTGGTAAACAGCAAAATTAAGACAAATCTCATGCAGGCAATTATACAGCTTTTATCAGCTACTTAAGAAGTTACTAGATAGGCTCAAGGTTATCACGGGCTTGGGTGAAGTTTTCGACGACTTCCTTAAGTGATATAATTTCATACGTTGAGTAAAAAAGTTTGGATAGCTATAGTCGTGATTGCCGTAATCTCTCTTGGAACCGGCTTTTATATATATCTAGGGACGCGCTCACAATCACCTTCGCCGACTTCATCAATAAGCGGGCCTTTAAAAGTCGAAGAAGGAGTATCACCTGAGACACGGGAACCAGACGATGGGCCGGATATAGAAATTGTTGCCGAAAACCTGGAAATTCCCTGGGAAGTTGCTTTCTTGCCTAATGGTGAGCTACTGGTGACCGAGCGGCCCGGGAGGCTTATAAAAATTGGCAAAGAGAGAAAAGTTTACGAAATATCCGGAGTGCGCGATGTTGGAGAGGGCGGACTTTTGGGTTTAGCACTCCACCCAGATTTTAAAAATAACCAGCTCATTTATCTTTATTTAACCAGTAGTGACGCCGGAAAAATCGTCAATCGGGTTGAGCGATATAGGCTGGAGAATGACTCCCTAATAAATCGCGAAGTAATCCTTGAAGGAATTGCCGGTGCATCTAATCACGACGGTGGAAGAATCGAGTTTGGTCCAGACGGATTTTTATATATTACAACCGGCGACGCTCAAAAACCGAATCTGGCACAAGACATAAATTCATTAAATGGGAAAATCCTTAGAGTGAAAGACGATGGTTCAATTCCCCCCGACAATCCATTCGGAAACGCCGTATATTCATACGGTCACAGAAATGTGCAAGGTATAACTTGGGATAGCGAGGGCCGGCTTTGGGCGACTGAACACGGAAGAAGTGGTCTTCTTTCAGGGCTGGATGAACTAAATCTTATCGAACCAGGCAAAAACTACGGCTGGCCTGACATCCAGGGAGACGAAACAAGAGAGGGAATGGTTGCGCCCATTATCCACTCCGGAGCAAGCGAAACTTGGGCTCCTGCAGGAGCTGAATTTATCAAAGATAGCATTTTCTTTACAGGGCTTAGGGGTTCAACCCTATATCAAGCCAAAATTGAAAACGAAAATGTGACTACTTTAGTTAAACATTTTGAGAACCAGTACGGAAGACTTCGGGCGGTAAGACTAGGACCGGATGGCTACCTTTATATCACGACAAGCAATCAAGACGGCAGAGGCCCGCCCAGGCAAGGCGACGACAAAATAATCAGAATTAACCCCAGAATATTTAGGTGATTATTAGATACTCTCTAAGGCTTGCTTGGCAGGCTCGAAGTTTTGGTTATACTCAATAGCCAGTTCGAACTGCTCACGCGCTTTTTCTTTATTGCCTTGCGCTAAATATATTTCTCCTCTTATATGATAAAGCTCGGAATAAGCACGGTTTCCGTTCTCTAAAATGTTTCCCGAAATCGCAAAAACACGATCGTAATCGCCAAGCTCAAAATATGCTTGAATCGGTTCAATTTGATACCAAAGCATTCTTCTTGGCAAGCGACTCTCAACCCTTTCAAAAGAACTTATTGAATTTTGATAATCGCCCAAATGGTAATAAGAAGTTGATATATTAAATAAAGGATATATATTTTCCGGAGCAAGTTCAGCTTCTTTTTTCGCTCGAATTAGCGCCTTCTGCCAATCAACCCCTTCTTGCATCTCTTCTCCTATTATTGCCTCAACGAGCCCCGCTTGATTGGGTGGGTAAACAATTATGTATGCATAATTAAAAGGCTGCCACATGCTCAAGAAATCATAATAAGAAATTCTTTTGTTTGGGCCATCGTAAGAATCATCCTGGAAAATCACTTGTTTCGCCTCGTCAAATCCCCGAACAATCCTGAAATGACCAATATCCTCTCCTACTTTTAGCCACGTTTTAACCACAACAAGAATACCATTTGCAGTTAAAGTCTTTAATAACTCTATGTCGCCATTTACACGACCCACCGATTCAAATCCATATCTCTTGGCCCAATCGACAAATTCATACGTAAATATAGTTTTATCGTCGTTATCGCCGTCAGGATTTTGAAAGGGTCGCATTTTATCTCCCAACTCTTTCTGTGATACCTTTTCCCCAAGTCCGGATAAGACCATTGATAAAGTTGCCGCTCCACAATTATTAAAAGTTTGGTATACGTGTTTTGGATTATCTAAAAGTGCGTAATTTCCTGGTGTTTTGTATACCGAAGTAACCTTTGGCTCTTGATTTGAAACATCGGTTGCTTCTCCCATAACTTCTTGAACTCCTCCGGACCCTGAGGTCCTCCGGACCGGGGGTTGAACAAATTTCGTCTCAATGGGAGGGTCGGGCTTGAGCTCAAAAAAGGCAAATGTTCCCGCTCCAACAAAAAACAAGGCAATTGCAACTATTATTAAATTCCTTCTCATAAAGAAGATTTTATCACACAACCCATAATATTGAATGCGAATCTGCAAGGAGACCTGCCTAGGAAAGTGCGAATCTTATTGAGCGTGAGGAACGGCCATAAAGGTAACAATCATGGCGATTACTCCAAGAACAACCGGAAGTATTGCCTTAGCCCTACTTCCTTTAGTCTCGCTAACGTGCGGCAGGAAATCACTAGCCCCAAGATACAAAAATATCCCTGCGGCCACTGCTAAAAGTCCACCTATTAAAGAGTCGCTTTCTGAAAAGAAAAATACCACGAATGCACCGAATATGGTCATTGAAGCAGACGCTACATTAACTAAAATTATGTTTTTCCTCTTCCAACCGGCTTTAAGAAGTATCCCAAAGTCTCCTATCTCATGGGGAACTTCGTGCATAAATGTAGAAATTGCCGTAATTAGGCCCAGCCCCGGAGTTACAAAAAAGCTAGCGCCAATTGCAATTCCGTCAATGAAGTTGTGAATTGTATCGCCAATTATCACCAGCGGGGCTGATGATTTAAAATCGTGTCCGTGCCTGTGGCCTTCGTGATGGTGGATGCTAAAAACAAGGTGTTCAAAAAGGTAGGCCGCAAAAAATGTTGCTAGAAGGATTGAAAAAGTGTGTTCTCCAATCAGCTCAACTGCTTCAGGTAAAAGACCCAAAAGAGAAACTGTTATCAGAACTCCGGCGGCAAAGGGAACAGAATTTTTCTCTAATGTCTTCGACCAACGTTTGTTAAAAAGAAAAATAAATCCGCCGACTAATGCGATAATGCTTCCCAAAAGAGCAAGGAGAAATAAATTTAGCGCTTCAGGCATAATACAAGCATAACAAGAGAGGGAGTCCAAGCGCAACTGCTGCAGCTACTTTATTATCTAACCGTTCTTTTAAGCTTAGTCGTCAACTCAATAACTCTTTCTTTTAATATCTTCCACAAATGCGGCGCTTCTTTCTCTAACTCTGTCTTAAATTCGTCGGATGCAAAGATAAAATCTGACAAGATATCACGAATGGTATCGGTCATGGTAACTCTTTCTATCTCATCGACAACCTCAAGAAGGACTAATAATCTTTTGAAGTAACCCGCAGCATCTTTTGCGACTCTGTCCGCCGTGCTTCGGAAAGCTATTCTGTAGTTGGCCTCCTCAAACTCTCGCATTTCCGTAAAAAGACTTGGAATCTGACCCTCCCCTAATGTGTTTTTTATAAAGGTGTCTACCCTCTTTCCGGAAAAATTGTATTTTATAATCTTTGCTGCTACCTGTAGCTGTTTATCTTTCGGAAGTCTTGTAATTTTTGTTGCCACAGAATAAAGAAGAGCATCCCTCTCTACCAATTCTCTTACCTTTTCATCTACTCCCATGAACTTAATTGCGTTTCTAACTTTCGTCTCTCCCTTCACTATTCTTCTGGCAAAATCGGCAACGCTAATCTCCTCCTCATCAAATACTTCTTTATAAAAAAGATAAAGTCCGTCAATTGCATCGGCTTCCTCCTCGGGTCTCATATCTTTATGAAGGTTTTCTGTGATCTGTAAATCAAGCATTTCATAGGGAGTAAACTCGCGGTCCGCAACTCTTACTCTAAGTTTCCGTCGCCCAATAGAACTTTCGGGTTGTTTCCTGTTGTGCTCATCAATTTGTTCATTTATATACTCAACCGCCCAGTATCTGTGTTGACCGGCAACAACACGATATGTGCCATCTGACAAAACGTCTCCTGTACATTCCTGCATTTGGTCGTGATTAGAAATACTTAAGGCTAGTTCTTTAACAAGTGCCTCGCTCCTTTCTCTTATGTTCGCTCCTAAATCCATACTTTCTGGGTATTCCTCAATCACCCTCCAACTAAATTCTTTATCGAGTCTTGCGCGTATTATCTCCACAATGTCAAGACTCTCGATTTCAGAGCCAACTAGTTCTATCTGTCCCTCTGCCGACATAGCAGCGCAAGTATACTAAAAACTAACTGAAGTCCAAAACTAAAGGATATTTTTCCTACTGTTCGAAGTTTATGTCCAAGTCTAAAATTGGAGGGACCAATTTTGCCTCCTCAAGGTCCGCAAAAATTAACTCTTGGTCCATTGCCCTTACTTTTTCTTCAATCTCCAAAATTATGGGGTCCTCCGCATAAACCGGGTGAGTAGGTTTAGCTCTTGCAGGCGGAGATATTGTTCTGGTTGGCACCGGAAGAGTTTTCTCCTCACCCCTCCTCTTTTTTGTATTTACAAAAACTGTAGCAATTATTAGTAAAAGAAAAAGGATTGCCGTAACAATAGCCAAAACTTTGAATAAGGTCTGCCTTTTTGTAGTCTTCCCCTCAGCAAGTTTCTGTGCGGCCTGTTTTAGATTAGTGCCCGTAGGTGGTTGGTTTTTTTGATTATTACTCATAGTTCAACATCTTGAGTTTTGAGATCATCAACAATTTCTTTCAAGAAGGAACTGGCTTCTTTCAAATATTGGTGCGACTCTTTTACTCTTAACTGGACTTGGTTATAAAACTTGTATTTATTTTTCTCTCTTTCTTTTAAACCGGATATTTCATCTTGAGCTGAAAACTGTTTTTCTTGGCTACGAGTCAAACGGTTTTCCGCCTCAAGCACCCAACGCTCGACTTTTCTGGTATTTTTGTCCTGGTTTTGTCTTATTTCCGCAACTTTAGCTTTAACTTCTTCTATAATTCCTGACAAATCAATTCTGAAACCATTTTCTTTCCCGACCAAAATTGTAGTTAGAGCCTGATAAACCAAAACTTCTGTGGTCTTATAACGGTCTTCGGCATCCCCGGAACTTTCTACTAAATCCTCAAGGTTTCCAGCGCTAGGAAGAGAACTTTTGTGGCTTTTATACCATTCAACTTCTGCATCAATTCTTGTAAAAAAGACTTCTTTTTCAAAATCGGAAACTCCATCAGTCTCGATTAATTTTAATCTAATTGCAGTAAGGTAGGTGATTATTACCTCATCTCTGGCTTGAAGCATAACTAAAGTCGCCTGCTGCCCATTAGTTTTGGATTTTAATGTTTGATAAGTCAAATATTGACCCCGTGCCAAGATATAATCGTTGTGGGCCCTTCTATAGACTCCGTAGTTGTAAGAATAATCCTGATATGCTCTTTCAAAATCAAACTCCCCTTCTTGGGACAAAGCCATGGGCGAGAAAAGTGAGACCATAAATGCAAAAACGAGAATGAGCGTAGCGGCTTTTTTCATAATAGATTTCAAGGATACCCCGATTTAATCGGGGAGGAATTGAACCTAATATATCATCCTCCCTCAAGGGAAACCGCAAGCTTTAGTTTGCGGAGGATGATATATTTTCAGTCCCTTAAAATTATCTTACAACATCCAAGTATTTGATGCTACAAATTGGAAATTTCTTCCGGGGAAATTTGAGCATAACTAGTTATCACAAAGTCTGCCTCTTTTAAGTCTTTTGCGTGTTTACTATCGCGAGCAATACCCACAACTTTCATTCCGGCCCTTTTTGCAGCCTCAATTCCTGCCACGGAATCTTCAAAGACTAAACATTCTTTTGGTTCAACTCCCAATTTTTCCGCCGTCAAAAGAAATATTTCTGGGTCCGGTTTCTTATAAACAACCTCCTCTCCAGTGGTTATCGAGTCAAAAAGTCCTTTCAACTCCAAGTTCTCGGAAACCTCGTCGACAATCCACCAGGCATTAGAGGTTGCCATGGCAACTGCAATTCCAGAGTCTTTTAAGCCTTTGATAAAATTCTCAAAACCAGCATTAAAATTAACTCTCGGAAGCATTTTGAGGTAGGCATCTTGGGTTTCGCGCGTAAGCTCCTCAATACTTTTTTTAGTCTTGATATGATATTTTGACAGAAGAAGCGGCCAATTTTCTTTAACTCCTATGCCGGAGGTGTGAGGAAACTTTTTGTCGGTCTTTTTCCCTAAACTCGATAAAACTTTTCGAAAAGCGTTTCCATATTCGTCCTCGTTATCCAAAACCGTTCCGTCGAGGTCAAAAATAACAGCCGAGAATTTCATTTATAATTTAATCTTTAATTGGCTCAATAACGGTACCGCCCACTGTATCTTTAATCTGAATTCCATCCTTGTCATTTATCTCCAACCGAAGCTTATCTGCCTGTTCAAAATCGCCCTTAGACCTAACCGCTTCTCTGGCTTCAATTCTAGATATTGTAGCCGTGCTTAAAGGAACAGGGGTAAAAATTTTATGGCCGGACTTAGTTGGTATCACCTTTATCTTTTTTGGCCTAATTTCGCTTAACCCCAAACCCAACACTTCGTCGAAATAAATTACTAAATCGTATTTGTCTCGTGACGGAATATTGCTCTTTAAAACTTTCCAAACTACCGCTAAGGCTTTTGAGGTATTTAAATCATCGTTGACGGCTGACATAAATTTATTCCTCAACTCATCAACCTTTTTCTGTTTCTCTGGAGAAAGACTGGAGCGGCTCTTATCGTCTTTTGCCGAAAGTAACTGGCTTGTCAATCTCTCCATTGCCCTCTGCGCTGCACCTAAGGCTTCCCAAGTAAAATTAAGAGGGTCTCGATAATGGGCGGTTAAATAAAGATAGCGAAGAGCCAAGGGATCAAGGCCTTTTTCCTCTAAGTTATCCAGCGTATAGAAATTATTTAAAGACTTGCTCATCTTTTTACCGTCCACCAAGATATGCTCACCGTGAACAAAAAACCTTACAAATTCCTTGCCGGTTTTTCCCTCCGACTGCGCAATTTCGTTCTCATGGTGTGGGAAAAGCAGATCAACGCCGCCGACATGAATATCGAATGTATCACCAAGTGTCGCCTGGCTCATAACCGAACACTCTATATGCCAACCCGGCCTACCTCTTCCCCACGGGCTATCAAATCCAATATCGTCTTCGGCTGTTGCTTTCCACAAAGCGAAGTCCTGCACGTTGTTTTTTGTGTATTCATCTGACAATGTGCGCGTCCCGCTTTTAAGCTCTCGTTCCTTAACACCCGATAATCTGCCGTACTTCGGAAACTTTAATATATTAAAGTAAACAGATCCATCTTTTTCATAGGCCAACCCTTTCTGAACCAACTCTCCAACGTATTTTTTAATTTGATCGATAAAGTCTGTCACTTTCGGCTGATCCTCTTCGCGTCGCAGTGGAATATTAATTTTCTGCACATCTTGTAAAAAACGTTCTGTAAACTCGTGAGTTATTTTTTCAATTGTTTTCTCTGCCGGTCCACCCCGCTCTTTAGCTTTTTTAATAATTTTGTCATCAAGGTCGGTTATATTTTGAACAGACCTGACTTCATATCCGTTTAGCCTAAGCATTCGGACTAATATGTCAGATAATAAAAATGTCCTAAGATTACCAATATGCATACGGCCGTAAACTGTCGGGCCACAAGTATACATACTCACCTTGGGAGGATTTAAGGGAACAAACTTTTCCTTTTTACGAGTAAGCGAGTTGGTTAAAAAAATATCAGCCATCACTTTATTCTACCTCAAAGGAGTTGTGAGTTGAAATTATCCAGTAGGAGGTAAACGAAGCTCTGTTTTTTTTCTTAAACGAGAAACTTTGCCTTTCATTCCTTCGAGAATATTTCTGCCGCGTTTAGTTCCAGGCTCGACAAGAGGGTTTTTCACCTTCTCTTCCTTCTGCTTGTTAGCTTGGACTAACTGCATTTGAACAGCTAACATTCTTTTTTGCTCTGAAGAAAGTTCCACAATGTTCGTCAGGTTTATTACTTCTCCAGCTGTAATTCTTCTTTGAACTTCCTTAAAAACTTTCTGTCGTCTTATTTCCTCAATCTCTGCTTCAAGCGCCTCAAGAATCCTTTCCCCCCTTTGTCTAATTTTTTGTTCATCTTCGACGGTTGGCTGTGCCGGCCCTTGAGTTTCAGGAATTGGCTGGTCGGGCCTCTGTGCGCCTTGCACCTCTACCCCAGCCACCTGTCTTCCTGCAGTCTTGACAACTTCAAGCGGCTCATGTACTGTCTGCCTTGCTGCTTGCTGGACAACCTTTTTACCAGAAGAGACCACGCCTTGGCTTAACCTTTTATCCATAATAGTTTTCTAGATTACTCTCCTTCCCTCAATTGCCTGGGTAATAGTCGCCTCATCTGCATAGTCCAAGTCCGCACCCGTCGGCATCCCCATTCCGAGCCTTGTAATTTTCAATTTTCCATTTCCAATTTTCAATTTTTTTGCAAGGTACATTGCTGTTGCCTCCCCTTCCATTGTGGGATTCGTTGCAATGATAACCTCTTTAACACCTTTTCCGTCACTCCCTTTCATTCTCTTTAATAAGTCATCTATATACAATTCGTCCGGGCCGATATTGTCCAGCGGATTAATTGAACCGTGTAAAACGTGATAAACGCCTCTATATTTACCTGTTCGCTCTATGGCCAAAATATTCAGTGGTTGTTCCACCACCATAACCATAGATTCGTCACGGTTCCTGTCTGTACAAATTGGGCAAGGATTTCCCTCTGCTACATTTTTACAAACAGAACAAACGAGCGTATCCTTTTTTAAACTAGAAAGGGACTCGGCAAAATCTTCAAGTTCAGTCTGTGGAACATGCAGTAAATAATAAGTAAGCCTCTGGGCAGTCTTCGGACCGATGCCCGGGAGTTTCTCAAAAGACTCTATTAAAGCCCTTATTGCCTTGGGAATTCTCACAATATCTATTCTACCAAAAAGAAGCTATCCTCCTAAGAGACCGGAGAGGCCTCCGCCCATTTCCATCATCTTTTTTGCTGCTTTTTTCTGAACTTTCTTCATCGCCTTATTTATTGCATCAACAATATCGTCCCTTTCCTCTCCGTCGACCTTCAAATAAACAACTTTCTGGTTTCCCGAAACTTTAACGTCAATCTCCCCTTCGCTTAAGCTTTCAGTGATTTTCTCCAACTCTTTTTGCAATTCCTTAGCTTGTTTACGAAGCTTATTTAATTCTCCTAGTTGTTTAATTTTGTCAAAAGCCATGTTTAACTAGAAATTAGTTATGGATATTGGTTATTGGAAACTTGTTTAACTATTTTCCATTTTCCATACAACTATTTTCTAACTCCCAAAGATCTCTTTGGCAACCTTAATTATATCTTTGTCTTCGCCTTCGGTCAAAACCGAGTCTGACTCGGTCAAAGCAACCTTTTCTTTTTCCTCACTTGCAGGTTCTTTAGATAACTGTTTAGTGAGAGTACAAACAACCCTAACCGGATTCCCCAAAATACTGGCAATCGTATCTTCTAAAATCCTTCTGTGTAAATTTTCTTCTAAACGCTCTTTGTGGAAACGGTAAAACACACCCAAAGTCAGAATTTCTCCATCGTAATTTATAGGCTTGGCTGCTCGAAGTAAAGCCTCAGTAGAAGCACTTTTCGGTCTTATTTGGGCGAGAATTTTCCTCCAAATATCGTCGGTTACTTGCTCAACTTTTCTTTCCAAATTCTTCTCTTCTTTAACCTCAAGATTTTCCGAGTCTTTTTCGTCAATATTTAAGGGTTCATTATTCTGTTTAGATTTTGTTTTTTTGTTTGGACTATTATCTTTGTACTTTTCTACCCACTCGACTATAGCAAGCTCTAAGGGAAGCTGTTCTATAAATGAAGAGGAGAGTTCGCCCATTGCCTTGTTTAGGCCCTTTATCAAAAATAATATTTCTTTTGTATTAAAATCAGAAAGTTCGTCTTTTCCTATTCCCGCCTTTGCCAAAAACGATTGCCTCAAGGCCTGGATGAGCCCTTCCATATATCTTTTTACAGACCCGCCCTTCGACACAACTCGCTCAACCTCCTCTAGTGCTTCTTTGGCTAATCTTTCCGCTAGAAGCTCTAAAAGATACTCAACTTTTAAATCTTTTTTTTGAAAAAGAAACTCTTCAACGGAAGCCTTCTTCAGGTTTCTTTTCTCAGTAACTAATTGCTCAAGAACTTTCGCTGCATCGCGGAAAGAGCCATCTGAGTGTTTTGCAATCGCTTTAAGTGATTCGTCTTCAACCTTCATCTTTTCTCCTTTAACAACCCTTTTAAGAGACCTTAAGACTTCCTCATCTTTTGCTTTATTAAAGTCGATGTTGGTGGTTCTTGAACGAATTGTTTCGATGAGTTTTTCAGGATTAGTTGTTGCCAAAACAAAGTAGACATGCTCTGGGGGCTCTTCCAAGGTCTTTAGGAGAGCATTCGACGCTTCGGTTGTTAACATGTGAGCCTCGTCTATAATGTAGACTTTATTTCTTGCTTTTGCCGTTGCCAGCTTTACCGAGTCTCTTAAACTCCGGGCCTCGTCTATCCCGCGGTGACTGGCTGCATCTAACTCAACAACGTCCAAATTAGAGCCTTTAGTAATTGAGGTGCACTGGTCGCATTTATTGCAAGGCTCAACTTTGACTTTTGACTTTTGACTTTTGACTTTTGACTCGCAATTAACTACTTTTGCCATAATTCTTGCGGCCGATGTTTTTCCTGTCCCTTTGGGGCCGGCGAAAAGGAATGCGTGCGGAATCTTCCTGGAGGAAATAATCTTTTTTAAACTCTCGCGAACATTTTCCAAATCCAGCTCGTCAATTATCTGTGGTCTATATTTTAAATAAAAAGTATCACTACCCATGATGAATCCCCATTAGATGCGTTGCAGCGTGTTTAATAAGTTCTAAAACTTTGTTATCTATTAGTTTGCCTTCCTTTTTTGCTTCCTGCACGGCCTCGGGGTAGCAAACTATAATTTCCCCAAGCTTTATTTTCCCGTTTGGAGGATAAATAAATTTGCGCTTACTTTCCTTTGCCGGAAAGGATAATACATTGTGCACTTTATCATCTTTCATATATTCTTTGGCAATGTCAAGCATCTTTTCATTACCAACCAGTGCAACAGAAATTTCGGCGTCCGACACTATCCCCTTTTCTTTTAAAAACGCCCTTAAATGCTTTTTAAGCCAGGGTGAACTAACCGGATAGTTTGATTGTTTGGAAATACTAACCTTTATCATGAAATAGAAATTAGCTTAATTTACTTTTGACCATCTCTGACACTCTTCCCCCTTCTGCTCGACCGCCGGCTTTTTTCATCACAGCCCCAATTACCTTTCCCATATCGGCCATGCCAGTTGCATTTGTTTGACTTATTGACTTACTGACTAAATCTTCCAGTTCTTTGTCTGATAAGTCTTGCGGCAAAAACTCCTGAAGAATTCCAAGTTCTTCTTTCTCTTTTTCCGCCCGCTCGTCGGCGCCCGCCTTTTTGTAAACCTCGAAGGCATCCTTTCTCTTTTTTGCTTCCCGCCGGATTACTTCTAATTCCTCCTCTCCCGTCAAATCTCTCTGTTTGGCAATTTTTGCGTTATGGAGTTCGGAAGAAAGCATTCGTAGGGTTGAAACACGAACCTCGTCTTTGGCCTTCATCGCTTCTGTAATTTGTTTACTAATACTCTCCGAAATCATATCTTGATCGCCTCTTTGATAACCTTCACAGTGTTTTCAAATTCTTCTTCTGTAAATTTTTTATCCTTTGACCAATCAGGTAAATCTGGGTGGCCATCCCCTTCATATCTTGGGACTACATGAATGTGTGCATGAAGCACTACTTCACCGACTGTTATGTATTGAACACGGTCTGCTTTCAATCCGTTCATGATTCCATTGGTAACTTTTAGAGCAGTTTCCCAGTACTTGCCGAAGGGTTGAACGTCTTGAACCCACCTTACGTGCTTTTTGGGAATAACTAATGTGTGCCCACGATTCAAAGGATGCATATCCAAAAATGCCAAGAAATTATCATCTTCATAAACTTTAGGGGTGGGTATTTCACCTTTTACAATTCTGCAGAAGACACAATTAGTCATCACTCCAAATATAGCAATTTGTGAAAACATGAACAAGGGGCGAATTAAAGCAGCGACATTATGGCACGGGCGAGTTTAGCAGAGTCGTGGCGGATAAGCGACCTTTTTAACTTATCGCTTTTGGGTTTTTCAAAAACTCGCCTGGAGATAAAACTTCTTCTTATTATACTTAATCCATTACCGCCTCCTAAGTCGTCTTTTACAAGATAAGCTTTTTCTTCTCGGTACTTTTTTAAAATACCATTAGGGAAAATTTTTGCACTGTTAACCAAAAGATAATCAATCGCTCCCTTTCCTAGATATTTCTCGAGTTCCAAAACATGCTCGCTTGCGCTAAAACCGTTTGTCTGGCCAAACTTGGTCATTAAATTCAATACATAAGCACATTTCGCCTTTGAGTGCCTAATTGCAAGGGCAACTCCGTCCACAACCAAATTGCAAATGATGCTTGTGTGCAAATCCCCTGGCCCAAGTACAATAAGGTCGGCATCTTGAATTGTTTTTAGTGCTTTTTTATTCGCCTTAGCGCGGGGGAAAACCTCAAGTTCGACTATCTTGTGTTTTCCCAAACGCTCATTGGGTTCGTCAATAAAATGCTCTCCTAATACTTGTTCGCCATTGTCATACCTTGCGACCAGGTGCACATTATCATATGTAACTGGCAATATCTCTCCTTGAACGTTTAAAATCTCGCAAGTTTTTTCAATCGCTTTTTCCTGGTCGCCGTAAATATCGGTGAGTGCCGCCATAAAGAGATTCCCATAAGTCATTCCTGATATTCCCGTCCCTGCCTTGTAACGATACGTAAATAGTTTTCTTAATATTTCGTCCGACTCATCCGAAGCTAGTGCAACCATCACCTGTCTAATGTCTGAAGTTGGCAGCAGTCCAAATTCATCTCTGATAACACGGTTTGAGCCGCCAGAATCAGTCATTGAAACAACCGCTGCTAAATCAACCGGGTACTTTTTAAGCCCCGATAGAACGGTGTATGTTCCCGTCCCTCCTCCTATGACTACAATTTTTTTTCTTTTTAGACCTTTAGGTCGCAAGCTATGCTTATTCATTTAACCGTCACGCTCTTTGCTAAATTCCTCGGCCTATCTGGATTAAAGCCTTTCAAGAGTGTTAAATGGTACGCCAAAAGTTGCATCGGCACAACTGAAACAATTGGAGAGGCCACTTTCGCGTCGGGAACTTTTATCCAATAATCAAAAACGCTCTCTTTGGTCGGCGAAATCCCAATAATGTACCCACCGCGACTTTTTAACTCCATTGCATTAGAAAGAATCGACTCTCGTGCTTTGTCATTGGCAACAACCGTAATACATGGAGTACCCTTTTCTATCAAAGCAATTACACCGTGCTTGAGTTCTCCTCCGGCGAAACCTTCTGCATGAATGTAGCTAGCCTCTTTAATTTTAAGTGCACCCTCCAAGGCGGTTGCATAATTTACTCCTCGGCCAATTATGTAGACATGCTCGCTATTAACTAACCTCTTTGCCAGCTTCTTAATGTCACTTTCGAGTCCATCATTAAACAATTTGGCCATCTTTTTGCTCGTCTTTCTTATCAACTCAACACCCTTTTTATACTTACCCGCGATTGTATAGGCAAAAAGGGTAAAAAAGGCAAGCTTAGCTATGTAAGACTTGGTTGACAAAACCGCCCGCTCGGGTCCAGCCCGAAGATGAATTACATAATCAGCTAATCTCTCAAGTGATGAGCCGGGAACATTTACTAAGGCAAGAATTTTTGATTTGTGCCGCTTTGCAGCACGAACAGCCTCAAGTGTATCCATCGTCTCTCCTGACTGACTTGCAGCAATAAGCAAAGATTTAGGAACCAAAAAGTCTTCAAGATAGGGAAATTCACTCCCCACAGCGAAATTTACATGTCGACCAGCAATTTCGCTAAACATATAAGTGGCTGCAAGGCCGGCATAAGCAGCCGTCCCACAAGCTGTAAAGTAAGTTCCCCAGGCATTTTTTATTAAGGATGCAGCTTCTTTAATTTCATCTTCTTCGTTACTGGCAACTCTCATCAAAACCTCTGGCTGCTCAAAAATTTCCTTTATAAGAAAGTGAGAAAAACCACCTTTATCTGCGGTGACCTCCTTCATCTTTATAGTTGTAGTCTTTGCTCGGCCCATCGTCCCGTCAGGTCTTATCCTAATAACTGCGTCCTTGCTAAGAACAACTCCCTCACCTTCGTTAAGAAGGATAATTTTATCTGTTATTTCGGCGAGGGCGGGAATATCGCTGCTGATGAAATTTCCATACTTGCCATTCCCGGCTATAAGTGGCGAGCCGCGCCTGAAGGCAACAATCTGGTCATTCGACATAACTACAACAGCATTCAAGCCCTCAAGGCCTCTGAAAGCCCGCCGCACCGCCTCGGGAAAGGTTGTTTTCTTTGTAAGAAACTCTTCGACTAGATGGGCAAAAACTTCCGTGTCTGTTTCGGATTTGAATTTATGACCACTTTTTATTAACCTCGCTTTAAGTTTTTCGAAATTTTCTATTATTCCGTTGTGGACAACAATTATTTTGCCCGTGCAGTCCGTATGTGGGTGGGCATTTTTCTTGGTAACTTGCCCATGGGTTGCCCAACGAGTGTGACCGATGCCTACCTCGCCTTCAAACTTCCTCCCATTAAGAGCCCTTTTAAGATTTTTGAGCTCGCCAACTTCTTTAAAAATTCTTGCTTTCCCGTTTTGAAGTACCGCTATCCCAGCTGAATCGTAGCCTCTGTATTCCAGCTTGGAAAGTCCGGCCAGAAGAAATCCAGACAGGTCTTGCTTTCTATTGCCTACGTAACCAAATACCCCGCACATTAGGTAATGAAAATCCTAGCATGAAAACGTTCTAGTTTCAACTTCTTAAGGCTTATTTGGAGAACGCCCAAATACTTAACAAGGATTTAACAAGTGCTTTTTTTAACTTCTTCTTTGAGTAGTTCCCGAGGATAGCATTGAGCTTAACTTTTTTCAATACTTCTTCTTGATTTAGCCACTTACTTTTAGTTCCTTGGGGATAAAAATATAAATTGATGATTTTTTGTTGAAAGTCATCTAATACTTTTTCTATCTCGATGTTTTTTCCTGCCTTAAGAAACTCAAGCCACTTGTTAATTGCCCCCCGAAATCTTAAATCAAAGGGCCTGTGTAAAAATTCAAATTTCTTAATTGCGCGGACATCACTAGCCTTAGGCTGGGGTAGTTTTCTTTTCTTCTTGAGTCTTTTTATACCCCTAAATTTAGGCAGTTGAAGTTGTCCACCTTTATCCACAAACCATATTTTACCAGTTTATTCCCCTTTCTCAAGAGTATTGAATATATCTTTCCTTATATAAAGAATTTGCCTAGTAAAAGAAAATATTTCTTCTGTATGCTCCCAACCAGGCCATGTGGGGAAATACGTTTGTACCGACCTTTGAAATTCGTAAAACATTGGAAGTGCTCCGCAGACGGAAACAACTGCAGCAGGAAAACCTTTTGCCTTACTTAAATCGTCAAGGGTCCTGAGGCTCGTAAGGCCCGGTGAAGTGGAATGCTCCCTCCAAGCTTCAAGAACTTCTAAATAAGGAGCCTTGTTTAGACGAAGTGCTGTAATATCGCTATCTTCTCCTAATTTTATTCTACTTTCAGCAAGTGTGTTTAAGCTCGATACAGTATCTATGTCAATCTGGGTGACAAAACGAAAAGCTCCATCTTCTTCAAGCCTTTTTCCAAAACCAAGAAGCCGGCGGTATAAAAAGTGACTTGGCTTGAGTACCTCTACCGCTTTAGGACCATAATAGTAGCGGCCATCTACTCTTATGAGAGCACGCATCAATCTCCTTTTGAAACCGCCCGTTCTTGGATCGCCATAAAGATCTAGCCCCACCTTCTTTTGTCCAAGCATTTTTCCACGTCTTGGGAGATAGGGTTCAACAATTTGCTTTTGTTCTTCCAGAAGTACTTCCTCCAAGGAGAACTTTGCCTGATCAATTCTTGCATATAGCTCCCTACGAAGTCGTTCTTTGTTTGGATCAGTTAAATTGGCTTGTGCGATTTTAGAAAGAGATGGTTCTCTTGGTTCATAATCGAGATGAATTACGCCAGGCTCGATGTTAAACTCGATATCCGAAACATGATTAGCGTCACCTTCCTGAAATATTTCCGTGCTCATGACTGACATAATACATCATGAGTCTATTTCTTGAGGCGACTAGTTACTTGTTGAAAAGAAAGTAGTTCTTCTTTTTCCTTGTCTCTTTTCTTCCACTCAATTTTATTACCGGTTTCTTTTGAAACAACCAGCCGAACAGGAATTCCTATTAAATCTGCGTCGGCGAACTTTTCCCCTGCAGAAACATTCCGGTCATCCCAGAGGACGTCTACATCCGCTTTTTGTAATTTTTCGTAAGTTTCTTTGGCAAAACTTTTGACTTTCGACTTTTGACCTTTGACCTCTATTAGATGAGCATCAAAGGGCGCAATGGTAGGATTCCAAATAATTCCGTTTTCGTCGTGAGAAACTTCAACGAGAGCACCCAAAACTCGAGTGGGGCCAATTCCATAACTCCCAAACCATACCGGTTTTTTCCTTCCTTTTTGGTCTTGATAATAAACCCTCATTCGTTCAGCGTACCAAGTGCCAAGAGGAAAAATGTTTCCAACTTCTATTGCTTTCGACTTAACAACCTTGCCATTTCTGCAATTTGGACACTTATCCCCTTCCTTTCCTTTAAAAATCTCTTTATTTTCTCCCCATTCACAATTATCACAATAATAAATAGTATCTTCTCCTGTCTCTGCCAACACCTGAAATTCGTGAGTGTTATTTTCTGTAAAAACTCCTCCTGATGCTTCAGTTATTTTGAACTCAAAACCGAGCCTTTTAAATATTTTTGAATACGCCTGCTTCATTTTATTGTAGTAATCCATCAAATCCTTTTCTGACGTATGAGCACTATAAAAATCTTTCATCATGAATTCTCTGCCTCTTAATATGCCACTCCTGGCTCTAAGCTCATTTCTGAACTTGGTTGAGAAATGATAAACGTAAACTGGTAAGTCTTGGTAGCTATTAATATTTTTTCGAAGTAAATCCATCACTATCTCTTCATGCGTAAAAGATAGGGCGTACTCACGTCCTCTGATATCTTTAAACTGATACATCACCTCTTTTGCTCCAAGGGGATTATCCTTGGCGCTTCCCCAGCGGCCGGTTTCTCCCCAAATTGAGCGCGGGTGAAGCAAGGGCATCAGCATCTCCTGTCCTCCGATTGCATTCATCTCTTCTCTTATTATCTGATTAATTTTGGCAACTACTCGCCAGCCCAAAGGTAAAAGTGTCCAGCTGCCTGCCATCAACTGGTCAATAAATCCTCCTCGGACCAAGAATTTGTGATTAATACTTACTGCTTCTTTTGGAGCTTCTTTTCGAGTTTTTGGAAAAAGTTCTGACTGCAGCATTTATCTTAATATCGAATCGATAAATCCGGTTATTCCGCCAGCTGAAATTAGTCTTCGAATATCGTGAATTGTTATGGCCAAAAGAAGAGTCAGGAGTATTACCATTCCTACGGCGTGCACTACCCCCTCAATTTTTGGTAACACTTTTTTTCCAATCACTGACTCCAAAGCCAAAAATGCCAGCCTTCCTCCGTCAAGAGCCGGGAAAGGAATAATATTCAAAATTGCAAGATTTACAGAAAGAATTCCGACAAAATTAATAACAGCTAATACCCCCATTTGGGTAACTTGGGAAGTTATTGCAAAAATTCCAACAGGGCCCGCTATGTCTTTTGGCACTTCCCCGCTTAAAAGTTGGCTGAAAAGGGTTGCTAGGCCAAAAATCACAGTTCTTCCCCAAAAAAGTGCTTCTTGGAAACCGTAGTAAACGCCAATAAAGGGCCTTTGCCATAAAGGCGGAAAATAAGTTTCAACCGAAGTTATCGCTACTCCCAATGGCCCTTCTCCTTCCGGAGGTTCTTGCCTTGGAGTGACTCTAATACTTTCAAAAACCCCTTCTCGCTCTACAAACAAAGTAACTTCCTCACCCTTATGCAACTCTACTGATTCAATAAACCGCCCGACGGAAGTTACTTCTTCATCATTTACTTTTCTAACAACATCTCCTACTAATAAACCAGCCTCCTGCGCTGGTGAAACTGCTCTAATATCCACAATTTTGACATTTTCTGTTTCCTTTGGAATACCGCTTATCGAGTAAACTAATCCAAATGCAAAAACTGCCAAAACAAAGTTCATGACAACCCCGGCAGTAATGATTGCAGCACGAGCCTTTTTGCTTTTATTAATAAATGCTCGGTTTGGCTTTTTGAGTGTTTTAGGCCCACCTTCTCCGTGAAGCCTAACAAAGCCTCCAAAGGGCAATAAATTTATCGAGTAAATAGTCTCCCCTATCTTTTTCCCCAAAATTCTTGGCGGAAGTCCAATTCCAAACTCTTCTACCAAAACCCCGGCTCGCTTGGCCATAAAAAAATGCCCCAATTCGTGAACCAAAATCAAAATTGATAAAACTATTACAAAAACTAAAATTGAACCTAGCATGACTGGTAGTATGTATTATGTAGGAAAAAACATAAGGTTAGCAAGCTTATAACTACCGACAACTCCAAATCGGCAAAAAAAAGGGTGTTTAAATTTGCAACAGCTGTTTCTTTTTATTTTCTCCCGCTTCGTTTATTTTTTCTATATAATCATCGGTTATTTCTTGAAGGCGTTTTTCCTGATTGAACTTATCATCTTCTCCAATCTCCTTTTCCTCAAAACTTTTTCTAATGTCTTTAAGAGCCTCTGCTCTAATTTGCCTAACCATAACGCGGCCGCTTTCCAATTTTGTCGATAGAAGCCTTACAAATTTCTCCCTGTCTTCGGTAGTCATTGGCGGCAAAGAAATTCTGATTACTTCTCCGTCAATTGATGGGTTGAGTCCTATTTTTGCCTCTACAATTCCCTGTTTAATTTCCCCTATTATCGACTTATCCCAGGGATCAATTAATATTGTCTGATTATCGGGAGCGGAAATGGTAGACAATTCTTTGACCATGAGCAACTGAGTTCCTCCGTAAGCGTTAATTTCAATGTCCTCAACCAGCGTCGGAGTTGAGCGTCCGGTTCGGATGGACGCAATATCAGAGGCAACAAGACTCAATACTTTCTGCATTTTGGAGCGAAGAGAAGATTCATTCAACATGTCCCAAGCCTAACATATATTTTATCAGAACAGTAAAATTCCTATTTTCCTCCAAGTTCAATACGGTAGATGCGGCCGATACGGACGTTTTCTCCGGTTTTTACAATAACTTCGCGAACCAACTCGGATACTTTTTTTGACGGGTTTTTAACAAAATCCTGTTTCTCAAGTTCTTTTACATCTTTTGGGTTCATTGAAGCAACCTGAAGGGCCAAGCTATGTGCAAGTCCTTTGAAAAGCTCGTTTCTGGCAACAAAATCTGTTTCGCATAAAATCTCGACTACGCTGGCAATTTTACCTGAGTGGTGAACGTAGGTTGATATCAAACCCTCACCCGTTGAACGACCCAATTTTTTTGAAGCTTTTTCAAATCCCTCTTCTTTTAAAATCTTTTCGGCTCTTTTTTCATCGCCACTAACTTCTTCCAGCACTTTTTTTACACGCAAAACAGGCGCTCCAGTTTTATCCCTCAATTTACGAATTTGATCAGCGCTAATTTTTTTCATTTCACTTCGAGTCTTGCCCTTTAGGCCTTGACTTACTCCCTTGCAAAATCGCTTTTTCCATTAAATCTAACACATAAGCTACCGCGCGAGTCGCATCGTCATTCATAGGGATAGGGTAATCGATTGATGTCGGATCTGAATTTGAATCAACCAAAGCCACGGTTTTAACTTTTGTCATTAACGCCTCGCGAATAGCGACATCTTCCTTCTTTATATCAATTACTACAAGTATATCAGGCAATCTTTCAAGTCCACTTAAACCACCAAAAAACCGCTCAAGTCTCTCGATTTCTCTATCGATATCAAGTCTTTCTTTTTTTGTAAAGAGCTTGTAGTCTCCAGCTTTTCTTTTAGTCCTCATTTCTTCCAATTTCTTTAAAGACTTATGAATCTGCTCAAAATTGGTTAAAGTGCCACCAAGCCAGCGTTCTTTGACAAAAAACTGACCTGATTTTTCAGCTACCTCTTTTACTTTATCCCTCGCCTGTTTTTTTGTCCCCACAAAGAGAATCGATTTACCTTCTTTGGCAGATTTTTTTAAAAACTCCAGCGCTTCTTCAAGTTTTTCCTTGGTTTTCGTAAGGTCGAAAACGTGTATTCCTTCTTGTATATCGAAAATATAAGGCTTTATTTTTGGATTCCAACGGCGAGCCTGATGCCCGAAATGTGCACCAGATTCCAACAATTCTTTTAGAGAAACTTTATCTGTCATTGTTTGAATTTAGCTCCTTATCCTCTACTTTAGGCCTGCCTGCGCAGACAGGCGAAGACTTCAGAAGCCTTTCAGGAACTAGCCCAAAGTATGCGTATTCTCCGAGCGAGTCGGAGTAATGTATTCTAGCAAAGTAAATATTACTTTTCAATTCCCGTCGCCGCCTCCACTAAATTTTCTAAAAGAAAGGAAATATTTAGCGGGCCTATTCCACCGGGAACCGGAGTAATTAAAGAGGCCTTTTTGGATACCTCATTAAAATCTACGTCGCCTTTCGGTGCGCCAACGTCGATAACGACAGCCCCTTGTCTAATCATGCCACCTTTAATCAACCCCTCGTGTCCGGTTGTACTGATTAAAATATCAGCTGATTTAGTTTTTTTCGCAAGGTCTTTTGTCTCGATATCTACACCCTTAACCTCATATCCCATATCTTTCAAAGCTTTTACAATCTTTTTCCCAATAAATCCTTTTGCTCCAACAACCACTACCTTGTAAGGTTCAACCTTTAAAGGTGGTGCTCCTTTAGTTGCCTCTATCACTGCTTTAACAACCGGTGCCAAAAACGGCCCATCATCCCTCATCCCATCAACGTCTTTTTCTTTCTTAATCAGCTGAACTATTCTTCCTCTGTCTACTTTTGAAAAATTTTCAGGAAGAGGCAGTTGGATCATTACTCCGTGTACGTTTTTTTCTTCGTTCAATTTCTTAATTAATTTCCTTAGCTCGACTAATTTAATCTCCTTGCCGAAATATCTAATTTCGATAACCGCCCCTATTCTCTCCGCCGCCTTTTTCTTCAAATTCTGGTAAAATTTTCCTCCCCCAATATCTCCAACTACTATCGAAACAAGCTTTGGAGTAACCCCTTTCTCCTTTAGTCTTTGTATTTCCTTTTTTAGTTGCTCTTCTTTTTCTAAAGCGTGCAGCGCCCCGTCGAAAATTATGCTAGTCTTCACAGTTCTCCTCGTATAAATCCCTAATTGTTTTATTTTGTAAACTTCTAAAATTAAAAACGGGGGCTTCTTCTAAATGTATCCGTATCACTTCAAACATTGCACCCGGAGACGTCAGGTCATCATCCTTCCCCAACTCGATAGGCTTGTAAAAAACTTTAGTTATTTCTTCATTCTCTAAGTCATTGACGCGAGTTTGCGGATGAAGTGTATCGACCAATCTTTTCAACTCTTCACAATTTAATTCCAGTTCTTTTCCCATCGCCTTGATCTCGTTTAAGAAACAGGGAATTCTTTACAAAGCTCTTTTACTTTTTTGGCAATATTTATCAAAAACTTATCGCCTCCAATCTTTTGCTTATATTCTTTCATAAAACTAATGCGCCTTTTAGGATCTTTGGGCAGCTTGTAATTTTTTACATAATTGATTATTTCTAATATCCAGCCAGCGATTTTTTTCATCTCAAACTCTTTCATCCCGCGGGTAGTAACCGCAGGGCTACCAAGTCTAATTCCTGAAGGATAAAAAGGGGGCATTGTATCATTTGGAACCGAATTTCTG
Source organism: Patescibacteria group bacterium (assembly GCA_022562395.1). Taxonomy (GTDB): domain Bacteria; phylum Patescibacteriota; class Microgenomatia; order UBA8517; family UBA8517; genus JADFPI01. Next base: position 3,359 of record JADFPI010000006.1, on the reverse strand, counting down.
TTGACGACTATCCCCGCAACCTCTAGCGCTTCTGCGACAACATTTCCAGCTAATTTCTTTGATCTTAAATCTATTAGCATTAAGTGCGTCTCGGTTACTCCTCCCACTAATCTTAATCCTCCTTGGATTAACTCTTTAGAAAGAAATCGTGCGTTTTTAATAATTTGCCTCCCATACTTTTTAAAACCTGGCGTTGACGCTTCATCAAGGGCAATGGCAATCCCTGCGGTTTGGTTATCGTGAGGACCTCCTTGAAGCCCGGGAAAAACTGCTCTGTCAATTTTTACTGCTAAATCAGAGTCTCTACTTAAACCCTTTTTGGTTACCATAATTATTGCACCTCTTGGTCCCCTCAAAGTCTTGTGGGTAGTGGTGGTAATGACGTGGGCAAATTTAGCCGGCGATGGATAAACACCGGCTATAATCAGGCCGGCAACGTGGGCTATATCGGCCACCAACCATGCACCAACTGAGTCGGCAATTTCGTCAAAGCGCTTCCAATCAAACTTCAAAGGGTAAGCTGTTGGTCCAATTATTAAAAGGCGCGGTTTCTCTTTCTTTGCAAGCTTCCCAACTTCGTCGTAATCAATAAGTCCTTTCTCGTCCACACCAAATTGGACGGATTTAAAATATTTTCCTGAAAAAGTAATATTAGGCTGCCCGTGGGTTAAGTGCCCACCGGCCGCAAGTTGCATCCCCATTATTGGTTCACCTGGACTTACTAATGCAAACAAAACTGCGGCATTTGCAGGCGAGCCGGAATAAGGTTGAACATTTGCATGAGGAACTCCGAACAACTTCTTTGCTCGATTAATTCCGATTTGCTCTATTTCATCAACAATTTTATTCCCTTGATAATAGCGCTTTTTGGGGTATCCTTCGGAATATTTGTGGGACAGAACGCTCCCGACCGCCGCTCGAACCGCTTTAGATGAATAATTCTCCGAAGGAATCAACATCAGGGTTTCCTTCTGCCTTTTTTCTTCTTTACGAATTAAGTCCAACACTCTATCCATATCTTGAAGTATAACTCTGCAAAGCTGATAATTCAAAAGGGGGGAGTCTATTCGGGTCTAACTTTTTTAATCCCAAAATCTCCCTCAGAACCCCCCGCACATCATGTGCAACTAAGCTCAACGGCTGCTCCCCATTAACAACATGCCAAGGAACATCGCTCCAATTAACTTTCGCCATCTCGCGATAGCCTCTGGCGACTTTCTCGAAATATTCAACTCCTAGCTTGTCGTATGGATCATCCTCATCTTTATTAGCACTAGAAGTTCTTTTAATACCCTCATCAATAGAAATATCAAGAAGAATTATTCCATCCGGTTTATATTCCTCCATAATGATTTCGGTCATCCTCTCAATACTTTCTAGATCAGCTCCTTCTGCATATCCTTGATAAGCAGCTGTTGAAGGGTATGACCTGTCTGAAACAACATCGCATCCAACCCCTAAGTTCGCGGCAACAAATTCTCTTACCCAGAAGTCGCGCGAGGCAAAAAACAGAGCAACTTGGTGATCGGCGTTAATTGCCTTCTCTTTTTTTAATCTAAAAATCAGTCTTCTAATTACTTCGCCAGCAGTAGCACCTCCGGGCTCTCGAGTGTAATTAGCGTTTCGTCCTAGTGAAATCAAGTGCTTTCTTGCCAATTCCGCCTGTGTTGTCTTCCCCGCCCCAAGAATTCCTTCAAAAATAATAAATTTTCCTCTTTCTATCATTAGTCCTTCCTAAAAACTTCCGGAAAAATCAGCTCGATACCATCAGCACCTTTCCCCTCCATCCTTTGAAAGTGGACGCTTATCCTGTCTTCAATATATTTAACGACTAAGTCACGGTTATTCTTATTTCCCGAATAGTCCATACTGTTTGAATTTACTTCTACTACTCGATGGTTTTCCTCCATATTCCGGGCCCAATCGGAAACTGCCGAACTTAACATTTCAAAATATTCAGGCTTTTCTTCGAGCGTCAATAATTCGTACTCTCGGTCTCTATCTCTTATTCTTTGAGCTAAAACATCGAAAGGGGCATTTACCGCGACAAAAATATCTGGATCCTTTATTTTTCCCTCCCCCATCAAAGCTTCATAAATTCCTTGGTAGGTCTGCCACTCGTTATCTGTCATCCAGCCCATTTTGTATTGCACAAATGCAAACAGGTAATTCATTCTTTGCGCAGGGTCTTCTATTTTTAAAGAGTCGTATGATTGATAGGAAAGCTGCTCCATTCGCTTAGTTAAAAACCACGTCTGAGATTTAAAGGAATGTTTTTCTGGTTCCTCGTAAAAGGGCTCTAAGTGGGGATTATCTGGATATTTCTCATCGATTACCTCCGCACCTCCCCATGACTCCGATAACAAACCTGCCAAAGTACTTTTTCCTGCCCCAACCGGCCCCATTATACCTATGCGCACATGGCGAACCTTAATTTCATCTTCCTGTTGGACAGGAACTTCTTCATTTCTTTTGGGCATCTATTCCTTTTTAACAATATGTCCAAATAATATTGGCTCGGTATCTCGCAAAAATTGCTCGACCCCAAGTGCTGGAGTACCAATGTCTGGATGGGCAGCTTCTTGGGCTCGAATCTTGATGAAATGAAAAATATCAGCCCCGCTCATTCTTACTGTCACAGGTTGTAAATGTCCTCTTGCGACAAAATAAGGGCCAAAAACCCGCTCATATTCCGGACCCAACTCGCTAACTAAATCATACTGTCTCTCGACTAATTCTATTGCTCTAATATAATCCTTCTCTACACCCAAGTCATAATAAACGCTAGGTACTGTAAACCCATTGTCTGGAGTAAATCCGCTGACTAAATGAGTAGCCAATCTATGTCTGATTAGCTCATAAATTGCCCCAACTGACATCTCATAATCAGCAGTAACTTGTATCATTTCAAGCTCCTCTGGTGGCTTGTCATGGAGGCTAATTCCCGCAAAAATTCTTTCTATGGACTCGCTAACCATCTCATTCGAAACACCATAAAGATTGGACGCCACATGCTGATAGCTCATTCCCTGCTCCTTTGCAAGAAATGAAGCCAAAAATACGCGCGCTGCAAAAGGAGGAATAGCTGCTCCTAAAAATCTAGATTCGCCTATCTCGCCTCTTCTGCTAGCAGGTTGCTCTATAGCTAAATCCGATATAATTTCTCTACGCTTTTGAGGCAAGCTTTGAGTAAAAGGAGAAGCTTCTGTATATTTCATCAAAGTAGGAAGCCCTCCTTCTGCTAACTCTCTTAATTTGTCAGCGATTTCTCTCGTTTCGGGAAGTTCTGCTGAAGAAAATCTTACTAGCGCCTCTCTCAAAGATAAGGACCTGTTGGGGTGCATGGACAAATGATTAAG
>JADFPI010000051.1 GCA_022562395.1 Patescibacteria group bacterium | reverse complement strand
GGCCCGTAGAGGAGTCTGGAGTCCTCGTCTCCCTGTCACGGAGAAAATCGCCGGTTCGAATCCGGTCAGGCCCGCTTAATTCAAGAGATCGCCGGTTCAAATCCGGTCGCCCACCCCAATAAAAACTTAGTCTCTTTAAGTTATCCACACCTTAACGGGGTTAAGTTTCAAAGAATCGCCTTTGAGGCGGTTTTTTGGTAGAGCATACTGTTGGTAAAAAAACGAGGGCATACTTTAACTTGTATGTCCCCTTTACGTTATTGCATGGAGAACCGGGATTGATTATCAAGCTTCTTGTGCTTCAGTGGCGACGGTCTTGTCTCCTAGTTGTTTGGTGAATGCATTGAGAGCGGACAGTTGAGCATGATGACGAATGTTCAGCACTAGATTATTTTCTCCACGCCGGACTATACCTATGAATCTACTTTTACCATCCACAGTACCCAGTAAGCCAACTCCTAAGCTCTCTATATGCTCATCAGGAGGGAATGTGCACTGGACCCCGTCTACTGAGCGAAATACCCATTGGTTATATCTTCCTGCTACACCACCAGAAACTCTTCTTGTAACCTCCATGACTTCTCCTTTCGCAAGATTCTGTATATGAATTATACCACAAAACAGATTTTAATACATCTTGTGGGGGAGCTAGATTGAGCACAGTGCTTTAATTTCCAAGAGCTTCTCTCGCATAACAGCCATATATTTCCAATCTTCTAAAGTTATAACAAGTTGTGGACTGGGACCCTGGCTATTTTAAGAACAAAATTGACATTCAGGAAATTTTTGATCAATATACAAGTAGAGTCTGCATTCCAGGAGGTAAACGTGACTGCAGGAAAACGTCTTTTCCCGATGATGGGGATTGCCATAATTCTTGGATTGATAGTTGGATTGCTTCTCAGCTTCTCCCAAGATTTTCAAGAGTTCTTTCATGGCGCATTTCGTCATGTACAGGCGATTGTAATTTTTAGTGGTCTGTTGTGGATAATGAGTGTTGCATTGGTAATCCGCAATGAAACACAGCTAGTTCGCTTGATTGTCCAGACGCCTGCTATAGCGCTCTCATTTCTCCTAGCAGTTTTGTTTGGAGGTATGATGTAAGCCGAGATGCTTAACCAAAGAGGTTAACACGTCAAATGTGCGAAAGCTAACGACACCCCTCCTTATCTTGCAGCAAAACCCTCTATATTTGCATGAGGGTTTTTCTTTTACCCAAAACAGGTCGCTGGACTCCGAGAGTCTCAGACTTGAAGAGTTCTAACCCTTCACTCCATTCAGGACCTACGGCATCGTTCCCTAGACGACCCCAATAAAAACTTAGTCTCTTTAAGTTTCCATACCTTAACGGGGTTAAGTTTCAAACAATTGCCTTTGTGAAACTGTTAGACATCCGATGTCTAACATATAAGTTCTCTGCCTAAACTTCTCTGCTTAAACTCGGTTTAGTTCTCCATATAAAAGATTTGATTAGTGCCTTAACAAAATTAAGGACTCCTTAACTTAGTTTAAGAGGTATGGTATGGTTTCTGTATGGACGATGAATTTATTACCATAGGAGAAGCGGCACGGCTTTTAAAACAGGCAGACAGCGCTGTGATGCGTTTAATTAAGGAGGCTTTGCAAGCAGGTGTTGAGAAAGAAGACATTATGAAGGCCGAGATGCGACAAGGGCGCATGATGTATTTGGTAAGCAGAACCTTTTTGATTGAAGAATCTGCAAAAGAAAAGGAAAAAGCCACCCCCGCCCGCTCCGACTCGTTGGAGACCAGGCGAGAAGAGAGGGAGCCTCCCGCCAAAGGCGAGTTTCGCTCGGAGGAGCAATTTGAGAAACAGAAAGAACCTTTATCTGATGATGTTCTTTCTGTTAAAGATGATATGATTGCAATCCTGCAAAAGGTTATTGATACAAAAGACCAGCAGATTGAAAACCTAAGCGGCAAGATAGATCAACTCATTGAACGAGATCATGAAACCAATATTCTTTTAAAAGGGCTGCATGATCGTTTATTTTTACTGGAGGAAGGAAATTCAACCGAATCCGAAAAAAGGAGGAAAAGAGAATAAGAACCTATGCTGGAACCTTGACTTCTCCTGAAGGTAAAACAAAAAAGCCCCTTTTTTGGGAGGCTCTTTTGTTTTTACTCCTCTTTTTCCCAGTCGTCTTCTACGTCGTTTTCGTCACTGTCGTCTTGTTCTTCACTGAGTTCATCATCGTCTGCTGAGTCACCAAAATGAATCTTTGGGCTTTCCTCTTTATCTTGAAGAAAGAAACTGCCCAAAATATCTTTTTCCCTTTGCATATCTTCTTTTTAATATAGGATAGTTTCGGAGATGAGAAA
>JADFPI010000050.1 GCA_022562395.1 Patescibacteria group bacterium | reverse complement strand
CTTGGCTAGCCAAGTCTTCCTCAGATTGGGTTTCCTCCTGAACAACTTTCTTTTTTTCCTGCTTTGTACCGACACCAAAGACTTTTTCCAGAGCTTCGTCTAGTGTTTCCTCCATGGATATTCGGTTCTCGTAGGCCAAAATCACCCGTTTAAGTTCCGGGATCTTGCCTCCCTCACCACGAAGATAAAGAGGTTGAACGTAAAGAAGGGATTCTTCGATCGGTATGACAAGAAGTGCACCTCGAATGACTTCGGAGCCGCGCTGATCCCAAAGAGAAATCTGGCGGGAAATATCGGCATCTTGACTAATACGTGCCGTCACCTGTTTGGGTCCGAAGATAAGTTTTTGCTTAGGGAAACGATAAACCACTAATTTTCCATAGTTTTCTCCATCGTTTCTAGCTACCATCCAAGCGATTAGATTGTTTTTACCTCTTGGTGTGAAAGGTAGCATCAAGATAAACTCTTCTTTATTTTGTCCCGGTAACTTCATAATCATGTGCCGCATCATGGTTCTTTCGTCTACTTGATTTTGCGTGGTTTCAACTAAAGGAAGGTCCCATTGGTCTTCCTTATTATAAAATATCTGCGCCTGATCCATATGATAAACACTATAAAGTGCACTCTGGTAGGCAAAAATATCTTCGGGGTATCTCACGTGAGCCCGCAAATCCGCTGGCATTTCAGAAATAGGTAAAAACACACCCGGGAAAATCTTTTGATAAGTCTGAATTTGAGGATCGCTCGAATCGGCAACATAAAAACGCATCATACCGTCATAGGCATCTATAGTAATTTTTACTGAGTTACGAATATAGTTAATCTCACCACCAACCAATTGAGAATAAGGAAAACTGTCACTAGTGGTATAGGCATCGTAAAGCCAAACTAATCGACCATCGCCACTAATTACCATATAAGGATCGCTATCTAGTTGTAAAAACGGCACAATTTTGGCAACTCTTTCTCTGATATTGCGGTGGAAGAGTACTCTTGATTCGGACGTAATGTCGTTTGAAAGTAAAACCCGCAACGATCCAAACCGAAACGCAAAGGCGGCTTTTTTCACAATCGAATCTATCTCTACCCCAGCTTCTCCTTCGTAGGTTTGAAATACATTCTCTTCTCCCTTGGGAAAGTTAAATTCGGCGGCCTTAGTCTTCACGAAAACATATTCAGATGATATCTCACCAAAGTAAATTTCCGGTCTTTTGACAGTCAACGACTTCTTTGATGAAGACGGTGGTATATCCTTGGTAAGAAGTACCGGTAACCCTTCCTTTGTTACTTGATTTACTGGTCCCGCTGCCAAACCAAACCCATGGGTAAAGGTAAGCCTTTCATTAATAAAGTTTCTGTTAGGTAGGTTGGCCGTATTTAGCTCCCGGGGTGAAAGCATTATTTGACGTAGTTCCCCATCTATCAAGTAGCGGTCGTTATCGATAGAAACAAAATCATAGTAAGTTCTTATTTCCTGAATCTGACTAAAGGTATCTAGCAGTGGTTTTCTGTCCCATAACCGAATATTCTTAATAGTCGCCTCATTATTTCTAATATCTTTCTGGGTTAGAGTGGCTTCACCAGTTAAATTACGTTCCTCAACTTTATCCAGGTTGAAAGCGGCTCTTGTGGCGGCAATATTATATTCGATAAACGGCCCCTCCTTGACAAGCTCATTAGGAGATACCATTAATCTTTGCAAAGCCAATGGATAAATGACTATCCCACCGAGCCAAACCAAAAAGTAGAGCGCGACCGATAAAAAAATCAACTTTTTGCTGTTGCGAAACAAGTTCAGCAAAAAGGCTACGGCGCAAACTAAGGCTAAGACGGCTAGAATCAATAGAGTGGGGAGAACCGCGTTAACCGTAGTGAAATAGGCACCGGTGCACAAAGAGTGTGGTTCGATAACCAGATTAAATCGGGAAAGTATATTGCCGGCGGTGAGAAGAATAAAAAACAGCGCCCCGAAAGTAAAAATATGTTTTCTTGCATTCTTTTCGCTGGTAATCCCGCTTTGATCAACCCAAAGGGCTGTTTTCAGGAAGTAGAGAAGAAGGGTTAAAATAAAACTGGGTAAGACCATCCACCAAGCAAAGGTAAGCAGGGCATTAAAGAAGGGGAGCGTAAAAAAGTAAAAGCCGATATCTTGACCAAAAAGAGGATCCTTCAAATTAAAGGCGGTGGCGTTTAAATAAGTCAAAAGGGTTTGCCATTGAACAGAGGCGGTTTGACCGGCGAAAAAACCAAAAATAAGGGAGACCGGCAGTATAAAACGGTTGGCGTAGGTGGACACGCCTACCGGAATGGAGAGCTTTTCAAGCGAAGTAACATTGACCGGCCACT
>JADFPI010000049.1 GCA_022562395.1 Patescibacteria group bacterium | reverse complement strand
TCCCAAATGAAATCATATTTGGGGTCAAAAATGTCTTAATTAAAAATTTCGTAATTTGTATTGAAACTTTTCGGTTAAAATTTCTAGCTATAAAATGATCTCCAGACTTCGGAAGGGTTTTAAGCAACTTCTTTTCTGCAAACTTGATATCTGCATATGTGTCGCAGTCTGACCAAAATTTACCCTCAATGTTAAACGCTCTTAGTTTTCCTTCCTTCACAAGTTCTCTCATACCGTCAGACAACGAATTTTTATGATGCGAGATAGTTTTGTTTAAAACAGCAAAAATATTGGGAGAACACAAAAACATTCCAGTATCATAAGCGTTATAGATATCAAGATCTTTGCCGAGTGAAGAGATTTTACTGTTTTTAATTAAAACTTTTGTAGTATCGTCAATATCCAAAACAGAATCCAAATTTTTATCTATAGCAAGAACACATTCGTTCTTTTTTAACTTTATCCTTTTAAGCTTAAGGAGTGTTTTCCAGTCAAAGACGTGGTCAGACATTAGAAGAATAAAATTTTCTTTAAAATAATCTTTTGCCTTGAAAACAGAAATTCCGTTCGCTTTTTCCCAATTACTATTGTGAACAAAAGTAATCGAAACACCAAAGCGACTTCCGTCCCCGATTGATTCTTCAAGTTCTTCTCCTTTATAGCCAGTAACGACTACAAATTCAAAAATGCCTGCCTCTTTTGCCCCAAGAATAACTCTCTCAATGATTTTTAAGCCCAATAAATTCATAAGCGATTTGTGTCGCCCATGAGTTACCGGCTGCATTCTTGTGCCATTACCGGCTGCAATAATTAACGCTTTCATGATTATATCTTTATATTATTGTTTTTTGAGTTCTGCTTTGAAATCTTTAACTCTCTTTAAGAATAAAAAAAAGTTGAGGGCACCGAGTTCATTGGCTTGAACCGCAACTTTCTTTTGTCCTCAGCTTTCGTGGAAGTCATTGACATCGTTGGATTGGCCAACGACACCATTAACCATCGTATTTGGGAGAACGAGGTTGGCATTAGAAACCATTTAAACCTACCGCTCATCCGTTTAACTTCCTGATTCCAGCATCTATGAAGTTTAGCTTAAAATTGGAGCTTTGGCAAGGGAAAACCCCACTGATAAATGGAGCAAGTTAGCTTCCCCTGGTAGACGATATCGTAGGTCTTGAACAGAATGAAGGGTTAGAATCTAAAATATACGAGAATTTTTATCTCATACTACCAAGACGCCCCTTGCGGGACGTTTCACTGCTCTTCTGAGAGTGCTCTCTTGCGAGCGGCTGGCTTCATCGCTTTTAGTTCAAGCATTCTTTTCTTTGCCGCGAGTCGTTTTGGCGTTTTCCTTGAGTGAGACTTTTTTATATTGATTACTCCTGATCGTCGTTTTGCCATAGTTTTTTATTATTATGATACCATTTTTGCTCCCCAGTCCAAAGCTTATTATAATTCTTGAGGACACCTCTTGTATTGGAATTATGAAAGGAAAGCTCAACAAAATCAAAACAAATAAGAGATACAGCGGGTACTACTCTCACTACCCTCTAACAAACACCCTCCGGTCGTCTATGGGATAATGTTATTTATCCTGAACTTATCGAGACATCCCCAATAACTAATTGTCTGTTCATAGATTTTGTCGCTTGCCTCGACCTGACCAATTATGGGCTTTACCGTTCGATGAAGCTACGAATTGTTTGTTCGTCAAAACTATCTAAAATTTCTCTCCTACCTTCTTTCGTTAATATAATCTTTCCGTCGTACATATTGGGTGCAAGATAGACATTTTCTGGATATTCCTGCACAAGCTGAGTTAGTCGCTCTACTAAATCAAATTCACACTCAAAATCGTCACAGTTGTACTGAATAATAATTCCCGGAGGACCTACTCCATCGGCATGCTCAAGCATATGCTTTTGGATGCCTTCCGGAATTGGATTACTCATAATATGAGTCGGAGGTGAATTTTCTGAATGATTTACCTGTGATGTCGGTGGCACATTGGGAGCCCTTGAGGCAAACAAGCTCAGCGCAAAAATTCCCCCGCCCACAACTAGAACAATTCCGGCAATCATGATGATCTTTTTAATTCTCTCCTTGCCTTGCTCTTTTTGCCACTCTTCTTGTTTATGTTGTCTTTTGAGCTGACGGCGTTCTTGTTTAGTGAGCTGCTGTTGCTCGGCTTGTTGTGAGTTTTTTTCTACTTCTTCCATAGGATTTGGTGGTACGGAAACCCGTATGCATGCATTAAATTACATTAATTGAGCCCTTCATAGTCCTATTCTATCAAAAGACCGCCTCATCCGCCATTCGCCTTCGCCAGTTGGCGGATGGTGAAGGCGGAGGCGATAAAGTTGGTTACA
>JADFPI010000048.1 GCA_022562395.1 Patescibacteria group bacterium | reverse complement strand
TGGTTCCTTTGATATTTGTTCGAGTTGTTCTTAGGCCATACGAGGTTCCAGATATTCTAATTTGCCGCATTGAAATGCTTTGATGGTCAATCGTTGCGATAAACTCTCTGTCGTTAATGATTCTCGCAACTCGAACCCAGTAATGATTCTTTCCGGTATCTATAAATCCGATTCCTCGTTCAGTAATGGTCTTCCTGAGACTTTCTGGCACAATGTTTTTCTTCTGGAAGTAAGCAAGTTGCCGTTTGAGGCGTTTACTCCGAAGCACGGCATGTTTTCTCGCCCTCCCTTTGAGTTTACTTTTCCCCTTGTCCAGTTGCTTGATCTCCAGCGTCATTCTTTCCTCAATGTACTTCTTGATTGGTTTCGGGTTTGAGTATACGAAATACGTCGATTTTACATTAAGAGGAACAAGGATCTTCGGTTTGCCTTTTGGTGCCGCGTTCGCATCGGCAACAAACATAACCAGCACGATCAATGCAACAGATTTCAACTCGCGTGTGAGTAACATGGCGAATCCTCCGATTAGGGTTTGAACTGGCAAACAAGTACACGGTACACTCGCCGTAATCGTTTCGCAAGGAAAATCCCCGCTGGAAGCCATTCGTGCGTTCGGAGCGATACGGTAGGAACCAACCTCTCCCGCCCATCCCCCCGCTCAAATACTTTCCAAGAATATATATTATTCCTCACATTCCGCGTTGACTCCGTCGATTAGAAGTATATACTAAAGACATAAGAGGAACGAAACAAAGGGGACGAAACAATGAAAACGACACAAACAAAAGAAAACAATTGCTCAAAAATTACGTCGCAAAGGGTTTTCAATTGGAGAAATTTCCAAGAAACTTGACGTGTCGAAAAGCACCTCCAGCCTGTGGGTTTCCGATATCCAATTGAGCAGAAAACAAGAGTTAAAGTTATCAAAAAAAGGGATTAGTTTTAAAGTAATTGAGCAGAGGAGGCAGACACGTCTTAAAAATGAAGAATTGAAGAGACGGATTATAGTCGATAATGCTCGGAGCGAGATTGATAATTTGACACAAAAGGAGATTAAGTTAATTGGTCCAATACTATATTGGGCAGAGGGTGGAAAGAAAGATAGAAGCTTAGTAAGATTTGCAAACAGCGATCCAGAAATGATTAAGTTCATGATGAATTATTTTAGGAAAGTCTGTAAAGTACCCGAGCATAAGTTTAGAGGATATATACACATCCATCCGCACTTGGATCATAAAAAGGCCGAGAATTATTGGTCAAAGATTACAAGAATCCCTTTAAAGAGATTTTATAAGACGTATAGAAAAACAAATATAGCAAGTAAACACAGCAGAGACAATTTGCCTTTAGGAACACTAGAGATTTATATTTGCAGTACTGAATTATTTTTAAAAATATCTGGATGGGTGCAAGGAATTTTTAAAGCTTACTAGTTGAAGATATTCACAATTTATTATAGATTTTGATATCACCAGCCGCGGTAGCTCAGTGGCAGAGCGTTGGCCTGAAGAGCCAAGCGTCGTCAGTTCGATTCTGACCCGCGGCATGTCAAAAACCCCAATCATATAGTAGGGGTTTTTATTTACTAAGAAATATTGGTATTATTTCCTTATGGAAAGAATGAGCGCACAATCTATCGAAAGTAGCAGGGAGGGTCGAGATTTTGATATGAAAAGCAGGGTTGAAAGGCACTCACAGGAATTTGACAACGAAATCGAAGGAACCAGAACCTATACAGAAGAAGAAATACGAGCGGAATGGAGAGACGAGGAATGGAAGGTCGGAGGTGCAACTGTACGAGCTCTCGGTGTCATGCATGTACCTGAAACATTTTTGGAATACAGAGAACAGATAGAGAAGGCTATTGAGGATGCGGATTTGGTTTTGACCGAGTTCGCTCCAGAGGCACAAGGCTTTTATAATGAAAGCCAGAAAGAAAAATTAGCAAGTATTGATTCCAATTTTAATCAAGATTACACTCTTGAGGATTTGAGACAAGAATATATGAAGCATGAGATATATGGGTATAGGTTCCTTTCACCATGAAGTTGAGCTTTTGACCGCTAAACATAATAAAGACTTGGCTTGCGCAGATTTACAGTTTACCAAAAAACCGGAAGATTTTTTTCAGGATAGTTTTTCTTTTCAATATGCTGCGGAGCGAGCGAGAGAAAGGGTCGCAGTTTTGAAGCGGCTAGGTTTGTATACCACTGCAGCTTACGTTGGATTAAAAGGATTAAGCGGATTATTCTCTAAACAAAAAAAGCCTATAAGTCGGAGAGGTTTTTTGAAGGATGTTGGACTGACGACTGTTGGTTTATCAGTAGGCGCTGCAATTCCAGAGATGACAAAAGTTTCCCGAACTCCGATTGAAAATTTAAGAGGCGATATTACTAAACAAAAGTTACGAGACCCTTTTTTA
>JADFPI010000047.1 GCA_022562395.1 Patescibacteria group bacterium | reverse complement strand
TATCTTTATCTGTCAAGAGTTGTGTATAATCCTTCGTTTTCATTTTACTTATCCAACTCGCCTTTCATTGATTTGTGGAGGATGGAGTCGAAGAGTTCTTGAAGCTTTACCTTTTGCTCCAACAGGCCTTTTTTATATTCTTGAACGGCGTTGAGCTTTTCAACAATCCGCTTTTGCGTTTCAAGTGGAGGTAATGGGATTTTAATACGTTTGATTTTGTTGGCATTGAATTGCTGTTGTCCAGAGCCAGTCATCAAACTTTCAGCTTGCCGCCAATATGTTCTTGTCCGAGAAAACAGCCAGATGAATTTGGAAACTGCCATTTTCCTATCTGGTCGAATTCGAATCAAAAATGAGGCAAATACGGCAGACTCTGTAGAATCATACAAAACAATTTTGCCGTAGGTAGCGCCTGTTCGCGCTACCAACAAATCTCCTTGACTAAGTATATATCTGTTAGTTTCATCGTTCTTCTTGATATATTTTGGATCCAAATTTCTTAACTCTCCCTGTTCGTCTATATCAGTAATTCGTATAAATCTGTAATCGCCTTCATTTTGTGCTGAAGCTGTATAACCATATTGAAATTCACAAAATTCTCCCAGTTTCTTTTTCTCCCAATTTTTGCCTTTAGGATTTAGCTCGCTGTGCAACAACGAGGCAAAAAGCTCTTCGGTTTTTTGGATAAGCTCATTGTTTACTTTCTGTGCTTCTTGAACCCCATCCAACCGCTCCACAATCTGTTTTTGGATTTCCTTCGGCGGAAAAGGAATATCAATGTTTTCGATACTTCTCCTATTTATGGATTGAAATGTGCTCCCTGTAGATTGATTCCCCCAATTGTTTTCGTTAAGCTTTAAAAAATAGTAAAGAAAGCTTTGGTTAAGCTCTTTACCGTTTGCTCGGATAGCAGCAAGACCTCGGCCAATACAAGATTTTTCTAGTACAAGATTAATATTTCCAACCGGAGCTCTTACAGAAAGCAAAATATCACCGACTTCGGCGATTTGGTTTGGTTGCGAACAAAATTTTATGGGAGTCGGATAAATTTCTCCAAACTCGGCTTTCCCTTGAAAAAAAGGTACTCCCACTCTTTCTTCATTATAGCTTGAAGAAGGCGGCGACTGGCCCATTATTATTTTAGTTACTTCCACTAATTTTTTTACTTTCCACTCCATAAATCGGAAAAGAGATCGCTTAACTTCTTTGAATCAAGATCGCTTAAAACAACCAGCGTTGCTGGTTTTTTATCTGCTGCATCCTTTAACGAAGGGCCCACAATATAACCCTTACCATCGACTATGAGAAAACGATCGTGAAATTGTCTACTTTCTTTCGTTTGAAAATTATATTCTCTGGCAAACCGCTTAGACTTTGAAATGAACCCTCCAATATCGCTTCCATAAAGAAGTCGAGTCGGTATAGTCTTAGGAATTTCATCTAAAAGGTTGTCAAAGATATTTCCAGCTACATATGTATCTGCAATATCAACATTTTTAGTTGCTTTCTTAAAAACGCTCCGCAAAAACTTATCAAATGAATGCGTGCTGCCTTTTTTGAACAAAGTGAGTCCAGTTCTGGACAATGGCAATACTTGAATCAAAGATTCGATATATTCAATTCCTTCCTCAGTCAAACAAACTTTCCCTCTTCCACAAGGATCGATGTGTCCTTGGGCACGATACGGAAACGACGGGTTGTAAGTCTTGCCTATTAAAATTTTGCTCCAGTTCCTCTTTACACTTTTAATCTCAATCTCTAGCTTCTTTTTACCTTTTGCTAAGAAAAAAACTATAGCCACAAAAACTTCTTCTCCACTCATATTTTTAAGGGGAAGATATTTTAGGAAAGTTCTAATATTCTGAGGTAAGCTCATGAAGCTAGGAGTTTTTATAGACAATCAATATTTTCTTATCCCTCGTAATCTCTGTTCGTTCTAAAATACCGTCACGAACCATTTTCCTCAGTACATTGACAACACTAGCGCGTAACGGTTTTTTACGGGTCAATAGTCTCCTTTGTAATTCTGATATAACATCAAGATCAATTTTTGCTTCCTTAAAAAATCCGTCTTGTAGGAGCTGCTTAACTTGAGGGACTAAATCTTCAGCTTTACTTTTTACATGCGCTGTGAATACTCTTGGTGTTGCTGTTGCGAAAAGCCGTTTATGAGCCACTATTTTGGAATTATCTAGCGCAGCTGCGTAATAGGTTTCAGATACACCTGCACATCGATGGGCTTCGTCTGCGATCACTAAATCAAAAATTGAATTTTTAGAAAGTGACTGTGCCTCCGAAATCAAGGGTGATGAATGATAGGTGGAGAATATGACGCGGTTTGATTGTTGATTCAGGAACGATTCAATTTCGGTAACATCAGACGTGACAGGAAAAGACACTTCGTTAACCGAGTGGTAAATCTCGTCGCCCGCTCTTCTTCCGACAGATTCGTCTGAGCA
>JADFPI010000025.1 GCA_022562395.1 Patescibacteria group bacterium | reverse complement strand
GTTGGTAAATTCGTTGGCCAAAAGTTCCACTTGGTGCCAGAAGCAGGTGCCGGAGGCGGCGGTGTTAATCAGCTTCACTCTGAGCTCGGTCGAGCTTGTTGGGGCCTCGCCGGTAAATAAATAAACATCAGGAGTATCTCGGTCACTGGTTGTTGTTCCAGTCAGAGAACCAATTTCAGCTGTTCCGGTCTGGTCATATAGAATTACTTTCGGATCACATGTTCCATCACTGTGTCCTAACGCACGAATAACCCAATCATCACCTGCTGTTACAGTCTCTGAGTAATATATTCCTTCATCTACCGCATCACTTGTGGTTTTATATCCTCCGGCAAATATTTTTTCTCCGGTTGCAAGGGCGGCAACTGTTGACGGAGTACCCTCATCTGCCCACGAATCGGTGGTATAAGTTCCATTTAACATAAAACCTCCGGTATCGGTAGTCGTGTCATACATGAGATTTGAAGAGTGGGGATGACTCCAGGCTTCTCCGGTACCGGTAGATAGAGCACCTACTGAAGAATTAGTAGGCAGGGCAAAAACCACATCCCAGCTACCGGTAGTAAGTGTTGGATCCTGCCCCGAGCCGGAGTTGTAAATTGCCGCAATCTCATCCCCGTTGCCTACATCAATTCCATTTGTTCCGTCATATAAAGGTCTGCGATAAATAGTTAAACCTTCAATAATCGCATTCGCGGGATTTTCACCGTTAGGTGATGGATAATTCCCTACATATGGATTATTAACATTAAGAGAATTACTGCCAATCGAACTATTCCCAAATGAGTGCACATCGTTGATACTAATTGAGTAATAGTTAGTACCATCCAAAGTGTTTTTTCTATCCCAGCGGACTACTACATTATAAGTAGTACCCGCTACCCAGCTAGAGATGTCTACGCTCATATTACTACCCCAACCTTGATCAAAAAGCAAAGTGTTGCTCGTGGTCTTCTTTACGACATTAGTGTTTTGAGTACCAGCTGTGAAAATAATATGTTCTTTGCCATCATTTCCATCCCACTCCGGAGTTATCCAGAAGACAATAGAACCTTGGGTTTGTTCAAAGGTTTCATAGAATACACGTTTAATATTATCGCTAAGGTCCGCAAAAATAAGGTTGCCCTTGGAAAAACTGATGATGTCCTCTGGGGTTGTTGAAGCCCAATCTCCCTGGACAATCGGGGCGGCGGTGAAGGGGCCCGGGGCCGAGCGCTTGGACATACCGGCGGTAAAAGTTGCCGCATAAACAGAAGCTGTTTGAGATATAAACAGAGAGGAAATAAGAGCCACGCATAAAATAATCTTAGAAAACTTGTCGACCCGTCTCATTAAGTAGTATTAAAATCTATATCATCAATCTAGCGTGTGAGGTTTTGACTGTCAATACGGGTGCAGGAAATATCTTGAATGGAAAGAGTTAGGAATGAAAAATTTTCTTAATTTGCAATTAAAATTGATGGACGAAGAGGAGTTTTGTTTTTTACTCCAGTTACTACCGGCCACTTCGTCATTGCAACTTCCAAAACTTCTTCGAATTCCTTCACAAAGACAAATTTTATGTCTTTAACAGTCTTTTCAGGAATGTCTTCTAAGTCTTTCTTATTATCTTTTGGCAAGATTATAGTTTTTAATCCGGCCCTGTGCGCCGCAATAACTTTCTCTTTTACGCCCCCTATCTCAAGTACCCTTCCTCTTAGAGTTACCTCTCCTGTCATTCCAACTGTTCGCTTCACTGGAATCCCTGTTAGGGCAGATACCAGAGCTATTCCCATTGCAACTCCAGCAGATGGGCCATCTTTTTTAACAGCGCCTTCCGGAACATGTATGTGAACATCTATTCCGTTGGCAAAATCTTCACTTAGCCCTAAGTTAAGATAGTGGGCTTTTGTCCAGGTAAAACCGGCCTTTGCCGACTCCTTCATCACATCCCCCAGCTGACCAGTAAGAGTGAGCTTCCCCTTTCCCGGCATTAAGGCTACCTCAATAAATAATATCTCCCCTCCTGTAGCAGTAACCGCAAGCCCCGTCGACATACCGACCTCGTTCTTTTTCTCAGCAATAAGTGAGCTGAATTTCTGAGGACCTAAAAATTTCCTTATATCCTTCACTCCTATTTTCTTAGGAGTTTTCTTTTTTTCAGCTACCAACCTGGCAATTTTTCTACAAACCGTTGCCATGCTGCGTTCCAAATTCCGAACCCCAGCCTCTCGGGTGTAGCGATTTATCATCTCGTTAAGGGCTCGCTCATCGATACTTATATTCTTTTCTGTAAGACCGTGAAGCCTTAATTGCTTTGACCATAAAAAACTACGTCCTATATTATATTTCTCATCTTGGGTGTAGCCCGGAAACGTAATTACCTCCATCCTGTCCCGAAGGGCGGGTGGGATCGTTTCCAAAACGTTTCCGGTGCATATAAACATTACTTCACTCAAGTCAAATGGGACTTCTAAATAGTGATCAGAAAACTCTCTGTTTTGTTCTGGGTCCAAAGCTTCAAGAAGGGCAGATGATGGGTCTCCTCTAAAATCGACGCCAATTTTATCTATCTCGTCTAGCATAAAAATTGGGTTTTTTGTGCCTGCGTTTTTAATCCCCTGAATTATTCGCCCGGGAAGCGCACCAACATAAGTTCTCCTGTGGCCACGTATTTCTGCCTCATCGCGTATACCGCCAAGAGATACTCTTACAAATTTTCGCCCCAATGCTTTTGCTATTGATTTTCCAATTGAAGTTTTTCCAACACCGGGCGGCCCGATAAAACACAAGATTGTAGGTTGGTTTTCGGCCACGTCTTCGCTCTTTTTCTTCTTATTCTTTTTCTCGGCGCTCTTTTTTACTTTCATGACAGCCAAATACTCCAAAATTCTCTCCTTTGGTTTTTTAAGACCAAAGTGGTCGGCCTCCAAAATTTTACCTGCTTTTTTTATCGAAGTATTATCGGGAGAGGTTTTACTCCAAGGCATTTCAACAAACCAATCAAGATAATTTCTTATATATCCACCTTCGGGGTTGTGAGGCGATAGTTGAGAAAGCCTTTTTAATTCTTTCTGGGCCCTTTCTTTTACCTCTTTAGGCATCCTGGCCTTTTTAATCTTCATTTTATATTCTTTTACCTCATCTGCCTCCAGACCTCCCTCTTCACCTAATTCCTCCTCAATAGTCCTTTTCTTTTCTCGAAGCATGGCCTTTCTCATTTGGTCTTCAAAGCGCTTTTGGGTTTTAGAAGATATTGTCTTTTCAACATCAAGAATGTTTGTTTCGTGTGCAAGATACTCTAATACTTTCTTTATTCTCGCCTTTACAGATATCGTTTCTAGAAGTTTCTGTTTTTCTGATACCTTAATCTCCAAGAGGGAGGCAACTTGATCAACTAGCTCTCCAGGTCCGACCTTGCCTGAAACAAGTCTCATTACTGTCATTATCTCCGCAGATTTTCCTAGATTGATTGCCTTTTTGAAAAGCTCTGAAAGTTTTTTACTCAAGGCCTTTGCCTCAATACTATCGCCTTGCCTTTCGTCTATTTCTGAAACTTTTCCAAGAAGGAAAGGCTCTTTCGAAATAACTTCTTCCAGCCTTATTCTGGCCTGACCACGAACCAGGGCATGAATTTCCCCCTCTGTGGACATCATTTGGGCAATTGTGGCAATAGTCCCAATCTTATACAAATCATTCTCTGTTGGATTGTGAATCTTGGCGTCTCTTTGGGTAAAAATGGCAATAACTTTATCTTCCTGAAATGCTGAATTAATTGCGGCCAAAGATTTAGGTCTTCCGAAGCTCAATAAGCTGTCCGTTCGGGGGAAAATAACAGAACCGCGGATGGCAACCACCGGTACTGTGCGTTTTTCTTTTTTATTTGCAGGATTCATGTCTTACTCTAATTCTAGCAGTCTAGCAATAGGTCTGCTAAATGTCAAGTCTTTGATTTTACTCAGACTTGACCCTGAGCTTTTCGAGTCTGAGCCTGAGGGCTAATCCCTCAGAGTCGAATGACTTGTCGAATGGGTCGACCCTCTCATTTTTTTAAGCCTATAAATTTAGACAGATGCAGTTTTTCGGTAACAAAGGCAACGGAACTTCCTAAAATTGCACCAGCTAATATATCCAAAGGGTAATGAACGTTGCCAAAAACCCTCCCAATTCCAACTGCAAGTGCAGCCAAAAGATAAAGTGTTCCTACTTTCTTATTATGTAGCCAAATAGCAATAGCCAAGGCAAACGCCGCTGCACTGTGCGCCGAAGGGAAAGAGCCATCTGCCGGGACAGTTAGGGTCAAAGTTGGTAAATTGTTTAAGATAAACGGTCTTTCCATCGGCATTAAACTCTTGATAAGTTGTGCCGCAATCCAGGCTAAAAACGAAGAGGCCAGGGCATGTACGACCTGCTCTTTCCTTATCTTTCCATCTACAAACCAAAGAAAGAAAAGCCCGCCAAACATAAACCAGATAAGAAAACTGGCAATGAAGGTGATTAGTAAATTAGGCATGTTAGAAATTGGCTATTTGGAAATTAGACCTGCCTGCCGGCAGGCAGGAATTGGTAATGGAAAATGGCTATTGGAAATTGGCTTATTAAACTAATTCCCATTTTCTACACAACTAATTTCCTCTTAACTATTCTAGCTAAAACGAAGCGTCTTGGATATACTCTAGGTATATGAGTAAAAACCACTCTCCAACAGCAAGTTTCGGCTATGCAATCCGAGGTCTTAAAACTGCTGTCAAAAAAGAGCCGAACTTCAGAATCCACATAATTATTGCACTTGCAACTTTAATTACGGCTTCTATTCTTGGTTTTACTACAGTAGAATGGCTTCTTCTTGCATTCACAATTACATTGGTTCTTCTATTGGAACTCGTAAATACAACTTTGGAGTCAATAGTTAATTTGGTAAGTCCCAAAATAAGTGAGGAGGCTCGCATTGCAAAAGATGTTTCAGCCGCCGCTGTTTTTCTCGCAGCACTTTTAGCCGTAATAGTTGGGCTAGTTCTTTTTATCCCCAAAATCCTTTCACTTCCCTAGGATAAAAACAAAATCAAAACCCCCAGTAAAATACAGTAATAACCAAAAAGGTTAAATCTTTTTGAAAAAAGCAGTTTCAAAACAACCCCAATTGCAAAAATTCCGGAAACAAATGCAGCCAAAAATCCCGCAAAATAATACACAAATTCCACCCCTGGTTCAAAAGCGTGGGTCGCAATTTGTAAAATGTTTGCCCCAAGTACCGCTGGGGCTGAAAGTAAGAAAGAAAACTGGGCTGCTTTTTTCCTACTAATCCCCTGCGTTACTCCTGCAAAAATTGTTAAACCAGAGCGGGAAATCCCGGGAATTATAGCAAAAGCCTGTGCTAAACCAACCAGAAATGAACTCTTAACCTTCAACGCCTTCTTTTGAGGTTTTGTTCTATTAGTTAATAAATTTACAATCCCCGTAATTAATAAAGCTGCCCCAACCAGTCGAATACTTTTAAAAAGACCCTCGATGCTAGATTGGAAAAAATAACCTAAAAACGCAACCGGAATAGTCCCTATGGCCAAATAAGTTATCTCTTTCGTGTTCATCTTTAGTATTTCTTTTCTAAAAAAAACGACAACTGCAAAAAGGGTTCCTGCGTGCAAAACAACGTCGAAAAGCACCCCGGGTTGACTAAACCCGGGTATCAAACTTTGAGCAATAACCAAATGCCCGGATGAAGATACCGGCAAGAACTCTGTAAATCCTTGAAGAACTCCAAGAAAAACTGCCCAAAAAGAATTCATATCTTTAAATCTTTTAATTTAACCGCTTCTTTTAAATCAAACTCGCCTATTTTTGTTCGTTTCAAGTTTTTGAGATAAGCTCCCATCCCCAATCTTTTCCCAACATCTCTGGCAAGTGCTCTAATATATGTTCCGCTGGAAACGGTAGTTTTAATTTTAAGTAGCGGATATTTGTAATCAACTACTTTAATCGAGTAAACTACTATTTCTCTAGGCTTAATATCAACTTTCTTGCCTTTTCTGGCCAACTCGTATGCCTTTTTTCCTTTGATTTTTATCGCCGAATAAACAGGAGGTGTTTGTTCTTGCTCGCCAAGAAATGTTGTAAGAATTAGCCTAATCTCCACTTCCTCTGGCGGGAGGACACCTTTACTCTTTTTAACTACTACACCCTCTCTATCATCCGTATCACGTTCCTCGCCCAAATAGATTTCGGCCTCATAAGTTTTTTTAGTATCTTTGGCAATTTTTCCCAGGTGCTTGGTTGAATCTCTACCTACTCCAATGATTAAAAGACCGGTTGCATTAGGATCTAGCGTTCCTGCATGACCGACGCGTTTCTCTGCGGTAATTTTTCTAACTTCATCAACAACGTCATGAGAAGTAATCCCTTTTGGTTTATCAATTAATAAGAACATGGAAAAAAACTCAGGATGTTAAAACTTCCTGCAAAGCAGGACCCTGCTCTGCAGGGCAGAACTTAATTTGATTTAATTATATCCCAAGAATGAAAAAGCCGGGGCTACTTGCACCTTAAAAAGGTACGTTCACCCCGGCCGGTATTCACAACTTCGAATCTGATTTAGTTTCTTAACTACTGAATCTTCGTGTAGATTGCCAACACTGCCCGAGAAAAATCCCAGCCATTGCCGAATTCGTCACGACCTCTCACTCCAGCGTTGTACGCAGCTAGTCCTGCCTCCACACCGTCTCTATTGACATGACCAGCCAATATTTTGACACCGCAGTCGATGTTCTCGACAGGGTCCCAAGATGAACAGTAGTGGAATGGCATAACTTGCATCGCGCCTTGCGCGCCGGCAACACTTTCTGCTCCGGACCAACCACCACTTTCCTGCATCATGACGGCCGCAACCAAATCCACATCAATGTCATACATTGAGGCATAGCGGTTGATTGATGAGCAGTGTTGTCGGACTTCGTACCACTTCGCTTGAAGCTTAGGACTCCAACCGGAAATTGTCTCCGAAAGAAAACAAACTTCCTCTTCAAGAGAAACGCTGTCGAATGGGCCTGATTCAACCTCTGAAATCTCACCGCAGTTCAAGTAAATTTGCCTGCCGTCTTCGAGAAGTGCATAAACCCTACCCGTTTGACTCCAAGGCTCCCTTGCATTGGGGCAATCGTCACCAGTAGCTCGGGCAGCCGAGGCAGGCCTGAATAGCCGACCTGCAAGTAGAACCAGCAAGAAAACAAGTAGGAAATGCCACGGAGTTACCCTGCTTCGAGCACGTTCGGTTGTCTCGGTTACGAACTCTTTTTGCAGTTTCATCTCAACCTCCCTTTGGTTGAACTTTGCCTTCGAAGTTGTGTAGGTGCGTGCACTGGCAATTGCCTAAGCATATTACAGGCCTTAGCCAAAGCACACCAGAAGCGGTATTCTACCTTGAGGTATAGCAGAAGTCAATTCCTATAGGGCTATTTATCTTTTTTCTTTTCGCGAGAGAAGCTAAGGGAAGTGGAATTAATACAGTATCGTAAACCAGTTTGTTTTGGGCCATCTTCAAATAAATGCCCTAAGTGTGAACCACAATTGCTGCATACAACTTCCGTACGTTTCATAAATAAACTCTTGTCATCTTTTAGCTCAATATTTTCTTTGTCCACCGCCTCCCAGAAACTCGGCCAGCCACTTTTAGAGTCATATTTTGTGTCAGAAGAAAATAAAGAAGTACCACAAGCAGCACAGTGATACATCCCACCGTCTTTATTTTTTAGAAGCGCTCCTGTAAAAGCCGGCTCGGTCCCCTTTTCTCTCAAAATCTGGAACTGTTCAGGAGTTAACTTCTTCTTCCAATATTCTTCACTTTTATCTTTCATATGCACAAAATACTTTAGTTTGCAGTTTTAAAAATAACATTTTGGGTATATACGAATACCTTAAAAGCTACAACTTCACTTTAAGATAAGTATATTCATAACCCAACTCTCTCAATACTTCCCCGTGGGTAAAACCAATTTTTCCGGGAATTTTTGCAAAGAATTTTACCTCTTTCGTGCCTTTTCCGAGTTCAAAATCAACCTTCCTTCCAACCTTATATGAATAAACTAGATCAATCACGTGTCCCCTTGGGTCTTTATCGATATCCTCATATACTCCCAAAAGTTTAACACTTTCCTTTTCAATCTCTATCCCGAGCTCTTCCTTGGCAACTCTTAGGATACACTCTTTTAAACTTTCCTTCTTCATAAGAAAGCTCCCCGGGAGGTGCCAAGTCCCTTTTCTCGGTGAAATTGCGCGCTTAGTTAAAAGAAACTCCCCTCTTTTACCAGTTATGAGTAAATTAACGGCAACTCGAGGAACATGGCGGAAGGAGTCAAGAAATTGCCTTTTTGACATTCTTTTAGCCATGAATAATTGATTATACAATTATACAAAAGTAGGCTGGCCTTTGGGGTAATTGCAAACAGGATATTGGGGTTTATCTTAAGTAGTGCTAGTATGAAATTAGGCCCCTAGTGGGCTTAAACTGCCATGTCAACGCCTTATGGATTAGGGATTGCTGTTAAAGATAAAAAAATACTTCTATATTCATCAGTGCCTAAAAAATTGAGACCAACTTTGCTGCTTGATGAAAGCGAAGACGGATTCAACTTTAAAAGAGTCAAAAAATCCCCCAAAATTAAGATAAATGGAAAAAACGAAAATATTGCCAAGTTAAGCGATTTTCGCTTCTCAAAATCAGGTTCAAAAAACCTCCTAACTTACAAATTGAAGCTAGGCACCAAATTTTCCCTTGCCGTTGCTCAATCAGAAGATTCAATTAGCTGGGAAAAGCTAGGAAATGTAGCGGAAATTAACGAGGTGGGCATGATTGTTCCGGACTATAAATACAAAGGCCGCTATGTGCTCATTTACGGTGAAAGCTCACTCAAAATGGCCTTTTCCAAAAACCTTAAAATCTGGTCAGACACAGAAACTCTTATCAAGCCTTTGCGTAAATCGGCAAGCTTATCAATAGGAACAATAATTACAACTAGCGAGGGAATCCAGCTTGTTTATTATGAAAGAAAAACTGCGCCCGGGCACGTTTCCTATTCAATAAAGACTGCACTTTATTCTAAAAAAGACCCCCACAAACTTTTATGGGAGCCTGAAAAAAGTATTTGGCGTGGAGCTTTCGCTCAAAAAGAACTCAAACCAATCGGAATCGTCAATTTAGGAGGAAGGCTAATTTCTTACTGGCAAGATACAGAAAAAGGAATTCTAGCTTACGAACTCCCGCCAATTGCGGAAGTATTGGAGTTTAAAGAATTCGTCCCGCCAATAGTTCTTGACAGAATTCACAAAAACCCAATGCTCTCACCTATCCTTAAGCACTTTTGGGAATCAAAGGCTGTATTTAATCCGGCGGCAATTTATGAGGCAGGAAAAGTTCACTTAATCTATCGCGCCATTGGTGATAGTGATACTTCAGTCCTGGGCTACGCGACAAGCGAGGACGGCATACACATTGACGAAAGGCATACTGAGCCGATTTATGTACCTTCAGAGCATTTCGAACTGGCCAATCCCAAATCCCCAATTTGCTCCCTTGCCTATATGTCCGGTGGGGGTGGCGGTGGAGGCTGTGAAGACCCAAGAATCATGAGAATTAAAGATAGATTCTATATGACCTACGTGGCCTATGACGGAAGCAGCCACCCCAGAATTGCCTTAACCTCTATCAAAGACGATGATTTTCTAAACAAGCGCTTCGATAAATGGGAAAAGCCCGTTTTAATTTCACCGCCCGGCGTCATCGATAAAAACGCGTCAATTTTACCCGAGAAAGTAAAGGGCAAATACGTAATCTTTCATCGAATATATCCTCACATACTTGTCGACTATGTAGACAGCCTGGAGTTTGACGGAAAAACTAAATGGCTTAAAGGGCAGTACAAAATTAGCCCTGGCGACGGCGCGTGGGACAGTAGAAAAATAGGGGTAGGTCCTCCTCCTATAAAAACCAAAGACGGCTGGCTTGTCATTTATCAAGCAGTTGGAGATAACGACCCCGGACGCTACAAAATGGGCGCAATGCTTTTGGACCTTGAGGAACCAACGCACGTTTTAGCAAGATCAAAAAGCCCGATTTTATCGCCCGATGAATGGTACGAAAATGAAGGTCACAAGGCAGGAGTTGTTTATCCCTGCGGCGCAGTTAATAAAGACGGAGAACTCTTTATCTACTATGGAGCAGCCGACACGGTAGTTTGCGGGGCAAAGGCCAATCTTTCCCAATTCGTCGACCAATTAAAATACTCTGGTAATGCACACTTGACTCCTATTAACGCCGCACAGGCCTAAATTTAAAATGCTTATTGTTAAACGCCACTGGGAAAACCCCGTCCTCAAACCAGACAAGGAAAACAGTTGGGAGGAAGTGGGGGCGTTTAACGCAAGTTTGGCCAAAAATAAGGACTATTATCACACAGTTTACAGAGCGATGTCTTCGGCGAATCTTTCAACCATCGGCTATGCAAAAACAAAAGACGCAGTCCACTTTACGGCCAAACGACAGCTTATCAAGCCCGAATACGACTGGGAAAAATACGGTTGCGAGGACCCAAGAGTAACAAAATTAGGCGACAAATACTTTATTTTCTACACCGCCCTTTCGACTTTTCCATTCAGTGCAGAAGGAATTAAATTGGGCGTCGCGACAACCCATGATTTCAAAAATATCGAAAAACACCCCGTTACCACTTTCAACTCCAAGGCCATGGCCGTTTTTCCCGAAAAAATAAACGGCAAAATTTATACAATTTTAACGGTTGATACCGACAGACCGCCGGCAAAAATTTCTATTGCCTCCTTTGATAATGAAAAACAAATTTGGTCTCCAAGTTACTGGGAAAAATGGTATGCAAACCTCGAACCCCACACGCTTCATCTTCTAAGAAATGCCAATGACCACATCGAGGTAGGCGCTCCCCCTATCAAAACAAAATTCGGTTGGCTGATTATTTACTCTTACATCAAAAACTACCTGTCCTCCCCAAGAACTTTTGGGATCGAGGCGCTTTTACTAGACTTGAAAAATCCTCTAAAGATTGTAGGAAGAACCAAAGATGCTTTTCTAACCCCGGACGATGACTATGAACTTTACGGAAACGTCCCTAATGTCGTTTTTCCCTCCGGCGCAGTAGTGGTAGGCGATAAGCTATACATCTATTACGGAGCGGCGGACACAACCGTTGCCCTAGCAACAGTTAAACTAGATGACCTTTTGGCGGAAATTCTTTCGAGCCCAGAGGACAGGGAAGGAAGAAGAATAAAATTAGAAAGATTTAAAGGAAATCCCATTATAAAGCCTATTCCGGAACATACATGGGAATCAAAATATACTCTTAATCCAGCCGCAATTTATGAAGACAAGAAAGTTCACATAGTCTATAGAGCAATGGGCAAGGACGACACTTCGGTTTTAGGATACGCGGTAAGCCATGATGGCCTCCGAATTGACGAACGGCTGGCCGAGCCAATTTATACACCACGAGAGCCCTTTGAAAAAAAGGCTAAGCCCGGTTTTTCTGGCTGCGAGGATCCCAGGATAACTAAGATAGATGATAGATATTACATGTGCTATACGGCATATGATGCAAAAAATCCTTGGCGAGTAGCATTAACTTCAATAAGCGTAGATGATTTTCTCAACAAACGCTGGAATTGGAAAAGGCCGATACTTATTTCCCCGCCGGGAGTTGACGACAAAAACGCGTGCATATTTCCAGAAAAAATTAGAGGAAAATATGTGATCCTTCACAGAATCGACCCTTGTATTTGGATCGACTTTGTTGATGATTTAGAATTTGGAGAAAATGAATGGGTTAAGGGGGATATCTTATTGGGCCCAAGAGAAGGAAAATGGGATAGTGAAAAGCTTGGAATTGGCGGGCCTCCGATAAAAACCAAAGAAGGATGGTTTTTGTTCTACCATGGTCTTTCCAAAGAGGACAAAAAATATAGACTCGGCGCAGTACTTTTAGACCTTAAATATCCTGACCAAATTACTACAAGAATTGACTATCCAATTTTAGAACCGGAAGAAGATTATGAAGTAAA
>JADFPI010000046.1 GCA_022562395.1 Patescibacteria group bacterium | reverse complement strand
AGTTAAACAGCCGGTTATTCAATAAATGCCAAAAATTTACAAACAAAATTGTCAAGAGTGTGAGCAGCCCTATCGAGGGGTGGGCAAGTATTACTGTTCTCCAGGTTGTTTGTTTGCCAAACCTCGCCCTGGGCAATTTCAAAAAGGACACACTCCTTGGCATAAAGGAACAAAGGGGTTAATGAAAATTACTGCGGAAGCAATCCGTAAAAGAACATTGTCTCGCGCTGGTTTCCGCCACTCTGAAGAAACAAAAAGTAAAATGATCGAAGCACACAAAGATAAAATATTTTCTGAAGAGACAAGGAAAAAGATGAGTGAAGCACGAAAAGGTAAAAAACTTTCTGAGAAAACAAAAAGGAAAATAAGCAAGAATCATCAATCTTATATTGAAGAAAAGGCTCTTGCCTGGAAAGGCAATGAGGTGGGATATGGTGGATTACACATGTGGGTAAAGAAACACCTTGGAAGACCAGATACTTGTGAACATTGCGGAGTTAATGGCTTATCAGGTAGAGAAATTCACTGGGCGAATAAAAGTGGGGAATATAAAAGAGATTTGTCTGACTGGTTAAGGCTATGTGTTCCTTGTCATAGAAAGTATGATGGCGTTGAACGTGGAGATGTAGCAAAGGAGGTTATGCATGCCTGATATAGATTTCGAAATAAATCTTTCGAGTTTCAACGAAGGTAATTCACCCTTGATTCATCTGGATTCGAAAACTTTTATTGGAAATAAGGGTCAAAGTTCTGAAGCTAAGGCCGACATTATCTCCAACCCTGGCTTTCTCACTCAATCCCCGGCATTAGCAAATTTGACCAACGGAGACCAGTCTGGTGTGGTCTCAGAGCTCATCAGACACATCCTAGACAAGCCTACCGCTACTGACACTACCTTTGCCATAGGAGCAACTAAATTGTTCAAATTGAGTTCAACTGCAGTCATAAGCGGTGGAACACCAAGCTGGCAACAAGCAGTGACCAATATGACAGAGGGCGAGAGTGTCGTCCGGCTAAAAGCTAATCTTTATGGGTTTTTCAACAAATCTTCAGGTGGAGACATTATAAAAATGCCGCTGTCAACAGAGGTGATAGATCACACTTGGGGTTCTGTCACAGACCAAGCTCTTGAAAAGGCTTTACACCCTTCGGCCGTAAAAGAGGATAGAATGGTTTTTGGCAATGGTAGGTATTTGGGAGTGTTTATTGAAGGGTTGGCCGTACTTGACGTGCAAAAGTTGGATTTTGGAGAGGGAAGTGAAGTGGCTGACGTGGTATTTCATTCCAACGTCTGGTGGATTGCGGTTAATTTCGGTGAAGGCAAAAGAGGGCAAGTTTATTTATATGACGGCTCGGCAATTTCTAGCGTTCTTTCAGACGAGGCGGGCTTGGGCGACCAAAGAATAGGTTTTTTATATGTCTTAAACGGCATTATCTATGTGGCTTATGAGGACAAAACCGCTGATGGATTTTCTATTGGCTGGCTCTCTGGAAGACAGCTAAAACCGCTTCGCTACTTTAAAGTCACTTTACCTGACCATCGACAAAAGGCTCTCTATAAAAACACCATTCTTTTTGTTTCGGGTGGGGATATTATGTCTTGCGGCGCGCCGGTTGAGCAGCTGCCCATTCAAATATCAACTCTTGCAGACGGAGGGTACGCAAATATAGGGGGAATTGCATCACCCTTTGGCACACCCTTAATTGCCTCGTCTGATGGTGATACTAACCATAGTCTAGCCAAGTTTAGTGGATTTTCTCTCGATTCTAACTGGAAAAGTATTTTGGTGGATATAACCAATGGCAGGAACTTGGGAAAGATACATACTATTATTGTCAGTACCAAAGCTTTAGGGGCTAATGCTCAATGTGACATTACTGTGGAAGGTGATCAGGGAGCCGAGACTTCAAGTGTTTTGGAGGTTAAGACCACAAATAAAACAAGGCACGTTTTTAAAAGTATAGATTTAAAGGCCGCGCCAGACGTCAGGGTGATTGCGGACTGGGCTAATGGAAATACGACAAATGCTTGTCCAATAAGAAAAATAACTTTATTGGGAATCTATCAAGAAAGGTAACATTGTGCCTAAAATTAAAGATTTAAGTCCAAAGTTTAAGATACCCATTGCAGAGCGCGAGCTAGAAGTACCCTTTGTCGCAGGAGCACTCCCTTTAGGAGAGAGAATGGGTGGCCTTCAAATGTATTCCAACGTCTTCAAGCGAGGCTATGGGGACAAGGTATTTGGCTCAAGTGAGGAAGGGATATGGTTGGGAGCAGCTGACTTTGTAAATGCGCCTTTTACGGTGGATATGCAGGGAAGGATATTCTCTAAATCTGGTAATGGTGGAGTTACTATTGATGGAGTGAATGTTCGTATAACCCTTCATGACGGGACAGTCCCTAGGGGATTATGGGGTGATGATGGAAACTAAACAAGAATTGTTATTAACGATGGAACAACCAATCGAGGAGTATTTGGAAATGTATAAAAATGGCAAAATTACAAAAAATAAATCATAGCAAAGAACCATCTTACCCGGTTTCATACGGACACCTCCTTTTACCTCCAGTTAGGCCAAACTTAGAG
>JADFPI010000045.1 GCA_022562395.1 Patescibacteria group bacterium | reverse complement strand
TGTGCCTTCCTCTTCGAGGAAGCAACAAGCGTCTCCCAGACGCTTGTTGGGGTCCACCGCTGCGCGGAGCGCGGACACGACAGGAATCGAAAGACGGAAGTGCGCGTGCTAAGGCACGAGAGAGCGCTGAGTCGGGGTCGCGAGCCTTAGAATTTTGCGAGTTATCGAAGCAAAATACTTAGCGACTCGTGACCGATTCCATGGGTCCACAAAAAGAATCCTTGCTTTAAAGCAAGGATTCTTTATTTTAATATTTTTGGTCAGGAAATCGGGTTGGGAGGGCGACGTCAGGACGTCGTGCCTTGCGTCAAGTTTCGTGCATTATGTCCGCCAAGTCCATGATAAACTACTTGTATCTATATATGTCTACGCAAAACAACAAACAAAAGGTAATACCGTTGATTTTTGAGACTTATTTAGCTGTTGTCAGAAACAGTGTTAGATCAAAATTGTTTCAAAATTTCTATGCAAAAGTAAACGGCAAAAAAACCGACATAATGCGAAACGGAGAACTTTCTTGTGCGTTTTACGTTTCATCGGTACTAGCACTCCCTAAGTTTATAAAAGAGGTTCACACAACAGTTGATTCCACTGTAAAGGACTTAAAAGAGTCGGGTTGGAAAGAAGTCAAAAATCCTAAAATGGGATGTATTTTGATTTGGGAGAAAACAGACTTCGGAGACAATGATATCCACAAGCACATAGGAATCTTTATTGGGAACGGTAAAGCTATCAGCAATAGCTATAAATTAGGTTATCCAATTAAACATAGATGGAATTTAAGTGGCAAGAGGAAAGTTGATATTATTCTTTGGAATCCGAAATTTGATTTAAAAAAGCAATAATCTAGTTCCAACTAGATCCACTACAGTCCACATGCGGTTATTAAGGTCCACAAAAAGAATCCTTGCTTTAAAGCAAGGATTCTTTATTTTAATATTTTTAACTCCAAAATCGACTCTTGTTTGACAATCAACTCATACTCACATAAGCTGTTTTTAGAAATCACACAGTGTATTGGAGATTCCAATGAGTAAAAAAGATGACCTATCCCTTGAAGAAAGGATAATGAGAGACCTTGGTCCTCTTATGGAAAAAAAGTTGGGTAAGCTTTTGTTCGATATGCATGACGTACAAATGATCCAGAACATCGTGCCTGACGCAGATATTTCAACAATTCTCTTTGTGAGAAATCCGGAGCCAGGTGAGGGCCGTAGGGTTATAGTGGTAAAAGATAAGGAAGGAATAAAACACAGAGTCTCACTTACGAGACATTGAGTAGAGACCAACCCATACTTTCGTCAGCTTCAATACTCTTTAGCCCATAAAATCGCTTGAGAAACTTGCTCCTACATTTGTTCCAGAGAAAACAGGGTTGGGAGGGGACGTCAGGACGTACGTCCTGACGTCAAGTTTCATGCGTTATGTCCACAAACATTGACACTAGTTTAATTATGTGGTAATTTGCTGCTAGCTCGTATACCACAATTCACTCGCAGGAGATTACCATGAAGGGACAATACTTTCGCCACCACAAAGTCGGTTCAGCTGGTTATGTTGTAGCCCATGCTGCCTGGCAAAAAAAACGTGGAAGAAATCCATCAATGCCGTATGGGGAAGTTAAAAATCCTCGGCTTGCACTTCAAGCTGCACACGCCATGTTGTCTGTAAAAAGATACAGGACAAGAGCTGATATGAGTAACTCGGAGATTGCGCAAAGACTTGGTGTAACGTGCAATACCAGAAACTTCAAAGGCTTTCACCTAGGTGATGAAAGGGTAGGTGGAAAAGCAAACTCTCAAGAGTTCACCATTTCCACACGTAAGGGTTTGGCTCATCTTCATCTCTTAGCGGACGATTTCGCTGAATGTATTGGCGCTAGCTAAGAATCGCAACTTTAGTCCCGAAGAAGCTCCCAAAAGTTTCTATCGGGGCTTCTTTATTTTAATATTTTTAGCCCTAAAATCGCTTTAGTTATAGCTGTTTACAATACATGTATATAGAGTATGGTTGGCGTAGCTAGTGTTTCCCATTCAACGGAGATGTATTAAAATGTCACGCAAAATCAAGGTGAGTCCCGAATGGACTACCGAAGAGCGACACGAGGTTCTGAACGCTATTTTTGATGCTCTCGAGGCGACAATCTTGGATCCAAACAAAAGTCTTGCTCTGATTAATCTAACAAGAGGTCTACTAGTAGTAAAGAGAACAGTCCTCGAGAGGAATCGTGATAATTTTTCAGAGTTTATTGAATGAATCAATCTGCGACCCCACGAGAACAACCCATTTCTCAGTGGGGCGTTCTTGTTTATAAAGCCCCAAAATCGGGTTGGGAGGGGGACGTAAGGCACGACG
This sequence comes from Patescibacteria group bacterium, assembly GCA_022562395.1. Lineage (GTDB taxonomy): Bacteria > Patescibacteriota > Microgenomatia > UBA8517 > UBA8517 > JADFPI01. Next base: position 273 of record JADFPI010000045.1, on the reverse strand, counting down.
TCCTTACGTCAAGTTTCGTCCGCTCTGTCCACGACTATTGACATATAGTATAACAACTGTTATAAATGAAGTTGTTATTGGACTTGCTAGGACAATATGATGGGTATAGGAAAAGTTACATTGTTAGCACTCTTGATAATTGTAGTCATCCCTGCTGTAGGAATTGGCTTTTTCCCAGACAGCAATGATGTTGCAATTGGATTCATTTTGGGCGGATTGGTAGTAGCCATTATCTTGATTCTGGCTGTAGCTCTGCGTAACTTAAAACGACCG
>JADFPI010000044.1 GCA_022562395.1 Patescibacteria group bacterium | reverse complement strand
GATTGGTATGCTCTGGCGGGTTAAGATTTCCAAGAGGAGTAACAGAGTCAATTTTGTCGATATCAACCAGAGCTACACTATACTGCTGGCCAGAACATTCAGGTAAGTTTGAAAATTCATCGTGTCCCTCCGGGTCAGAGGCCCCTCCGGGCCGGCGGCCAATATCCTCTGCCAGTTTTTTAATAAACGGCGGCGGTTCCTTGGATTTATCTATGGAGCCAATTACTACAAATCCAATTAGGGCCACGATTGCAATAACAACAACTATCAGTATTGGAGCGAAGCCGCGTTCAGCTTGCATGAACGTGGTAAACCCCTTCTGAGATATAGGCAGCCTCATTCTATTTCATTTTCATTATGAGAGGAGAAACTAAGATTAATCAAGCCCTCAAGCCCTGCCCTGCCCTATTGACTAGTGATCCTAGTGTCTATATAATTCTTCTATTCTACAAGGAGTAAGGAGTCAAGAGGGTAAGTTAAAAATGTCACTTTTACAAGAAGCACGTCAGCGTAGTCTGGAAAACGAGCAGAAGCTCGCGGAAGTAGAAACATTACGTGGTAGGACAGCCTCATTATTAGCCCAGAAGGGGGAAAAAGACGCAAGACTACCTAATTATCGGTCGCTTGCCCTTGAAGTTCCAACAGCTCATGGTAGTGTAGATGTTGAAATTCATTCGTATGATTCTAATAACGGAGTAACGATTTCATTGGAAGGTTTATCCAAGAGAATATCACTGGGAGGTCTAGACACTAGAATTTTTGATAGATCAGTAAGTCCCGAATCAGTAAAGACCTTACACCAAATAACACCGGAAGATTTCATGGAGTGGGAGAAAGTTATCACAGCAGTGGAAAGCGCCCTCACAAGTTAATCTGCATCCGCGCAGAGAGTAATAACATTATCTTTTAAAATGCGGCCAAGCCATGGTGATAGACTGAATTTAGTGCTTCGAAAGAAACAAAAACGCGCCATAGGAATAGTAGGTACGATGGCAACAACAACTATTAATAATGGAGCGAAGCCCTTCGACAAGCTCAGGGCAGGCCCTTGCAATTTTCGCACTAACTTTATGATAACTTAATGAAGCCGTTATCTGAAAACCATTTCGACTTTTCCCTTGTAAATTCTAATTTTTGATTAAGCATTCTCCACTGGGTTCAGATTTTCATTGAATCAACGAAATAATGTCAGATTCACGGATATCGCCAGGAATTGTCTTGACAATGTTACCATCCTTATCAATAAGGATATGCGTGTTGGTATAACGAATGTCGTAGGCACGCGATGTTTGTCCTGAAGGATCAAGAGCAATCGGAAAAACAATGTCAGCAGATGAAATGTAGCTTTCAACTATAGCCGGATTTTCCTGTAAGTTGATGCCGATTACTTCTATCTTGTCTTTGTATTTTTCATACATTTTGCTGAGCTTCGGCATATCGCGTCGGCAATTTGGGCACCAAGACGTCCAGAAATCTAGAACCACTGATTTTTTGCCTCGAAATTCTGAAAGACTGATTGTGCCACCATCAATTGTTGAGAGAGAAGTCAGGTGCTTTTTCACCCGTGCTTACAACCCCTTGAGCTTGTGGCGCGTTCGTAACTCTTTCAGTATTTTGTGCTTTTATATAAAACCCAACTGACGCCGCAACGAGGCCGCCAACAAATATAAGTAAATATTTATCAATCTTCATGTTTAATGGTTTTCTGCCTTCTAAGCTGCTTTGGCAGGAGCTGGGTGCTCAATATCGGTTGAGCAAAGTACGCAGCACTCACCTTTTTTATAATAACATTAGAATTAACTGCTTGACATAAGTAATAACCCTCTATATACTGGGGGGGAGTATGTCGAGTCGGTTACTCTTTGTCTACAATGCAGACTCCTCTTTTTTTGCACAACTGACCGATTACGTCCACAAACTTATATCTCCACAGACTTATCAATGTAATTTGTGCAAAATTACTTATGGTAACCTGGGAATGAAGAAAGAGTGGAAAAAGTTTGTCGAAAAACTTCCTTACAAAGCTATCTTTCTTCACAGGGATGAATTTTTTAGCCAGTACCCAAAACTGAAAGATAAAACCTTACCTGCAGTTTTTCAGCTGAAAAACGGGGCTCTTTCAGAATTAGTGACCGCCAGAGAAATTAACCAGCAAAAAACTATTGAAGAGTTGGGAAGCATTATCCTGGCGAAGATAAACAAATGAAAAAAAGGAAGCTTCAAGTTTTTGGGCTCATTGCTCTTGCGTTGGCCGGCATAACCGTTTTTGTAACCAGGGGCATTCCTGTATCCAGACAATCTGATGTTACGGTTAATGGGGTTCCTATTATTCAAGATGTCCCAAAGGACGCCATCCCCCCTCTTGATTTCCCCCAATACCAAACTGTGCAGGAAGCTATATGGATAAAGGAGGACGATATTATTCTCGGCATAGACTTTGACGGAGACGCAAGGGCCTATCCAACCAAAATCCTTAACTGGCACGAAATTGTCAATGAGAAAATAGCAGATAGGGAAATTGTAGTGACCTACTGCCCGCTCTGCAATACGGCTATATCGTTCGACCGCCGATTTGACGGGCTGCTGCTCGACTTCGGAACCACCGGGAGATTACGCCACTCCGATCTCATCATGTACGATCGCCAGACGGAAACGTGGTGGCAGCAAGCCATAGGTGAGGGAATCGTCGGAGAGT
>JADFPI010000043.1 GCA_022562395.1 Patescibacteria group bacterium | reverse complement strand
GTCTTATTAAAACTTTTTTTAGTACTTTCTTTGACCTTTCACTAGCGAGCCATATCATGTCAAGCACGAATACAACAAGTGGGAGCAAATGCATTCTTACTGTTGCAGCGACAAAGGCCAGGTAGTAAAATCCCCCCGATACTAATAGTTTTAATCCTTTCTTTTCTTTTCTAGACTCTAGAAAAAAGTAAAGAAAAAAAGACATAAAGAAAATTGCGACGTATGAGGGCATATTAAAAACCCAATTAGTTGCGTCGAGCCCAATTGAAGAAGTCGCAAAAAATAACGCTGCAAAAATCCCTGGCAAGCGTTTTTTTGTGACTTTGTATATGAGGAAAAAGATGGAGAAAGATGCTGCAAGTCGCAAGATAAATGAAACTAGGTAGTAGGGTAGTGATTCGTAGTTGAAGATTTTTTGTAAAAAACCCATGGCGACGTCTTGCGCTCCATATACTGTGAACAAATAACTAACCAGGGAATATTCGCCATTCGACCATTCCCCCAAATGATACCTATATCGGTAAAACGCAAGCCAATCATCTCCAAAAAGTGCTAGTCCAAAACTGGGTCTAAATGCCAAGAGAGATATTGCAAAAATGAGTACGAAAGCCAAAATTGTAGGAAGGAGAAACTTGTTTAATAATTTCATTTTAGGAATTATTGCATACACCTTTGGCAAATTAAAGGTACAATATGGTCATGAGCGAGCCTATTTCTATCATAGTAACAACAAAAAATGAAGAAGGTGTAATTGAGAGGCTTTTAAAAAGTGTTAAAGCTCAAACTTACAAAAATATTGAGATAGTGGTTGTCGATAATTATTCCAGTGATTCCACACGCGATATTGCTAAAAAATATACGGATAAAGTTTTCTTAGAAGGACCGGAACGCTCGGCTCAGAGAAATTACGGAGCCAGAAAGTCAAAAGGAAGATTTTTACTTTTCCTTGACGCTGATATGAAACTTTCTCCAAAAGTAGTCGAAGAATGTGTCAAGGTTGTCAATCAGGATAAAAAAATAGCAGGAGTAGTTATTCTCGAAGAATCTATTGCTTCCAATTTCTGGGAGAAAGTAAAAGCGTATGAGCGGTCTTTTTACAATCTTGAGGGCGATGAGGTAACCGACGCGGCGAGGTTTTTTAAAAGCGAGGTTTTTGAGAAACTTAAGGGATTCGACGAGACGATAACTGGGCCAGAAGACTGGGACTTAACAGATAGAGTTAAGAAGAAAGGTTATGAAATTGCAAGAGTTTCTTCTAAAATTTATCATTACGAAAAAATTACCAGTTTATTTTCTTTAGTAAAGAAAAAGTATTACTACGGATTGAAAGCACATAGGTATCTAAAAAAACAAAAAGTCAAGGTTATTTCCCCAAAGACAATATATTTTTTACGACCGATTTTTTATAAACATTGGAAAAGACTGATTTCGAAGCCTATTTTGTCCCTTGCCATGTTTACTATGTTTTTTTTGGAGATGTTTGTCGGGGGAGTCGGATATTTGGTCGGGAAGATTAAAAACATATGAAAATTTTGCAGCTAACCGCACACTTTAGCCCAAATGTTGGAGGAGTAGAGACTCACCTCGATGACCTAGTAAAAGCTTTGACAAAGAGAAAACATAAAGTTTTTGTGCTCACTTATCGGCCGTTAACGGCAAAAGCTGATTGGGAAGTTTATGAAAGGAAGAGCGGTTTGTCAGTCTTTAGAATCCCTTGGATTCCAGGATTTTTCTATCAATTAGTGGACAAGCCAATCTTGGAATATTTGTATCTTTTCCCAGGACTTTTTTTGTTTACCCCTTTGGTTTTAACCTTCTTTAGGCCGGAGGTCATCCAGGCTCACGGACTTGTCGCGGGTGCAGTGGGAGTATTTTGGGGTAAGCTTTTTAGAAAACGTGTTGTTATTATAACGCACAGCGTTTATCATTTTCCAAAAAAAGGGCTTTACAGAAGTTTTGTAAAACTTATCTTTTCAAGCGCTGATTTCGCCATGGGTTTATCTTCAAAGGCCGTGGAGGAAATCGAGTCTTTGGGTATTCCAAAAGAAAAAGTTGGAATATTTACATATTGGATTGACCTTGAAAAGTTTAAAGAAGTAAAGAGCGCCAAGAAAAAATTAGATTGGGAGGGGAAGTTCATCGTTTTGTTTGTAGGGAGGCTTGTTGTCGAAAAAGGAGTTTTAGAATTATTAGAGTCTGCAAAATCATGGAAGAAAAATATATACCTTGCGATTGCAGGAGCAGGACCGCTGGAAGGAATAATCAATAAGCAAAAATCAATAAGCAAAAACCTGATATACCTAGGAAAAATTGAAAATGAGAAGCTCCCCCCTTACTATTCGGCCGCTGATTTGGTGATAGTGCCGTCGACTCACGAAGAAGGGTTCGGTCGTGTAATTTTAGAAAGCCTTGCTTGCGGAACTCCGGTAATTGCAGCCAAAAGAGGAGCTATTCCTGAAGCAATGGACGAGTCAGTTGGCAAGTTCATCGATGTAAGTCCGAAAACCATTAAAGACACTGTTGAGGATTTTTATAAAAATCCTGACAAGCTTAAAAAACTATCCAATAACGCAAGAAATTTTGCGCGAGGAAGGTACTCTGAAAAAAATGTGGAAAAGATTATTGAGGCTTATGAAGACTAAACCAGTTGTTTCAATAATTATTCCAACCCGAAATTCCCAGGAAGTTCTTGCTATTACTTTAAGAGGCATTCGTCACCAAAATTGTTCGAGAAAGCTG
>JADFPI010000042.1 GCA_022562395.1 Patescibacteria group bacterium | reverse complement strand
GGCGATTCTTTGTTTCAACTTTACAAGCTCCCCGGGTGGGACGATTTTCGAACTTTTAGGTGGGTAGAGGGAACCCCCTATCCCGAGGTTATGCTAACACAAATGGAGGAATTGCTGGCGAGATGATAGGAGAACTATTTTTCAGCAGAAACTTTCTGTAAAGCTTCCTTTGCAAGAAACTTTATCGCAGAAAGAATGTCATACTGCGGGTCCTCTAACTCAGCTGCAGTAAACCAACGAATCTCTCTGTGTTCGTCATGAGCTAATTGAACCTGGTCTGATTTTGCTCTTGCAAAATACTCCAAGGAAACATGATAGTGTTTATTCTTGATAGGGTGAATATCAAGGTACGCTGGTGCCAGTAGAAACTTCGTAGAAGAGTTCTCCAGATGGGGTTTTTCTCCAATGATTTCAATCTCAAGTCCACACTCTTCTTGAACCTCACGAAAAAGTGCTTGTTCTGGGTCCTCATCAAGCTCAATGTGTCCTCCTATAGGCAGCCAGGTTTGTTGTCCCTTATGGAATACCAAGAGTATTCTTTCCTTGTAAACAATCCAAGCTCCTACCACAAAATCAATCTTTTCATGGAGATGTGCCATAAACTGAGTATATCAAAAAACCGCCCTTCAAGACACCTCAGGGCCTTCGGCCTTCTTGGCGATTCTTTGAAACTTGACTAAGTCAAGGTATGAATAACTAAATCGGATTTAGTTTCAAAGAAGCGCCAAGAAGGCGGTTTTTTTGATTCAACTTTACAAACTCTTTGAATGAGACGATTTTCGAACTTTTAGGTTGATTGTCTTTAAAACTAAACTCGGTTTAGTTATCCACACCTAAACCGAGTTTAGTTTTTCTTAGTTATTATTGGGGTGAGTGTCCGAAGCTTATTATAACCGTCCTATCAGACCGTGAATATATGGCTGGGGTGCGGGAGAAATTAAATCTGATAGCGGCATATCAGACGCCAGCATAATATAGTCCGACGACGCTCACTGAATGATATGAGAACCTATTTTAGTTAATCGAAAATAACTGACGTTTTTTAGTTTCCTGAGTAATCGCCACAGTGGAGGAGATACTCGCATAAGAAACGAATGTTTTTTATGATAATATTCCTCAGACTCATTGAAAAATTGTTCTCGCTTCTGAGGATGAGTAACGTGCGGGAGTGCAACTACTTGAGCGTTTACCTCATACCATATTTCCCAGCCTAAATCCTTAATGCGTTTGCACAAGTCGGGCCCTTCCATAAACATAAAAAAATGCTCATCAAAGCCGCCCACTTTTTCAAAAACATCTTTGCGAACCGCAAAACATTTTTCTACCACCCAATCAACCTCTCTCGACTTTTCATAATCTGCATAATTCAGCACAAAATGCTGAGCTATGTTTCGAAGAAGAGGGGCAAAAATACCGCGCTTCATAAACCAGCCGAGTGTAAATCCTACAATTTCTCGGGGAAAGCTTGGAAAATATCCAAAGTTCCACCACATTTTTTCCTCTCCTTCAGGAATAACACGCGCTCCAACGAGGGCAACGTCTTTTCGGTCTTCGAGCAAAATTAAGAGTTCCTTTATCGTAGACATTTCAACCACGGCGTCGCTATCGCAAAAAATAAGCACATCATTTCCTTTTACCTCTCTTGCGCCAGTATTGCGAGCTGCTGTAGGTCCCTTGTTCGTCTTGTGGACGACAAGTTTAGCGAATGGAAACTTTTGTTGTACCATCTTCGCTGAACCATCTGTGGACGCGTCATCTACAACAACAATTTCTGTGTGTTTTGGAAGTATGGTTTTCTGAAGCGCATTCAAGCACTTTTGCAGATATTCTTTTCCGTTGTAATTGATTATAACGACGGAGGCAAAAGGAAGCATTGCTTTACCTTACCAAAAAACCACCCTCATGGCGACTTTTGAAATTAACTGACAGGGGCGGGAGGAATCGAACCCCGATGAAGGTTTTGGAGACTAAGCTCCCAAGTCGTCTCAATGAGAAAATAATAAGCATAGCGGGGTCAGACCCCGCTGTACTTACTCCTTTCCTTGTACAACCTTAACTCTCACGCCAACTAAACGTACGGGTTTTAAGTTCTCAGTTAAAAACCTAAGCAAAAGCCGCATTGCCTCCTTTTCAAGCAACTTACCGTCTTTTGAACCCTCCTTTAACGTTTTGGACTTAGTATGAGTCTCAAACCCTTGGAATCTGCACACCACGGTTATTGTCTTAAAAGAGAGCCCCTCTTCTTTTAGTTCCCTAGCTACGTTGCCGGCAAGCTCCCGAAACACGGGGAATATCTCTTCTCCGTCCCTGGTGTCTCTCTCAAATGTATGCTCCTTGCCAATAGACTTTATTTCATTCTCAACAGAAACGGGGCTTTCATCAATTCCTCGCACCTTCTCATAAAGGGTACTTCCAAATACTCCAAGCAATTCTACCAGCTCCTCTTTTGTTGCCTTTTTTACATCTTGTATCTTCAAGTCCTTTTTCTTAAAAAACCTCTCTAGGGCAGCTGCCGTCTTTGGGCCCACTCCTGGAATTTCCCTAATGCTTAATGGTAAAAGAAAGCGATCCGTTTCGCTTGGTTCTACCACAAGAACTCCGTTGGGTTTTGCCTTCTCGCACGCTATCTTGGCTATCATCTTGTTTTGAGCTACTCCGCAGGAAGCCGTAAGCTGTTCCTTTTGAAAAATATTTCTTCTGGTTTTTTCTGCAAACTCTTTTGCCTTCATATATGTTCCAGCAAAACTAATATCCAAATACGCTTCATCTAAAGAAA
>JADFPI010000005.1 GCA_022562395.1 Patescibacteria group bacterium | reverse complement strand
GAACGGTATAATTTCCGAAAATGTCGAAGGAAAGAGCTTCTATTGATGAAATATATAATATTGTCTCTTCAGAGCTGACAAAAGTTGAGGATAAAGAAATTCACATAAGAGAATCGATCATTCCGAGAATGGATGAAAGAAGAGGTAGGGAGAAGTCTATGCGTACAGAGGAGGTGAGTGCTAAACTTTTCAGAAATCCAAACAAGCCAGCGGAAGACTTTGAATTGGCTGAAGAGGTTAAAAGAGCTCATACCGGAGTTACTCCCGAGCTAGCATTGGAAATTGCTGATGAAGTTTATTACCGCTTGCAGCCCAATGCTGACCCTGAAGGTTCGGCCAAGTTGGATGTTTTTCTCGACGGGCTTTTGGGAATAAGTCAAGATCATGCTTATTCTTTTTGTATCATTAAATACGAAACAAGACTTCTTTTCGGAGACAACCCCGATTATAAAGAGATAGAAGAGGAGGTTATGATACAGCACCTATCTCAGATTCCTGAGCTTAAGAACATATGGCCTTCTGAATATATAACCTATTCTTAAATTTTTTATTTAACTCGATTTAAACAAAAGCAAAAACTTCCCTCCAAGGGCAGACAGGCTTCTAAAATTTTCGAGTGGTATACTTCAAACAATGAAGAGGGCTGTAATTATTCACGCCTGGGAAGGCTACCCCAAATACTGTTGGTATCCCCAAACAAAGAAAGAACTTGAAAAAAAGGGTTTTGAAGTGCAAGTGCCCGAAATGCCTGAAACGGCCAACCCTAAACTTAGCGGTTGGCTACCCAAGCTTAAAGAAACTATTAAAAACCCTGACGAAAATCTTTTTTTAGTGGGTCACAGCTTGGGGTGTATCACCATAATGAGATATTTGGAAAGCTTAAGCGGCAAAGAAAAAGTTGGCGGAGTAGTTTTTGTGGCCGGCTTTACCGATGATTTGGGGTTTAAAGAGCTGACGAATTTTTTTACCAAGCCAATCAACTTTGAAAAAGTCAAAAGGGGAGCTAAGAGCTTTTGCGCCATCAATTCCGATAACGATCCTTATGTTTCTTTGGAATACGGGAAAGAATTTGAAAAGAAGTTTGGTGCTAAATTGATTGTTAAGCACAAAATGGGACATTTTTCCGGCCCCATCGACGACGAAAAAAGCTGTACTTCTCTTCCAGAAGTTACTGCTTCTGTTTTAAAGATGGCAAGATGAATTCGACCCCACCCAAACACTGACGTAATACTTTATTGATGGTGAAAAAAAAGATATCTTTTGGCGATATTGAATATATTATCTTTGACTGGGATGGAACTCTAGCTGATTCTATGGATGCCTACGCCCAGTCTTTTGCAAAAACTCTCGATAAACACTTTGGATTAAAAAAAGAATCCACGAAGAGTTTTTATCTTAATACTGCCGGGGCGCCGCTTTCTGACCAGTTTAGGCAAGCTATTAAAAAATTTGCCGGTGTAGAAATTAAACAAACGGAAAAGCTTGAGGATGAATTTTGGCATAGCCTTGAAGGTCTTAAGCCAAAGCCAATCACCGGTGCTAAAGATTTTTTGCGAGCAACCAAAGCTAAGGGGATCAAAATAATTATTTGGTCGGGTACCAGGACAAATATCCTTAAAGAAAAAGTCTCTCTTTTATCCTTTTCCTCTTATGTTGATTTTGTAATTGGCAATACCCCGGGAAGTCTTATCGAAGTTAAAGGCCCGGGACTTTTTAAAACTATCGCGAAAAAGATGGGGGTAAAGGAAAGTATCATGAAGCAAAAAACCCTGGTTATTGGCGACGGACAAACAGATATGGAAGCCGGAATAGCGATCGGAGCATGGACTGCCGGCTTTACAACCGGTAAAACAAAAAGAGAACTTCTATCATTTGGGGCAGATATTGTTTTTGACAATTTCTCGGAGTTTTTGAACCACTTCTGAGTCCGTTTTTTTAATCAATAATTTACCCCCACGTGTTTAGGTTTTAGATGCTAGATATCAGATCTTAGGTAGATTGTAATTTTTCCCCAATCTACCCCGCCTTAGAAAGCGGGACGGGGGGGGCCTAGACACAGAGGAGGGTGAACGGCATAATTTTAACTGTCGTATAATTAGCCCATGAGTAATTCATTTCCTACCAGGGATTTGCTGAAACCCGGTCTCGCGGTAGTGATTGTAGAAAAGTATAATCAGGCAACGGACAAAGAATCTGTCGGAGAGATTGACAGAATCCTTACCGGCAGTTACTCCCATCCCCATGGTATTAAAGTCATGTTAACCGACGGTCGGGTCGGCAGAGTCAAACGGATTGCATAATTAAGCAGTATAATAAAGATATGTTACTTAAAGTAGGAGATAGGGCACCGGAATTTGAACTGCCGGACCAGGACGGGAAACTTCATAAATTGTCCGACTATTCAGGAAAGTACGTCCTTGTCTATTTTTATCCAAGAGATTTTACTCCGGGATGTACCATTGAAGCCTGCGAACTTCGTGACAGCTTCCCCGATTTTGAAAGTCACAGCGTAAAAGTTTTTGGGGTTAGTACCGATTCGGTTGAAAGCCATAAACGCTTTGCCAAAAAACATAAACTTCCCTTCACCCTTTTGGCCGATGAAAATAAAAAGGTGGTTAAATTGTACGGTGTTTGGAAACCAAAAAAGATTTTCGGAAAAGAAGTACTAGGAATCCAAAGGACATCGTTTTTGATAAACCCGAAGGGTAAAATCGCCAAAATATACGAGAAGGTAAAGCCTAAAATCCACGCCGAAGAAGTTCTTAAAGATGCAAGCTCACTAAAAGCGTAATTTAGCCTCAAAACTTGAGAGTTTTCCCCTTGCCCAAAACAAGCAAAAAAGGTAAAATATGAAGAGGCTTCAAGCCTGCATTTTTTGTTTTAGGTAGTTTTTATTTTTTTTCTTTGCCTAACTTTCTTTCATGAAGAAAGTTAGAGAAACTCATGGATATCGGTAAAATCGAAACTGTAGATATTACATCAGAGCTTGCAAAATCCTACGTTGATTATGCCATGAGCGTAATTGTCTCTCGTGCTCTGCCGGATGTTCGCGACGGCCTGAAGCCTGTCCACCGGAGAATCCTTTATGCCATGCACCGGATGAACTTAACACCTTCCTCCTCTTTTACAAAGAGTGCCAAAGTGGTCGGTGAAGTCTTGGGTAAATATCACCCTCACGGCGACATACCGGTTTATGACGCCCTGGTCAGAATGGCTCAAGATTTCTCCATGAGATATCCACTGATAAAGGGGCAAGGAAATTTTGGCTCGGTAGACGGAGACCCCCCGGCGGCAATGCGATACACCGAAGTCAAGATGAGCAAAATCTCAACTGCCATGCTTGCCGACATAGAAAAAGACACGGCCGACTTTATTGACAACTTCGATGCAACCCTCAAAGAGCCGGTATTCCTGCCCGCAATCTTGCCCAATCTTCTTTTAATGGGCTCGGAAGGAATAGCCGTTGGAATGGCGACTAAAATTCCGCCCCACAACTTGGCCGAGGTCATTGATGCGGCTGTCGCCACTATCAAAAAAGGAAGGATAGTTGTGGCCGATAAAAAGGAGCAAGAGAAAGAAACCGATTTTGTTATCAAAAAAATTAGCCTAGTTGCCTCAGGCCAAGAAAGAGAAATAACGGATGGTGAGCTTAAACCGGAAACCGTAAGTTTCGAAAGCGATATCACACTCGACGAGCTGATTGATATCATTCCCGGGCCTGATTTCCCAACCGCGGCAGCCATTTATGACTCAGAAACCTTAAAAGAAGTCTATGCCACCGGCCGCGGAAAAATCATCGTTAGGGGTATCGCGGAAATTCAGGAAGGAAGGCGCGGAAGACAACAAATAATAATCTCTGAAATCCCATATCAAGTCAACAAAGCCCAACTTATTATCAAAATAGCCGAATTAGTAAAGACAAAGAAAATTAGCGGCATCGCCGACCTTCGGGACGAGTCCGACAAAGACGGCATGAGAGTGGTCGTTGAGCTTAAACGCTCGGCCAGGCCTAAGGCAGTTTTAAACAACATCTACAAACACACTCGTCTTCAAACTACCTTTCCGGCCAACTTCGTCGCTTTAATCGACGGCGCTCCCCACACGGTCAACCTTAAGCAAATTTTGTCTGAATTTATTAAACACAGACAAAAAGTTATCATCAGAAGAACTATCTTCGAGTTAACCGCCGCCAAAAAGCGTGCCCACATTCTGGAGGGTCTAAAAATCGCCTTGGATAACCTAGACGCGGTGATAAAAACTATTAGGCGCAGCCAAACACAAGAAGACGCCAAGGTAAACCTGATGAAGCGCTTCAAGTTAACCGACGTTCAGGCAACGGCAATTCTTGACATGCAATTAAGAAGACTAGCTGCGCTCGAGCGAGAAAAAATAGAAAAGGAGTACCAAGAAATCAAAAAACTAATCGACAAGCTAACCGCGATTTTAAAAAATCCCAAAAAGGTTCTTTCCATTATAGTTCGCGAGTTAACTCAACTAAAAGAAAAGTTTTCAGATAAAAGGCGGACAAAAATCTACAGTGCAAAAATTGGGGACTTCTCCGAAGAAGACCTGGTGGCCAAAGAAGACACCCTGATAACGGTCACAAAAACCGGCTACATTAAACGCGTCAACAGAGGAACGTACCGTTCTCAACGCCGGGGCGGAAAAGGAGTTTTAGGAATGACTACCAAAGAAGAAGACGAAATTGAGCATCTAATGGCCGCGACCACTCACGACACCATTCTTTTCTTCACCGACCGCGGCCGGGTTTTCGGAACAAAGGCGTGGGAAATCCCTGAAACAACCAGACAAGCTAAAGGGCAGGCGATTGTCAACATTATTAATCTGGAACAAGGAGAAAAAGTCAAATCTATCCGTAACATGGAAATAGACGGGAAGGGCAAACACCTAATCATGGCGACAGCCAAAGGGACTGTCAAAAAAACTAAATTAAGCGAATTTAAAAATATGCGCGCCTCCGGCCTGATCGCGATCAGGCTTAAAAAGGACGACTCTTTAGTTTCAGTCCGCGAAACATCCGGCAATGAACATGTGCTTCTAGTTTCAAAACGGGGTAAAGGTATTCGCTTCCCAGAAGCTAACGCAAGATTCATGGGCAGGCCAACAAGTGGAGTCAGGGGGATAAAGCTTGATTCCGGCGACGAAGTAATTGGCATGGCCGTCTTTCCCGAAAAATTGGAAAAGCCAAAAGATAAAAGACTCAAGGTGTTCATGGATATTTTAACAATCTCCGAACACGGACTCGGAAAAAGAACTAAGCTTCATCTTTTCCCGGTACAGCGTCGGGCAGGGAAGGGGGTAAAAGCGGTTCAAATAAATGATAAAACAGGGCCTTTGGCTTGTGCAATAACTGTCAATCAAAAAATGGAGCTGATTGTGATTACCAGTAAACTTGGCCAAATTATCAAACTCCCCCTTAAAAACATTCCCCAGCTCGGTCGGGCAACTCAAGGAGTAATCTTGATGCGTTTTGCTAAAAAAGGCGACGCCGTTGCGGCCGTGGCCGCCCTTGAAAAAGAAACTCAAAGCAAAAAAACAGATACTCCAAAAGCTTCATAATTGTATTTTTCGTGTATAATTGGGGCAATCTGTCCCGCTAGGCGGGACATTTTTCTTAGTCAACCTTAACTTAAGATAAGGAGGAGTTACAAGCAATTTCGTCTTTACTATCAAGGTGGCTAAGATAAGCACCTTGACAAGTTTCAATAAGTAAACCGAGTACTTCAATCTGAAGGAGGAGTGCAATGAAAAAGTTAGTGCTCTTTATACTGCCAATTTTGGTGACAAGTTGCAGTGTAGGACCGACTAAGGGAATAGGTATCGACTTTCTATGTAAGATCCCGGGCATAAAGAATATAAAGGAAGTGTGCCCCTCAGCCGAGGATTGCCAGCTTCCTCTTTATGCGGACAGCCCTCAGTGCCAACGATACCAAAAAGGGGAAGCTGAACAACGGCAATTTGTCCTGGCAGAACCTGCAGAGGAGAAAGCCCTTGAGCCAATCGTTGAGCCCGTCGAGGAACCCCTACCATCTTTGAGCCCTCTAGACCTTTCAGACCCTTACTCTATCGTCGAGTGGACCGTCTACGCGATAGCAACCAAAGACACTTCGGTGTTTAAGGAATTGATAGGGAAGACAGGGACGGTTTATGCTCCGTATGCAACTGGTTTTCAGCCACCGGGCTACGACAACGACGACGAGGTCATCGAAGAAATCGACAAAGCACTGGCACGGTCCGAACCTACCTGCAGGGGCTACCAATTTCGCTATTTTCAGGAGGGAGGTAATCCAGACAGGGTCTTTATGTTTTTTGAGGACATGGAGTTCGATGAGTCATTCACCGGCTACCCCTTGGGTGCAGAAGTGTACAATTTCGGGTACTTCTTAGAAGGTGACCATTACGAACTCCTGTTCATCGGCGAAGTTCCTCCCATGGGCTTGGAAGGGGAGTACAAAGATCTAACCCCGTGTCTAGGCAACCTACAGTCTGGAGAGGATATAGAGCCAGGTGGTGAGTACGGCACCAAGCCCGACTTCGGCCACATAAGGATTCTCGAGCCCCAAGAAGGTGAAACAGTGATCGTCTGGGACTGTGGAACTCAAACCTGTGGATGGCCATGGTTTTTAGACTGGGAACCGTACCCTGCATCAAACTTCCAGATAACCGTCCTGACAGGTGAAAACCGTGTTCGAGCAATTCACAGTCAGTGGAACAGGCACAGGGGGGCAAATGTCGGGAATCCCGGGTGAAGAAGGAGAATTTTGGTATAGCTGTGGGTACAACGGTTCGGTCACCGTAAAAATCGTGGCCCTGGACAACAACAAGGTTCTCGCTGAGGGTGAACTACACTTCTGAGGTATAGACGCTAGGGCTAATTTTGGAAACTGCCCAGGTCGGTGAAGTAAGTAATAGTTCAAGCGAGTTCCTGTTTCTCACCCAATAACTTAGTTGAAACAAGGTGCTTAAGGGGGTACAAACTTGGAATGTAATTTTTCCAGACCAGTACCCTCTTTTCACTTTAGAAACTTCTGAAAAGCCCCCGAATAGGGATAGTGGTGATCACTTCGGGGTTTTTCGATTACTTTTATTTTTGGATTGATTGAGCCGACAAATTTCTTAATTATCTTATAATTTGCAAAGGGGTCTTTGGTGTTTTGAAAAACTATCACTCGAGTAGGGGAGAGACCACCAAGAGACGCATAGTTTTTCTTGGCCACTTCACTTTCCCCTTTTGTCGGAATTCCGCAAAGAATTACTTTATTAATTTGACCTGGAATTTTGGCAACCAATTGCAAGGCAATACGAGTACCAACCGATTTTGCTATTACGTTGACCTTGCCATTACCCAATTTTTCCAAAATCTTTCCAACTTCATAACTAACGGACAAACTCCCTTTTCCGCTCCAGTGTTTCCACTCATGTACTAAAACTTCATGCCCTAAATTCAAGTCTTTCTTTATATCTACCGCCCACTGCCTATTATGCGGCGAGTATCCCGGCAAAATTATCGTCTTCATATTACTATTTACCACCCTTCCCATGAAAGGCGGAGTGGACGTCTTTAAGGTGTTTGTGAGTCACATGAGTATAGATTTGAGTGGTGGAAATGTTTTTGTGTCCGAGCATTTCCTGGACACTCCGAAGGTCCGCGCCGGCAATCAGTAAGTCGGTTGCAAATGAGTGACGCAAAATATGCGGAGTCACATCAACCGGAAGTTTGATTTTTCTGGCGTACTTTTTAATCATTCGCTGAACTGAACGCGGTGTCAAACGCATCTTTTCATCTAGGGTCGAAGGGTCAATTTTACCTTTATGGCGAATGAAAAGAGGGGTGTAGTTGTCGGTTCTCGAATTTAAGTATTTCTTAACCCACTCAGCAGCTCTTGCCGACAAAAATACCACGCGCGCCCTCCCTCCTTTCCCAACAATTCCAAATTCTCGTCTTGAAAAATCGATTTTATCACGGCCCAGTTTGACAAGCTCGGAAACACGAAGGCCGGTTGAAAAAAGAACTTCCAAAATCGCCTTATTTCTTTTACCCTGAACGCTTGATTGAGAAGGGGCATTCAAAAGTCTGTCAACTTGTTCCCCCGTTAAAAATTTAACTTGCCGCTCCGTTACTTTGGGTAGGTCTATTTTGTCTGGCGACATTACCTTGTAGTCGTTCCTTATAAGCCAGCGCAAAAAAGAGCGAAGGGCAATAACGTGATAACCTTGAGTTCTTCTTGAGAGTGTGCCCCCCTTTCCGTCAGACAATCGAGAAAGATATACCCGAAATTGCCTGACAACTTCCGGGTTTATATCAGAAAGATTTTGCCTAATACCTTGTCTGCGAAGCCATTCAACAAAACGGTTTAAATAGTGTCTATAATTTCTAATCGTTAGGGGAGAGGAGCCCTTTTCAATTTCTAAATATTCCAAAAAACCATCAACCTTCTTTGAGATTTCTGAAGATTTTTGGGGAGTGGCAGGCATAATTCAAAGTTAACTAGTACACTAGGATACTAGAAATATATTACATTGAGCTTGCCGAAATGTCAATATTGTGCGACGAAGCTCCTACTGAGTATGCTTCTAAAAAATCTCTCCATAAATCCATCTCGGGAAATTCAATGACGCGATCGCGGGCAAAAGCCCCTACTTCCATAGCTCTAGGAAAGAGGAAAATTGGTGTCCTACAACATTTAAGAATCTCCCTTGCGGACAAAACAGAATCATCAAAGTGAACGTTTGGCGTCAGCCTTGAAACACTCAAAGCCTTAAAACCATCACCGTCTATCCGGAAATCCCTCCTGATAAGAATATTCTGTGAAGGAATCCAGGGGTAATGAATGCTTAGCCACTTAAAGGTGCTGTTTTTAAGTCCGGGGGGCCTGGAAGTCACCACAAATTGTTCTAATCCTAAATTATGTGCGCTTCTACTATATCTGCGCATAATTTCCACCGGTGGGGCTTGTAATAAAATGTCTGGATTAGACCATAGTCTGTCTTCAATTCTTGATGCCTCTTTTTCTGAAAGAACTCTGTCATAAACAGCCCATGCAGTTAATGCACGCCACCTGTCAATTTTTCTTATTTTATAATTTGTCCCAAGTTCTGCGTCGAAAGCTTCTTTAACCGGCTCTTCTGTCTTTGACAGAATCTGGTCTAAATCCCATGAGATTACCTTCACATCAAAGTTCAAAACGTTATAAAGTAATAAAACTTGATCTTTAGATAAAGTTTCTAGAAAGTTTTTTCCTCTTTCGATGTCCATTGGGCGGATTCTAGCAAAAATAATAAGGTTTATCTATCGTATAGTAAAGCTACGGCCTTACTAAATCGATTCTAAGGCGTTTTTTAATGACCAATACACTCTATAATCATCAAAAGTAAGTTCTGTTATTTTTTTCGAAACTTTTTTAACTTTTTGATGCTTTGTCTAAAAAACGCCCCAGTGAGATAGCTAAAGCATCTCACGGGGTCCCATTAGATGACTAAACTATCTAATAGGGAGGGGAGGGGGTAAATTTATAAGTTTATTTTCGGTTCTTATTCGGTTCTAAAAATTATAGACAAAAAAAATAAGAGGACAAATAAATAATAAATTCCAACACTCTAGAAGTTTTATATAAAGCAGTAAAAGGTAGAGGGCCTTAAAAACCTCTCCACTCTTAACCACTTAATCAACGTCGCAAAAGTATCATTGTGCGACAATATGCACTTTGCTTCCCTACATTCTAAAAGTCACCTTAATATCCCCAGACATATCTTTGGGGAAGGCTAGATGTATTAGTGGAAATAGTACCTTTCCCTTTCGTACCCTTTCGCTTGCTTAACAACAATCAAGACCAGTTGTTCGCTGCAGAGAAAGGGAGAACGAAGTTCTTTTCTTATACTTATCCACAAAGAGAAGTCAAAACCACGCCTAAGTGTCCTATTTTATGCCTAATAACTATATCAGACCACCTCATTTGTTCTTCGGCTTTACTTCGGCAAGCCCAAATCTCTCAATTCGTGAAAAATACCTATAATATCTGTGAAAACTACAACCTATAGGTCTATTACTGAACCTAATAATTATGGGGTATATTTACTACTCCCCTTCCCCTACTGACTATGTCTGTAAATTTTCAATTTCTAATTTCTAATTTTAAATTTTTGTTCCTAGCCTCCCCAGGATGTCGCCAAAAACATTCCGAAAAATACAAAAATTCCAACCAGGAGGTAGTCCCTAACGGTTTGAGCGAATAACCTTCCCTCGAGGTGTGCCTGTCCCAAACCCAAGAGCATGTAAACTGTCACGGTTAAAAAAAGCGAACCAACTACTACTGTAACCGGCCAAAAGTGAAGAGTTGTAGCGACCTCCCCAACAACGAGCGAAGAAATGAAGCTCATTGAAAACAAATCCAGTGAAAATTCTTTCTCGAGCGGCACCGACCAAAAGCCTTGAAGAAAAAGCGGGAAAGAAAGCACTACCACCGAAGGCGCAACTAGCCAAATAGGTGCCCTTATGGATAAAATTGCATCATATATCAGGAATGATGTAACTAAAGTGAGAACAAAACCTACCCCTTTTGCCGCTCGAACCAGCGCGATTGTTCTTACCGCCGCAACCGTATAAATGTTCATTGTTAAACAAAGCGCATAAATCCCTATTCCGTAAAATATTACAACAGGAAGTCTAGTAAAAACTGTTGAGGGAAGTAGAAACCAAAAAAATCCAACTCCCAAAGTAAAAAGTGTCGGCAGTATTAGAGAAAATAAAGTCATATTCCTTCCCAAGCCTTCATATAGAGCCCAATAAAAAAAAGTAATTGTTAAAATGCCTAAGCCCGCGATCGCAGACATTCGGTACTGGTCTGGCAAAAACTGAATTGCCACAAAGCCTAAAGAAAGGACTAATGAAGTGATTACAAATCTTTTTCTTTTACTCATTTTTGGCCCTAAAGATTGATTAATTTACTCCCACCTTTTTTAGGGTTTTTTCCGGTATGTCAACGTTTGCAAAGACCTTTTGGATATCGTCGTGCTCTGACAAACTGTCCAAAAATTTTAAAACTCTTGTCGCCTTTGCCTCGTCTTCTATGGTCTGATAGCTTTTAGGCTCTTGAGTCAGTTCAGTTGAAATTACGCTAAATCCCATATTTTCAATCTTCTCGCGAGTACGCCTAAGTTGAGCAGGCGAAACATAAACCTCAATCCCGTCTTCTGCCTCCTCTATCTCCTCCACCTGCAAATCTATCAATCTAAGCATTTGGCCCTCAATATCATTTTCTCTCTTGACTAAAATGAGTGCGCGTGGGGAAAAATTGTAAGAAACAGCACCGGGACCGGCAAGGTGCCCCCCTGCCCTATCAAAAATTCCTTTTATCTCCTGGCTTGTTCTATTTCTATTATCGGTCGCCGCCAAAGCTATCACGACTATACCCTCAGGTCCAAATCCCTCATAAGAAATCTCCTCAAGCTGCCCTTCTTCTCCCTTTTTGGCTAAGATTCGCTCAATATTTGCTTTGGGCATATTGGAAGCCTTGGCAACATCAATCGCAATCCTTAACTTATAATTTGTATCGGGGTCCACCCCTCCTCCTGTTTTTATGGCAACGGAAATCGCCTTAGAGAGTTTGCTGAAAAGTTTCCCTCTTGCTTTATCTGTTGCCTCTTTTTGGTGCTTAATTGTTGACCACTTACTGTGTCCTGACATATAAAATCCGAAATACTAAATCCGAAGCTCCAAACAATATTTAAATTCCAATTTTCAAATTTTCAAAATTCTTAATTAGTTTTAGTAATTAGAATTTGTGATTTTGGATTTGTTTAGAATTTCGATATTCAAATTTCGTGCTTACCCTACAAGGGTTATTATACAATGAAGAATTTAACCCACCAAACGTAGTACGAGCGCCTTGGGGACTTATGTTTGGTGAATGATTAAACCAAACTGCCTTACGGCGCTCGTTATACAAATAGTCTGCGGGTTAAGGAGCTGCAAGAAAAACAATCACGATGCAAGCAAGCGCAACAATCATAATTGAAGCCGTTAACTTGATCCTCGTAACCCTATCTTGGCCTAACTTAACCTCCCGCATTTTCCTCACCATGGGGTGACTACCGAAAGGACGAAAAAGAGGCCTACACCCCAAACAAGCATCTTGGCCGGTCTATTTCTTACCCGCTTTCTGACCATCCCCAGCTGTTTACCCTTACGAAGTGCCACCCAACCTCCAAAGGCCAGATAACCTACTAAAAGGGCGTACCTGATACCGATTTCCAAGCTCATGTGTACCTCCATTCGTCTTAGGCTAAATGCCGACAGGATTAAAACGATAATGTTGATGAGAAAAAGAACAATTATTCTCTCCCATCCCTTCATTTCTTGCACTATAACCTCCTTCCGATTAAGGTATGCAGCCGACCGGCTACCAAAAATTTGATAACCAGACTGCTGCACACCTTCCCGCAAACTATTAATGTGCCAAAAACTCAAAAAGCCTACACAAGACGCAATTATCAAGATAGGCTTTGTTTGAGCTATGAACCTAGTATAACATCGGAGTTATCATAAGTCAAATACTATAGGTATGTGCTTTGCAGCTCTATCCCTTTCTATCTTTTTAACTAAAATTTACATCTTATGAATTAATTGGGCATAGACGAATACCTTTCAATTTGCATTTTTAAACAAGATGAGTATACTCAATTAAGAATTAACTGCCATGGAACAAAACCTAGCTCAAGAGGCAATATCTGCAGCATTAGCCGGAGAATGGGAAAAGGCATTAGAGCTTAATAAAGAAATACTCAAGGAAAATAAAAAGGACGTCGACGCACTAAATAGAACGGCGCGAGCTTACGCAGAACTTGGAGATATCAAGAAAGCTAAAAAAACCGCACAAAAAGTTATAAAAATCGAGCCCTTCAATAAGATAGCCGAAAGAGCACACAAAAAATGGAAGGGATTAAGGTCAGGCTCATCTAGCGTTTCAGGCCCCTCCTCCGCGCAAGCCTTCCTGGAAGAGCCGGGAAAAACAAAAATTGTTCCCCTTCTTCATCTTGGAGCCTCTTTGGTATTGGCAAAACTTGACTCAGGAGACGAGGTAGAACTTGTTCCCCATCGCCACAGGGTTTCAGTGAATACAAAAGATGGAAAATATATCGGGAGATTGGCCGATGACATCGCCGCTAGGCTTAGAAAACTCATTAGAGCCGGTAATGAATACCAAGTTTTAGTCAAGTCAATAGAAGACGACGAGCTGAAAATTTTTATAAGGGAAACAAAAAGAGCAGAAAAAATAGCCAATATTCCATCTTTCTCTTCAGAAAAAATCGATTATGTTTCCTTTACCCCACCCGAGTTGGTTCACAAAAAAGGTGAAAGCATTCAGCCAAACGAAAACGAAGAGTAATTATCAAAACCGCCTCCAAAATTTCTTACCCAATTTAATCACTAAATCGAAATTCCCTTCCTCGACTTCGACGTTTGATTCACAATCGAAAGCATCTGTAAATTTTTCTGATAGTTTTTTGTCTTCTGAATATACTTGGCAGTCAAAATCTTCCTCTTCCCTATCTTTAATGGCCACAACTTTGGCTCCCATAACCTCAACCAATTGTCCAAATTCTTCTGCCAAGCCGTAGCTTCCTGTTGCATCAACTATTGCAACTTTTGCTTGCTTTTCCAAAATTTGGGGATCTGAAAATAAGGATGTAATTTTTGTCGGAATTTTTCCAGAAAGAACATAACCTTCTTCCCCGCCAACAAGGGTAGTTTTCTTAATAAAAGAACTTTTAGAAAAGTCGATTTCATCTCTTGCGAATTCTGAAACCCGCAGCGAAAATATCCCTATTTTGAGCCTATCCCCTATTAGCAGATTTGTTTGATAAGGGAAAATCACCGCTTTGACTAAGGAAAAAGGGCCTCCTTTGATAAAACCTTCTGCTTGTCCGTCGGCCCAGGCAAAAACCGGCAATTTAAAATGTCTTGTAATTGTTTCGGCAAGGAGTTTCCCTCCCAAATCCTCATTTTGTCCCAGTTTCCAAACGCTTCCTAACTGCCAAGTACCCAGCTGTCTTGACACTTCAACCTGCGTGCTATTTGGAATAGTTATCGTGGTAATTTCCTCAAGTCCTTTATCAAAAATGTAAACCAGAACTGCATCTTGTCGGTTTACTACTAAGGCAAGTTTAGTCGTTGCATCCCAAAGTCGAGTCCTTAAGGTGATCAGAAGAAAAAATGCAAAAGCAAACAACAAAACGAATACTTTTTTTGCAAGATTATTATTGGTTTTCCCTGACTTTCTTCTTTTCTTTCTTCGGGCAGACATAAGAAAATTGACCTAATTAACCTAATTGGCCTAATTTCTAAAAATTTTTTAGGGTATTGGGAAATTGGGAATTGTTTAGATCAATTAGTGCAATTAGAAATTAGAAATTTATTTTAAGATTAATCGGTTAAAATGGCTTTTGCCGATTTTCGAAAATTTCTCACCGCTTGTGCCGTATGCGCTTAAAAGATGTCTTAGGTGCTCGCCTGCTATCGCTTGTGGAAGCAGAACGTAATCGGCTCCTTTTTCATAGTATTTTATTGATTCGTCTACCGTTCTTGCAGTCATAATAGTTACGGGGCGACTTTTTATACCCCTAACATGCTCGAGCAGTGCCAAATTGTCTGCAAGTTGCGAGGTCGTGGAGATAACCATTTTTGCTTTGTCAATCTGGGTAAGTTTAGCGACGTCCTCGTCTCCTATATCACCAAAAAGCACCGGTATCCCTTCTGCCACCAATCTATTAAATACTTTGGGATTAAAATCCACCACCAAAAATGGCCATTTCTTTTTCTTAAAATAGGAAATTATATGGCTTCCAGTTCTCCCACATCCTATTAAAACCACGTGCTGGGTCAGGGGAATTTCTTCCAGCAAGGTAGCTTCATGAGTCGTGTCTTTTTCAAAAAGCGAAAGATATCCCTTAACTCTTGCATAAATTTTCTCCGCTCCCAAGATTAGGTATGTCGAAACAGTCATCGTTATCGCTCCTACCAAAATAACAACCGACACATCACCTTCTGTAACGTGGCCTAGCATTAAACCCATTGCCATCAAAATGAAAGAAAACTCAGAAATTTGGGCAACGGTTAATCCGGCCAAAAAAGAGGTGCGTTTTTTGTAACCCAAAGCTCCAAGAATTATTAACACGATAAGTGGATTTCCGATTAGAACAAAAGATGAAAAAATTAGTGAGGGAACCACTATTGCTCCTAAATTCCCAAGGAGAAGCTTTGTCCCCAAAAGTAGGAAGAAAATAGTTAGGAAAAAATCCCGCAATGGCCTTGTTCTTGCGGCAATTTGAAGATGTTCGGACAGGTTTGAAAGAGCCAGTCCGGCCAGAAATCCTCCGATTTCGAGGGTAAAGCCGAGGGGTCCAGCGACAAAACTGGCAAAACCCAATGCCCAAGCGATACTTACTATAAAAAGAAGTTCCGGTGAACTTGCGACAAATCTTTCGAAAAGATTGGGTAAAACTTTTTTTGAAAGAACCCAAACCAAAGAAAATAAAACAATCGCCTTCAAGGCAATTGCAGCGAACGAAAATCCTGTCAAGCCTTCATTTCCCAGTCCTGACAAAAGCATTAAAATTGCAATTGCCACAAAATCTTGAACGAGTAAAAATCCTACTGCTATCCTTCCATACAAACTGCCGAGGTCTTTCTTTTCTGACAAAAGCTTGACCATGATGATGGTCGAGGAAAAAGTTAAAGCAATCGCAATGTAGATTGCAGGTAATAAACCAAACCCCAAAGCACTTGCTATTAAAAATCCAATTAGAGAAGTAAATGTTATTTGGCCAATTCCTGTAAGAAGTGCAACCTTGCCGATTGAAGGCAGTTCTCTTAGGTTCATCTCAAGACCAAGCAAAAATAGAAGCAAAGCTACGCCAATTTGCCCTAACCCCGAAAAAACTTCTATATCCGTTACTAATCCAAAGGTAGCCAGCACAAAGCCTGCAAAAAGATAGCCAATAAGAAGAGGCTGCTTTAAATTACGCACGATTATTCCGGCAATAGCCGCCACCACCAGAAGCACAGAAATCTGTGAAAATTCCATCAATTAAGCTTAAGAGGTTTGGTGGGGGTTTTCAAGAGTAACGAACTGGCTAAAATCCTAGAGTCTGTTGTTATTATTACTGATTTACTGAATGAGATTCCTGGTAAGCTTGGACGGCAGACCAGCTGGAAAAGTACGCGTTGTCAAGAAAAAAGTCTAATCTGTCCTCTGGCAAGGCATCCGGATTTACTAGAAACAATCCTGCAGAAACTGATATATCTTCACCAGGAAACTTATCAGCATTACCATCGTGTATTAAATTATCTGGTTTCTGGTTCGCCCAATCACCATTTGAATCCTTCATCCATCCTGTCTTCTCTACAAATTCTTGCTCTAGCTTAGGATGGGCTTCCAAGAAAGAATGCGTCCATTCATGAA
Source organism: Patescibacteria group bacterium (assembly GCA_022562395.1). Taxonomy (GTDB): domain Bacteria; phylum Patescibacteriota; class Microgenomatia; order UBA8517; family UBA8517; genus JADFPI01. The sequence continues at coordinate 28,807 of JADFPI010000005.1, read as the reverse complement.
CTACTGCTGCTCTAAGGTGATCTCTCTGAAATCCATATAGCGAGCCAGCTGGGCCGTGGAGTTTTTCGTCCGGAGAAAATGTCTCGGATATATATACAACTAACTGTCGGCCATTATATCCACCACCTGCACCCTCAGAGGCCGAGCCAGGTGCCTTAAGAAGGATAATCTGTTTCGGTGATCGCTGATTGTTATTTAAATAAGATGGCGGGAGTTGAGAAATTGCCTCCGCAACTAAACCTATTTCTCTTTCGCTCCAGCGTAAATTTTCGTTCTCCTCTTCACCAAACATCCATCTAGTTGGCGAGGTTATTTCCACTCCGAAATGTTCTTTGGCTCTTTCAATTATAGCCAGGGCCTCGCCGTCATATTGGTGTGCCTCTCCTCCATAATAATAGGCAGGTGGAAACTCCTTTTCTTCAAGTTTTGGTTGCGGAGATTCCTTATAATCGATCACCGGTTGCCAGTCAGAGAAGTACTCATTTGTTAGAAAGAAATTAAGCCTGTCTTCGGATAGCACCTTTGGGTTCGCCTGCATTATTGAAGCAGAAACTGCTAAATCTTCGTTAGGAAATATATCTGCACCATTAAAATGTATCAAATTCTCTGGCTTTTGATTTATCCATCCTCCTTCAGGAGCCTCAGACCATCCAGTCTTTTTCATCCACTCTTGTAAAATTTCTGGATTGGCATCTTCAAAAGAGTGTGTCCACTCGTGAGTGACCATCGATATGAGTAAGTCACGTTCTGTTGGATAATAGTTTTTGATTTGGTCGACAACTATTTCTCTGTCTAGGGAAAAATCACCTGGAATGGAAAAAACCATGTTCTCGTTATAATATTCACCGTAAGCATAAACTGTTCCGTCAAGTTTAACCAGAATTATCTTCTTAGGTTTTTGCTCGTTATCCTGAGTATAGGAAGAGGGAAGCTCATTAATAGCTTCCTCGAGAACCGAGATTTCATCTGCACGCCATGGTAGATTTTCGCGAAAACCAAGATAATCGCCACTAAGATGTTTCCATATAACAGGAGAGAACACAGAGAGATCAAAATCTTCTTCTATTTGCTCAATTAGCCTCTCTTCCTCTCCCTCATATTTGTTTTGTGGTATTCCCCTAGCTGCAATCTCGAAATACACATTATCTAAAAATACATCTAACTGTTCCATCGGATGTTCCAAAATTTCCACAACTGGAGTTTCAGTCCCTGATAATTTTATTTCTTCTGTTGGAGGAAGACCTTCACACGCACCAAGAAATAATGAGGCTGCTGTCAACAAAGGCAGAGCCTTTTTTAATAAAACTGCCCTTTTTCTTTCTGGAAGCTTTGTTTTCCTATCTTCAACTCTTTGCCTAACTGAGCTTAAATCGACCTCTTCCAGACTAATATCTAGCGGTTCAATATCGGGTATTAGAGTTTTTGATAATGTGGCTTCACTTGCCTCTGACATAATCGTTTAAGAATTCTTTAATATATCTGTTGAGTTTTTTGTGAAAATCCGGAATTTCCTTTTTGAAGTGTTGTGCTAAACCTGTGAGTGATTTAAATTCTTTATTTTCAAGCTTTCTAAAATCTTTCTCATCCATTTCTTCCATAGTGCGAATAAGAATATATTCAACCATTAATTTCTCCAGCTTTTCTAATTTCTTAAAATCCTCTTTGGTTTTAGGTTTAAAAATATCTTTAAGAAGTTCTGAATATTTAACTGATTTGGTTTTTTGCATAGCCATATTATGAGTCAACGGTCAAAGAATTAAGAGCTTTATTAAGATCAGTTGGTAGTTCTGATTTAAAGGAGGTTTTCTTACCTGTTTTAGGATGGCTAAAAATTATACCACTAGCATGTAGAAACAAGCGGGGGCACCAGGTTCTATCCACCCGAGAAGTTTTTCGGCCGGCGTAAAATTCATCCGAGACTACCGGGTGGCTAAGGTGCTTCAAGTGAACACGAATTTGGTGTGTTCTTCCGGTTTTGGGCTTAAGTTCTAAAAGGGTAAAATTCTCGCCGTCTTTTTTGTAATAGCTTTTGACCCGATAGGTAGTTTCGGCTTCTCGTCCGCCCGGAAGAACTCCAAACCGCACACGATTCCAGGGCAAGCGCCCAATTGGTGCCTTAATCACTCCCTTTTCAAATCCAACTTTTCCGTGAACTAAGGCTGTATAAGTCTTACTTACTTCCCGAGCCTTGAATTGCGCTTGAAGATTCTCAAAAGCCTTTTTTGTCTTGGCGACCACCAGTACCCCACTAGTTTCTTTGTCCAATCTGTGAACGATACCGTTTCTTAGAGTTTGGAAATTGGAAATTGGAAATTGGAAATTACGACGTAGCCACCCTTGGACAGTCGGCTGGGTCCCAACTGTTATCGCGTCGTTGACAATCCACCCGGCTGGTTTAAATATAACCAATAAACTCTTGTCCTCGAAAATTACAGTAGGCTTCATATTCTGATTTTACCACCTTAGGAGTCAAAGCTAGTTCTTTTTTTCCTCTTTTGCCGCGTCTTTGGCGCAAAGGGTTGCTTCGGGGTAAATCATAAGCCTGTCCGTATCAATCATTTCTCCACAAACCTCACAAATTCCGTATTTACCAATCTTTACTCGTGCCAGAGCCTTTTTGGTCTGTATCATTCTCTTATCTATCTGTTCCCGAATTGCGGAAGTTCTTGCGTGACCAAACTGCTCGGCTGCATCTGTGTCAGGCGCTGCGTTATCGGTAATTCTTGAAACATCCTGAAAAGGATCTTCCTCCTCTATTTTTTTTCTCCTTTTTTCTAATAGCTTAAGGCGTGCCTGTAAAAACTTACCGACTGGTTTTAAAAGTTTTGAGGGGAAAGCAACAATAGCTTTTCCTTTGGCAGCAAATTTTTTACTAGCAGCTCTTTTGGACTTTCTTTTTTTTCCTTTTTTCATCATGTCCTTCTTCCTACTAAATTGAAAAGCGCCAAAAAGAAAACAAAGGCGACGACTGCCGACAGATATGGCTCGCTTTTACCAGAAAAGGATATCACATCGTTCATAAACACCGCAACAGTTGCTCTTATCAAAAAAAATAATCCTGCTGTCGCTAGGCCCGAAAAACCTATCTTACCCGACTGATACCAGGTAAATCTTTTGTAATGTGCCTCAACTAACAAATAAAAGCCAATTAAAAGCCAAACTGTCATCGAGGCAAGAAATGATATTAGATTCGAGTTACCTATTGCGTGCACCAAATAATTTAGACCTAGCCATGGCAAAAGAGCTATTAATAAAGCTTGTATTGTTTCCAAAACTCTTAGCTTAAAACGAAGTAGGCCAACTACGAATCCTGCCAAAACTCCCACGAAGCTCGCCCAAAACCACCAAGTAGGGAAAAATATCCGCGCCAGTATATTAAACAATATAATTCCCAGGACGATAGAAAAGGAGGTGCTGAAAACCTGGCTGGAAATATAATCCTCTTTGAGTCTTTTCCAAAAGACAAAAAGAAAAACAAAAAAACCTATAGCATTACCGATGAAAAAATGAACACTCATCCTGTCGTTGTGGCTTAGTATATCACTAAACACTTTAATACTTTTACCTTTTTGTTTGACTTATAGAAAGTAGCGTCTTATCATTGATTTTATAGTGATTGAGACGCCGCACGTGATTGTCGGCGCAGCGATAGCTACTGCGGTAGCAAATCCTGCCCTAGCGCTACCCTTAGCTTTGGGGAGCCACTTCGTTTTGGATAAAATTCCCCACTGGAACCCACACCTACTTACAGAAACTAAAAAGTACGGCAAACCTACCGGTAAAAGCACCCTAATAGTGGCGGCGGACGTTTCCGCCTCATTAGTTGTTAGCCTATCAATTGCCTCTCTTGCCCTCCCAGATAATATTAAGGCTTTGACAATTTTGGCTGCCTGCTTTCTAGCGATACTCCCGGATGTCGTCGAGGGACCCTACTTTTTTCTAAATATAAGGCCCAAATTTATAGAAAAATGGATTAACTTCCAAAGAGCCTTTCAAATTAATACAAGCTTCGTTCCTGGAGTACTAACACAAGTCGTCACTGTGGCAGTTTCCCTCTGGTGGATTCTTACTTAATTTTCAATTTTCAATTCTCAATTTTCAATTAGTAGTTTTTTGCCCGTTCCACATATTCCCCCGTTCTTGTGTCGACCACAATCTTGTCCCCTCTTTTAACAAACAAAGGAACTTTCAATGTTAGGCCATTTTCGAGTTTGGCTTGTTTATAGATATTGGTAGCAGAATCTCCTTTTACTCCCGGAGGTGTCTCAACAACTTCCAGGGTCGCTTTGGGTGGAATCTCGACCGATAGAGGCTGGTCGTCCCAAAATAATACTCCTACGTTCACCCCTTCCTTTATGTAGAGCAGCTCCTCTTTAATAATAGGAATTGGAATTTCAACTTGCTCATAGCTTTCAATGTCCATAAAAACGGCCCTTGCCCTATCTAGATACAAAAACTGCAAAGGTTTTCTAATTGTGCTAATCTCCTCAACTTTGTGGTTCGAGTTAAATGTCTTCTCCACTTGTTTACCGGTCGCCAAATTTTTAACAGTTATTCTCACGGTTGCCCCACCCCGGCCGAGCTTTTGATGAAAATACTTCAAAACTTTATAGGGCTTTCCGTCAATCTGGAAGGTCACGCCTGCTTTTAAATCCGTAGCTTGGAGCATTTGTGTCTATTTTAGCTCTTTTTATGATAAACTTCCATGAGCTCACGCTCATGGTTTTTGTCATTACAAATCTTTGATTTGAATGATAAAATACGCTCGTGGCCGGGTGGCGGAATTGGCAGACGCGTAGGTCTCAAAAACCTATGATACGTAAGTATCGTGAGAGTTCGAGTCTCTCCCCGGCCACCACAATTAAATCTCGCTTAAAATCTCCACTATATATTGGTCAACCGGCGCAAATTCGTCTGTTAAAATCGGTAGGTCGTCTTCAACTTCCCTGGTCCAAAGGTTAGCTAAAAACTCATTAAGCTCACTGTCTTCAGATTTAAACTGTGGTGTTTCACTTGATTTAAGAGCTACGAGCATAATGTTTTTAGCGGAATATCCATTTTCTACATCATAAACAGGAAATATGTAAACCTGGGGAAAAACCCTTTTATACGTATGATACTGCGCCCTTAAGAATTTCCCCCTTTCTCCTTCTATCGCCGAGATTACGTTCATAACTACTACGCCGTTATCCGAAAGGGTGTCGTAGATTTTTTTGACAACCTCCTTCGTCGTCAACTGATAAGGTATTGCTAAAGAAGAATGAAAAGCATCCATTAATATTGCGTCGTATACATTTTTGGTTTTATTTAAAAAAATTCTTCCGTCTTGGTGATAAATTGTTAAGCGAGAAGATTCGTTTAGATTAAAGTACTCCCTGGCCAAAGCAGTAAGGTCTGGATCAAGTTCTACAACATCTATCAACCCTTCGGGGTTTTTCTTAAGAAAATCTTTTGGGTAAGAATATGCCCCCCCTCCTATCATTAAAACCCTTTTTAATTTAGGGTTAAAGTGGCCGGCCAGGCGATAATACTTTGTGTACTCAATAGCCAAATCGTCGTCTTTGTCCAAAAACATCGATGATTGTCTTCCTTTTGCACCGGTTACTAAACTAAGGATTGGCCTTTTTGTTTCGGGGTCTTCTGACTCATAAATCCAAACTCTGTTATATAAAGTATCCTTGTCAACCAACAATTTCGGCTTAAATAACGGCTCGAGAAAGTTTGCTAAAAAAAGCGTAAAAATTACCAAAAATAATAGCGTAGTTTTTCCCTTCGCCGCTTTTCTGTGAGTGAATAACGAAGTTAGAATAAGGATAACCGACAATATATATAAAATTTTCGTACTTCCAAATGTTGCGATTAGAACAAATCCTGCTAAAAAAGTACCCACTATGCTTCCGGCAGTTGAAACCGCAAAAATACTCCCTGCAGTTTCTCCACTTTTGGCAATGCTTTTCATTTTTAACCTAATTGCATATGGAGAAATCATCCCTAAAGTTACTGAAGGTGGCGCAAAAAGAATTAAGGTTGCCAGAACGGAGCCGGTCCTCAAATCATCAAAATTTTTCTGAAGAAAAAATAAAAATGGAGTTTTTATCAAAGCAACTACCCCTATCAATAGTCCCGAAATTAAAATTATAAAAGAAAAAGTCTTGTAATTTGGCTTTCTGTCGGCAAGCTTTCCTCCCCACCAATAACCAAGGCTCAAACTTCCCAAGATTATTCCGATAAGGCTTGTCCAAACAATTATTGAAGTTCCCAAATATGGAGCCAGAATTCTTGAGCCCACGAGCTCCAAAATCATCACCACCGCTCCCCCAACAAAAGCAATTATTTCTAATTTATACTTTTCCATCACTTGGAATTATATCTTCTTTTGCCTATACTGTGTAAGGCGGAAAATGGATTTATTCACTCGTTCCGGGAATAATCCAGCAGTACGAGTGAGGAAATTGCCCGTATTTTAGATGACAAAAAAATATCACAAATTTAGAAAGTTGAAATCACGCCCACCGGCCAAGGACCGTTTGTTTCACAGTCAGATTATTGATCAAGCTATCGAAGAATTATCCCCGCGTATTAAAAACTCAGAGCTACGACGGATGTTTATTCAATGTTTGCCAAACACTTTGGATACTACCGTCTATTACAGCGAAAATAAAAGAGGTGTTCCCGATACATACATTGTCACGGGTGATATTCCGGCTATGTGGCTGCGTGATTCAACCAATCAAATTTGGCCGTATTTAAGATTTATAAAACAAGATAAAAAGCTTCAAAATCTTTTCATCGGTTTAATAAACCGACAAATAAATTGTATCTTGATAGATCCTTACGCAAATGCGTTTGTAGACACTAATTTATACAAAAAAAGGAATCCGTGGTGGCCAAAAGGCAATGCTTGGAAAAAAGGAGTATGGGAACGAAAGTATGAACTTGATAGCCTTTGCGCCTTTTTCCGTCTTTCTGCCGGTTACTTTGAAACAACCTTGGATATTACACCATTTGATAAAAAGTGGGTAAAAGCGGTTGAAGAGGCTATTAATGTAATTAAACTTGAACAACGCACCCTTAATAAAGAAGGATTAAAAACTAGGTATAAATTTTTCAGTCCTAACAAGAAACCTCATCCTGCAATTCGTGTCATGGGATATGGTTATCCCGGGAAAGAAAGCGGCTTAAGTCGAACAGTCTTTAGGCCATCCGATGACGAAGCAGTTCTCCCCTACTTGATACCTGCAAACGCTATGGCAGTGGTAACTCTTCGCGGCATTTCAAAGATACTTAAAAAAGTGGGGCAAGAAGAATTAAAAGAGTCGGCTATTCATCTTGCTAATCAAATCGACAAGGGAATTAAAAAATATGGAGTGGTAGAACACGAAGAACTTGGGAAAGTCTTTGCATATGAAGTGGATGGTTTCGGTTCACATCTTTTGATGGACGATCCAAACGTACCCAATTTACTCAGCTTGTCTTATTTAGAATATTGTTCCGTTCGTGATCCAGTTTACATATCAACGCGAAAATTGATTCTTAGCGAATGGAATCCTTTTTTCGCCAAGGGGCGAATAGCTTCAGGTATGACCAGTCCGCATCAGGGTACTTTTAATCAATTCTGGCCCATGGGGACGGTAATGCAAGCGATGACTTCAAACGATGAAAGTGAAATTATTTCCTGTTTAAGGACACTTAAGACTACTCACGCCGGTACTCATTTTATGCACGAAAGCATTAACGTCGATAATCCCAAAAAATACACGAGGTCATGGTTTGCCTGGGCAAATTCACTATTTGGTGAATTGATACTAAATATTACAGATAAAAATCCTAAGATATTAAAAAGAACTATTTAAATTTTTATGGATAAAGATTTATTTACGCGCTCCAAGAGGAATCCAATATTAAAACCGATAAAAAATCATAAATGGGAAGCTTTCAAGGTGTATAACCCCGGAGTATTCTATGAAGATGGTAAATACCATCTTTATTACCGCGCAATGAATAAAAGTGAAGATTGGTACTCGTCGATTGGCTATGCTGTTTCTGATGACGGTGAGCATTTTAAGCGCTTTTCCGATCCCCTTCTAGCTCCCAATCCTAAAACCGAGCTGGAAAAAAGAGGTTATGAAGATCCGAGAATAACAAAAGTTGATGATACGTACTTTATGGCTTATGCAGTATATGACGGAATTGAGCCTCGATTAAACATTGCAACCTCCAAAGATTTAAATACTTGGACAAAACAGGGTCAAGCTTTTAAAGATTTTCGTTTCACCAAAATGGGCGGGTTTTTACCAATATGGCACAGCGGTGAACCACGATATAGCCAGAAACCTAGAGGTAAAGATGAATGGTCGAAAGCAGGTGCAATTTTTCCTTCAAAAATAAAAAATAAATTCTGGATGTTGTTTGGTGATTGTAACATTTGGTTAGCCTATTCTGATTCTGGAATAAAATGGAAGTCGATAAAACAACCATTTATTAAGCCTCGAAAAGGTAAGTATTTCGACAATTATTATGTGGAGATGGGGCCCCCACCGATAAAAACAGATTCAGGATGGTTAGTGCTCTATCACGGGATTGATAGGAAAATTTATTACAGGCTCGGGGCTTTGCTATTGGATATCGATGATCCAAGTAAAATCTTATATCGCTCGAAAGAGCCTGTTTTTGGGCCAAAAGAGTCGTATGAGCTTGGGAAGCTGATAGGTAAAACATTTATTGATGCCATCCCAGGCGGATTGGAAGCAATTCAAAGCAAAAATAAAAAGGATCTCGAAAAATATCTTAAAAAGCTTGATAAAGAGAAAATGATTCCTAAGGTAATCTTTTGCTGTGGAGCGGTACTGGTGGATGGAGTTTTGAGGATTTACTATGGTGCGAGTGATACTTTTATCTGCACTGCGACTGCAAGATTAGATGACATTCTGAAAACCGTAAAATGAAAACCACAAAAGATTTATTCAAACGCTCCAAGCATAATCCAATTTTAGAGGCTGATCCTAATCATAAGTGGGAATCTATTAAGGTTTATAACCCTGGTGTGATTTACGAGCGGGGAATTTATCGCATGCTGTACAACGCAGTTGGAGACGACTGGACGATAAGACTTGGTTATGCAACTTCTGCAGATGGCCTTAGTTTTAAAAGACTAAACAATCCAATATTTGAACCTCGCGAATCTTATGACTGGAAGGGTGTTATGGACCCAAGAATAACAAGGATCGGCAGCACGTATTATGTAACTTATTCAGCTGACGATGGAACAATGCGAAGTCTTGCATTAGCTACATCAAAGGATTTAAAAACATGGGAAAAACACGGTCGGATACTTAAAAATTGGGATGCGGTTAAAGCCGGAGTTTTCCGTATTGTAGATGGAAAAAAGTTACCTGAAAGACCAGAAAGAAAGGGACGTTCCAAGGCAGGCGGAATCTTTCCGGAAAAGATTAATGATAAATTTTGGATGATATTTGGAAATACCAAACTTTGGCTAGCAAACTCAAATGACGGAATAAACTGGATCGTGGATTTTACACCACTACTAAATCCAAGACAGGGGAAGTATTTTGACAGTTTTACAGTTCAAGGAGGACCGCCTCCCATAAAAACAGACAATGGTTGGCTAGTACTCTACCATGGACGTAGTGACAAAAATGGCGATTATCGCTTGGGTTTCCTTTTATTAGACTTTATCAATCTGAAAAAAATAATATTCCGGTCAAGTAAACCGATATTTGAACCTAAGGAATCCTATGAAATTTCAGGAATTGTGGATTTATTACCAGGTGGATTTGACAGAATGAGATTAATGTCAAAATCGCAGCTGGGCGCATTTATTAAAGATGAAAAGATAAAAGGAAATATGCCCAAGGTCGTGTTTTGTTGCGGGGCGGTTGTGGTTGGGGGTGAGTTGAGGATTTATTATGGTGCCAGTGATACTTTCATCTGCACGGCGACTGCAAAACTTGAGGATATTTTGAAAAGTGTAGTTTAACAGTATAATACCTAAGAATTGTAGAACTGCCTTATCTACTTATGGGTGAAAGGCTAACAAGTATCGAGGCAGAATTAAAAATTTATAAAGAAAGAGAGAAAGAACTAGAAACAAGAGTTGTCAAGCATTTTGACCGCGATAGAAAGAGGGGCCAAATTCACCCCGGCCCGGAAGGCAGAGTAATGTCCTTTTATTTAGACGACTATCGTCAATTTCGTCCGGGAATTACTGTACCTCAATGGGCCCAGGAAAGTGAAACTATACCCCTCACCTGGGACAAGATGCCGGCAACCGGTATAAAAGTAGTTTTTGAGCAAGAGCAAGAAAGGCGTGGAACTAGAGCCTCTCCTTGGGGTTTGGCGGATGAATTCGATAATATGGCGTTTCAAATGGAAACTCTACCTCTTTATAGGGTACGTAGTTTGACTAGCGGAAAAACAGTGTGGATGGGTCGAGACAAAAACGACCCGGTAATTAGTCATCTAGTGGGTGCTTTTGAGCGCTTAGAGAAAGATAAATGGGTTCCCTCCTCACATCCAAGAAAAAGGTAAGTTAGCTAGTTGAAAATTTTGGAGAGCTTAGTTTATTACTTTTACTTCTTTTTTGAACCGCTCGTCGTAAGTCAAAATTGTACTAACTCCTAAATATTTCATGGCCGCTAGATGAAAGCAATCAAATAAATTCAAGCCGCGTTTTGATTTTTGTTTAAAAAGAATTTTATAGCCTTGAGTGAAAATTTCTGGAGTTAAATACACCCCCTCAATATCGCTCTCTCGAAATCCTTTTAGTAGCCTTTTTGATTCTTTGATACCTTTTACTCTAAAAATAAGATTCACAGTTTCTGCTAAAACGATATTTGAGGTCAAAAAATAATAAGGTCTCTGCATTAAATCCTTGATAATCCTTTTAGAATCTTGATGAAAATCGTCTTCCTCATTAAAAAGGGCAATTAAAAAACTTGCATCTAAGAAGTATTGCATTTATTTGAGAGATTCTTCGAAGTATTTACTAAAATTACGAGCAACATCAGTCTTTCCAAGACGAACCGCGTACTTCGCTATTATCAAAGGATTCCCCCTCCCCTTCTTGCTGGCTTTTGTGGGTTTTCTGTATAGTTGTTCCTCTAATGCTTTCCTTATATACTCAGATAGACTCATATTAGTTACTTTGGCAGCCACTTTTAAATCTTTATGAAGTTCTTTTGGAAAATAAATTTGAGTTCTGTGCATTGTAATGTATACTATACATCACCTAAGCTTTGTTGTCAATCTCAAGATTTTGGAGAGCGTATTAAAGTATTTTACAACCATTACTTCTTCTACTAACTTAATCACTCAATAACTCAATATCTATTAACACCATCCGAGGAGTCGCGTCACGCCACCTCGGAGGTGGAAACTAACGTCTTACTTCCCTCTCTTAGTCTCGCGGCCGTAGAATTTTATTCTGTCGCCTTTGAAGAATAATTTTATTGAGCGAAGTGGGCCGTTTCTGTGTTTGGCAATTTCCAAGCTTACATTTTCAAAATTTTCTTCATCTTCCCTCCACAAAAACATAACAACATCCGCGTCTTGCTCAATGGACCCTGACTCCCTTAGATCCGCTAGCTGGGGCCTCTTTGTACCCCTCTGCTCTACTGCCCTAGACAACTGCGATACGGCCAAAACCGGAATTTTCAGCTCCCTTGCCAAATTTTTCAAACCCATCGAAATTTCTGAAACCTCCTGAACTCTGTTTTCAAGTTGCCTACTTCTGGCAAGCTGTAGGTAATCAACTATCAAAAGATCTACCCCTGCTTCCACCTGAAGTCTTCTTGCCTTTGTTCTCATTTCTAAAATTGAAAGGGCAGGAGTGTCATCGATAAATAGCGGCGCTTCAGCAAGCTCACCCATGGCATTTGAAAGCTTAGTAAAATCATCTTCTGAAAGCTTTCCGGTTTTTAGCTTCCAAGCATCGATGTCTGCTTGGGTAACAAGTAGTCTGTCCACAAGTTCCTCCTTGCTCATTTCAAGCGAGAAGAAGCCGACTGGACGTTTGTGGTTTACTGCCAAGTTCTGGGCAATACTTAAGGCTAACGAAGTTTTTCCAATTCCCGGTCTTGCGGCCAAAATTAATAAATTGGACCTTTGCATCCCGGCTAACGTATCATCTAAATCCTTAAATCCTGTCGGTGCTCCACGAAGACCTTCGCCTTGTTTATGGAGTTCATCCAATCTGTCAAAAGATTCGGCCAAGGCATCCCTTACTGGCGCAAAAGCTTGAGCCAGGTGTCTCTGGGTAAGAGAAAAAACCTCCGCTTCTGCTTTGTCTAATAGCTCATCGGCAGCCAGACCTTCGTCTAGTGATAAATCCACCAACTTGCTGGCGGCTACCATCAGCGACCTTTTCGTCGCTTGGTCTTTAACGATTTTCCCATAATGTTCAACGTGGGCGGCAGTTGGTACTTTGTTGGCAAGTTCGGCAAGATAGGACGCCCCACCTACTTTTTTGAGCATCTTTTTCTTTTTTAATCTCTCGGCAACTGTCAAAACATCAATGGGGGCTCTTTCTTCATACAAATCAAGACAGCTTTCGAAAATACTACGGTTTCGCTCATCGTAAAAATTCTCCGGAGCAAGAAATTCGGCCACGGCAATTATCGCGTCTTTGTCCAAAAGAAGTGCGCCAAGGACAGACCCTTCGGCTTCGGCAGAATGAGGCGGAATTCTAACTTGTAATTGGTCTACCATTTAAGTACTACTTTTTCTCTAAAACCACTATTTTTTGCTCGCCCGTCAACCCCTCTTTCTTAACAATGAGCTTCGGCTCCCTTTCCACAATAAAACCCGTCTCTTTAAGAAAGCCGTCAACTCCAGAAAGCTTTGCAAAAGTATCCTTTTTTAGTCCTTTCATTTGATAATGCATTGGCAAAATTATTTCCGGCTCTATTGAATGAACTACCTGCACAGCGTCTGTTGCTCCAATCGTGTACTCCCCACCGACTGGTATCATCAAAATGTCTATCTCTCCAAGTGACGAAAAAAAGTCATCTTTCAAAGTGTGGCCTAAATCCCCAAGGTGAGCAACTCTTAAATTATCCATCTCTATTACATAAATTGTGTTTTTTCCTCTTAGGGCGCCTTTTTTATTATCGTGAAAGGAGGGCATTCCAATAATCGATACGCCTTTTATTTCATACTCCCCTGGACCGGATACAACCTTACTAACTCCCTTGACTTGCTCTGCTCGATTGTGGTCTGCGTGGTCATGAGAAATGGTTACAATATCGGCTTGCGTCTCCGGATATTTGAATCCTACCATTTCGGAGTCATATGGGTCTGTAACCAAATTTGCTGATTTTCCTCGAAGCCTGAATGAAGCGTGTCCTAAAAAAGTTATTTCCATGGCACTGAAATCCTAACAAAGTCCGGCCAACTTGACAAGGACATTTGTAAGCTTAACTATCTATCTATGAAACAAAAGGTTGCAAATCCAAGCAACTGTGGTATATATTAAAAGCCAGATTTATGAAGCTGTTTAAAAACAGATTCACAAAACCTACCTTACACAAGTCCCGATTAAATCGGGGCGTGTGAGTATTGAAACTGGTTTTATATGAGTAAAGAAGTAATCGCTGCGATAGTTACGGGAATTGTGCTTGGTGTTATCGTCGCCTTCGGCGTCTGGCGGGCAAATGTAGCCTTCAAACCTGGAGGGCAAAACGGACAAAGCCAGTCAAGCACTCCTGCCCCTGAACCAACTCAAGCCGAAAACAGTGGAATTACCATCGCTAAACCACAACAGAATCAGGTTGTACTAGAAACTCCAGTAATTATTTCAGGAATAACCAGGGCAAATTCCTGGGTTGCTATATCGACAGAGGAGGAAGATTATATCCTTAAATCAGACGAGAATGGAGAGTTTGAACAAAAAGTTGAGCTAGTCGGCGGAGTCAATCAACTAGTCATCAGTACATTCGACGAAAATGCAGACGAGTCCAAAAGCAATCTACTTTTAGTTTATTCAACTGAATTTAAGTTACCTGGAGAACCAACTCCAACTTCACAAGAAGAAGGCAGTGAAGATTCTGTCAGTGAGAAAATTAAAGAAAAAATAAGGGAGGCAAGCATTTTGCCCTTAGCCTATCTTGGAACAATAACGGATATCGCCGACACTACTATCCAAACCAAAACCCTATCTGGAGAAATTAGTCAAGTGTCGGTAAATGACGACACCGAATACGTTAAAATTAACGACAAGACAAAGAAAATTGAATTTGCAGACGTTGCGATTGGAGATTTTATCGTAGCGATGGGCTACCAGGATGAAAATGACGTTTTGGAAACCACCCGACTCTTGGTGACCGAACCCGTCTCCCCTCCAGAAAGAAAAGTCATTTATGGAGAAGTTTTGGAGGCAAAAAGGAATGAGCTAACTGTGCGCTTAGTTGACGGAGATGAAATAAATATCAGTAAAGCCGATAAACTAGTGGTTGAAAATAGTGAAAATGCAGAAGTTACAGAAATTGATTTTTCAGATATTAATCAAGGTGATACAATAATTGCCACCGGCACAAATCTTGAGCCAAATCTAGAGGCCAGAAAAATCATGGTTATTGCAAAAGCTCCCGAAGCCTCCGAGTCCCCCACGCCGACACCGGAAGAATAGCTCTGCCAGCCTTAACTATTTCTTGCAGAGGATGTTAAGAAAGAATACCATTAAATAAGATGAAGAAGGGTCCGACCACACCAAAAGGTTTTCGGGATATCTCCCCTGAACTGGCTAAAAAACGCCGTGGAGTTATAGGCAAAATCGCCGACGTTTTAGAAAGTTTTGATTTTGTGCCTTTAGAAACTCCAACGCTAGAATTTGCCGAGACGCTACTAGGAAAGTACGGAGAAGAAGAAAAACTCATTTATCAGTTTACGGATAGAGGAGGAAGAAAACTGGCCCTACGCTTTGATTTGACCATTCCTCTAGCACGCTATGTGGCCAATAATCTTGGAGTCGTTAACCCAACTTTCTCCCGATATCAAGTCGGTCAAGTCTTTCGCGGCGAAAAGCCCCAAAAGGGAAGGTGGAGAGAATTTACGCAGCTAGACTTTGACATTGTGGGCTCGGACTCTTTGGAAGAAGACGCCAAAGTAATTGCCGCTGTTATTGCAACCACCCGCAAGGTTGGACTGAACAAGGCAAAGTTAGCCGTAAACGACCGAAAAAATTTTCAGAGCTTATCGATTAACGATATTCGGGCGATCGATAAAATATATAAAGTCGGGAAAGAAAATACCAAAAAGGAGCTTTTGGAATTTGTTAAAAAGACAAAACAGACCGAGGACTTAAGAAAAATTTTTGGAATCCTTGAAAAAACCTATTCTCTGGCAGAAGGCAAAGATTACTTTTTCGACCCTACACTTGCGCGAGGTCTTGATTATTATACTGGGGTTATATTTGAACTTAAACCTACTGGAAAACCAGAAGAGCTTTCAATCGGCGGCGGCGGAAGATATGACAATTTGATAGGAATGTTTGCCGGTCGAGAAATTCCTGCCGTTGGTTTTTCCTTTGGCCTGGACAGACTAATCGAGCTTGTATGAATCCACACCGCCTGCGCGCTTACTTCTATCTTTTACTGGTAGCGGTTATTTGGGGTACGGCAGTCCCAATTATCAAATTCACCTTACAAGGAATTGATCCACTGCCTTTTCTTTCATATCGAATTGCCATCGCTTCCCTAGTCTCTATCATCTTCTTAAAAATAGGTGGCGTAAAACTACCGAAGCCAAAAGAAACTTTCCCCCTGTTACTGGCTTATGGTTTCTTGGCAGTACCATTGGCACTCGGTGCTCTTTTTACAGGCCTTGATAAATCGACTGTTTTAGACTTGACGCTTATTGGTGCAATTGGGCCGATGGTAGTAATTTTTGGTGGTGCATTATTTTTTCGGGACCACATAACCCGAAAAGAAAAAATAGGAATTGGCATTGTTCTTGTCGGGGTATTTATTAATTCCTTTTATCCAATTCTTCAGGGTAGTCCTCAAATTCGGTTAACCGGAAATCTTTTTCTTATAATTTTTCTTCTGTCTGATAGCGCTTCAGTGCTTGTTGCCAAGCGCGCAGTTCAAAATAAGGTCAAACCTGAAATTTTGACTAATATGGCATTTATAATTGGAGCAATCGTCCTAATACCAATTACTCTTACAGCCTACCCGGCGCAAGAGCTCGTTTCATCAATCCTCACCCTCCCCCTAAAATATCACCTTGGAGTCTGGTATATGGCACTACTTTCCGGAAATCTCGCTTACTTTCTGTACGTACGTGCACAGCGCTCAATCGAGGTCAGCGAAGCAACACTCTTTAGCTACTTACAACCAATTTTTGCCGTACCGTTGGCGATTTTTTGGCTCGGAGAAAAGTTAACTCCGCGCTTTATTATCGGCGCTTTAATTATCGCCACCGGGTTGATAATCGCGGAATACAAGAAGCGAAATAGTTAATTGGTTGATTGGTTAATTAGTTAATTGGTATAATCAGAAACTGTGAAAGCAGATATCCATCCAAAGTGGTACGAAAGCGCCAAGATTAAATGTGCCTGCGGCAACCAATTTAGCGTCGGGGCGGCTGTGCCTGAGATTAAGGTAGAAGTCTGTTATAAATGCCATCCATTCTACACGGGACAGATGAAATTTGTCGATACGGCCGGTCGAGTTGACGCCTTCCTAAAAAAACAGAAAAAGGCAAAGAAGAAGGTTTTATCTAAAACAGAGAAAAGGAAATTAAAACGCGAGAAAAAGATAAAAGAAGAGTCTGAAAAACCAGACTCCCTCGAAGAAATTCGAAAAGCCGCAAAGAAAAGAAAAAACAATTAGCGTCTTCTTCCAATATGACTTGTTACTTGTCACTTTTTACTGACTACTAATGTCATGAGTATTCAAAAAGCATATATCGAAATAAGGCCTGCTGCCGGCGGAGATGAGGCTAAAATCTGGTCTAGCGATTTGATGCGCATGTATCTGCGCTACGCGACCAAGAGTGGGTGGAAATCCTCCACTATTGGTGGTGGTACCATCGTAGTTTCCGGAGAGAGCGTATTTGACATACTAAAGAACGAAACAGGTGTCCACAGGGTTCAAAGAACTCCTGTAACCGAAAAGCGAGGACGAATCCATACTTCAACTGCCACTGTGGCAGTACTGCCAGAAATAAAAAAGGGCGAAATCAATATCAATCCCAATGATTTAGAATGGCAGTTTTATCGAGCCTCAACCCAGGGCGGACAAAACGTGCAAAAAGTATCAACCGCGGTTAGGCTAACACATAAACCAACGCAAATTGTAGTCACTTCCGAACAAGAGCGCCGTCAAGAGCAGAATAGAAAAATTGCCCTTGATCTCTTGCGAGCAAAACTTTGGGAGCGCCAGGAAGAGAAAAAAATGCAAGAAATGGCAGACTATCGCTCGCCTATCGGTCGAGGCATGAGGGCTGAAAAAATTAGAACATATAATTTCCCCCAAAACCGCGTTACAGACCATAGAATTGGGAAATCTTGGAGAAACTTAGACTCGATTATAAATGGAGATTTGGATAAAATCCTAGAAGCTACAAGATGAATTGCTGATTTTCTAAAACTCTAAAGTCTGCATTTTATCTTTTTAACCTTCTATTTAAAGCCGTCCAATAATTTACCATCATTTGCCAAACAAGCAAGTCCGAAGCCTCCACTCTTCGTTCTCTACCCCCTGAAAGAAAAAACTCAGACAAAATGCTCATCGTTCTACTGGTAGAAGTCGATTTAGGATCATGCCTTTTTCCCATCTCGTAAGGGCCATACTTTAGCCGCTCATAAAGCTTGAGTGTCGAGAGCCGTATGTCATTTTTCCAATCTTTCGTGCCTACCACAAATGCAACTTGAACATCCAAGTCTTCTTTTGGATATGAGGATAGTATGTCCGAAAACTCAATTAAAAAACCTAGGGTATTATGGTACGCATAAACTTCTTTAGGAAGATTATCAAAGTCATATCCTGCAATACCGGCCTTACTAAACTCAACTGGGTTCATTAGAACCCACTCTGCTGCGCGCTTGACACCACTTAGTTCGCTTATATCGTGGTTGGGAACATAAATTTCACGAAGAAACCCTACTGTGGGCATAAAATCTTCACCATTCCTCCAGCCTTCGATTGCCTTCAAATCTCCGGGTTCCACAATAATTTGCAGGAAGGTTAAATCAGTCTTATAATTGCGCAATACTATGACAGAGTTTCCAAGTATACCCCTCGAAGATTTAGCAGAAGAGGCTCACAAGATACTAGAAGACCAAAAGCTCGTATACGACCTTGCTGGAAAAAGGTTGGCACTTAGGACAGTAGAGCTAGAAGCATACCTATCCCAGCCAGAAAACACATTTCGCCTTGCAATAGTCGGCCCTCCCAATCGCTCTAAAACCACATACGCCTATTCAGTTTATTCGGTTCTAAAAAAGTATGATTTATCCACTCACTACCTCGATCTTGATTTATATACCGAGTCGGGCTTGGCAATTTCCGGAATGATTGATTGGGCCCAAAGGACAAAACGCACCCTTGAGGAAGTCGGCGAAGAAAAAATCTTAGAGTCGATCAAAACTTTCGGCAATCTTAAAGGCGGAATAGTAGTAGGAGACTTTCCCGGTAAAATTGACGACCCCTATCAGACACAAAGACTGAAACAGACAGAACTGGCCATCATTCTTGCCAAGGACCATGAAGAAATTAAAGAATGGTCAGATTTATGTAGTACACTTGGTGTTAAATACCGATGGCTTATTTCGGAAACTGAGCCACCTCTAAAATACGAGATTCTTTATCCCTCATTCTATAATCTTACCAGGAATGTACGATTTTCACCTATGATCTTGGTATCGGTAACCAGCATCTTGGAAGAGATAGCGGCCATTAGAAATATAACGTTATCAAACGTGGGGGCTCATTTTTCTCAACCGGAGCGGGTCGTGTTGGAAGAAGTTTTGGATTTTCATTTCTCTATTCAGAACGTCTGATTTATAAGGACTTTACTCGGAAAACTCGGTGAGGGTTGTTAGGAGAAAATTTTTATCTTGAAACAGTTCTTTCAGGACTTTGTTTATATTCAAACATGGTATGTTCACCTTTTCGTGTTAGCGTTATCTCCAACTCACGCTCCTTAAACACGCCCCCACTTTCAAAGTCCTCGGAGGACTTTATCCTCAAAACCCCTCCTTCTTTTCTCCGCTTTACTAGAATATCCTCGACAATATAGTTAGCTCCACCTGTCAGGCCAGTACTTATATATCCAGGTACTGTCCCTATCCAAAGAGTCAGTTCACGAAATAAAAGCTCTTCCTGTCCTCTCTCGTTAATAAAAGGCGTTTTCAAGTCTGAAAGTACCAAGCCAATCTCGCGAACATTTGCGGGGCGAACCGGTGGAAAGCCATTGTTATTAGGTCTAAATTCCACAGGGTATTTTAAGCGAATTTCTAAATTCATTTTTGGTACTATCTCTGATAAGGCTTGTATGAATGTCATACCCGGGGGTTGGGGGGGCGAAACTGTCAGCTTAACATTGGAACCTGACATCTCCTCTTCAACTAAATCTCGAAAGGCAGATTTTGCACCAAAGGAAACAGAGACTCTATCAACGGTGGTAGGGCCTCTTTTTACTTCTGCTTCTTCTCTCAACTCAACACGTTTCATGGCTACGTCTTTCTATAGGCCCAATGAGGATACCCAAAGATATGCCTAATGTCAAGAAAAGCTACTCAGAAAATTCGGTGAGGGTGGTAGTCAGCTCAAGGGTTTCACCATCGCGCCAAACTTCAAGTGTTACTTTATCCCCGGGGCTTTTTTCGATAATTAACTCCGCCAAGCCTTTTTCCTCTGTCAATTCTTCTTTGTCAAACTTGGTAATAATATCGTCGACTTCAACTCCTGCTGCTTCAGCTGGCGTATCCGCAATCACATCAACCACATAAGCACCTTGGGGAACATTATTAATGATTGCCGTCCTTTGAGGAATCATCTGGTATTGAACCCCAAGAAATGCTTTTGAAGGAAACTTACCCTCTTTTTCAAATCGCTCTAACCCATCCTTCACAACATTTATCGGGATTGCAAAGCCGATGTTTTCTGCACCTTGCGCCAAGGCCACATTTACTCCTATTACTTGTCCAGCGGAGTTTACAAGTGGGCCTCCTGAGTTTCCCGGATTAATGGCCGCGTCAGTCTGGATAACATTATCAAGCCGCTCAACAAAACCTTCAAATGGATTTCCTGCCGTAATTCCGCGACCCAAACCCGAAATTACTCCGGTGGTAACCGTATGCCTTAATTCCCCTAGTGCCGTCCCTATTGCCATAACGAACTGTCCAACTTTTAGGTTTCCGGAGTCTCCCAGCTCTACTGCTTTAAGTCCGCTTGCGTCGATTTTTAATATCGCAATATCGTTTAATGGGTCTCGGCTAATTTCTTTAACTTCGTATTCCTTATCGTCTTTAGTAATTACTTTATATTTTGCTTCTTTATTAACGACTACGTGTTTGTTGGTAATAACCAACCCGCTCTCTGAAACTATAAAACCTGTTCCAATATCACGCGGCTCACCGCCCTCAATCCTTGGCCTAAAACCGCCGAATGGAGAAAATTCTAAAATTCTTCTTGTTGAGCTTTGAATTGAAACCGTAACAACCGAAGGGGACACCTTCTCGGCAACGTCAATAACTACCGACTCCTCGATCAAAATCTTTTGCTGTAGCGTGCCAACCTTGAAGGCCATTTCTTGCCTTGGGAAAATTTTATCAAGAGGTTTTATTCCAAATAGCCTATCTGCAATTGCACCACTGGTTATCGCTCCCACAATAACCAGTCCAACAGCAGTGCCAATCAGCAATTTTTTAAAATTAAGTTTCTTCATCATAATTAAATCCAAAATTCCAAACAGTTTTGAACATTTGAATTTTGATATTGTTTAGAGATTAGATACTAATGCTTAGAATTTCAATTGCTTTAAGCAATTGTTCGTCTTCCTCTGTATCTGGATTATCTTCAATGATAACATCGGGTTCAAGTCCTCCATCGTCTACCGACACGTTTGACGGAGTTAGCCATCTTGCCACTGTAATATGCAAAGCTGCTCCATTGTCCAATTGTTGCGGCTCTTGAATTGTTCCTTTGCCGAAGCTCTTTTCTCCTACAATTTGAAACCCTTTTATTTCTCGAAGCGCCCCTGCCAGTATTTCTGATGCTGACGCAGAGCCACCGTTTAATAAAATAACCGTTGGCGTGTTTGTCAACCTTCCTACCCGATCCGTCCTAAACTCACCTCTTTCTCCACTCGCCTCTTCTTCAACGACAATCACGGTGTCGTTCTCAACAAAGTCCGCGGCAACATCAACCGCACCTTGTAAAAAACCTCCCGGATTATTTCTAATATCCAATATCACTCCCTTTACTTGCCTGGCTTCTGCACTTCTGACTGCATTCTGCCACTCCCGGAGAGTTTCTCCTGCGAATTTCAAAATTTTAATGTGGGCAATATTCTGTCCCTCCCCCACATACGAAACTTCGACACTGGACACTTCAATTTTTGCACGGACTACTTCTATTTCTACCAGCTCATCTTGTCCTTCTCTAGCAATTAAAAGGGTAACTTTAGTTCCGGCCGGTCCTCGAATTACTTGTACCGCCTCTGGGAGAGTTATTCCCTCTGTCCCCCTATCAATTCCCTTGGCCTCATCTTTTATTCCTACAATAAAATCACCGGCTTTTAGCCCTGCTTTTTCAGCGGGCGTGTCCGGAAGCGGCGCAATCACTACCAATCTTGACCCTTTAAATCCAATTTGTATTCCAACCCCCTGAAAATTTCCTTGTAAGTCCTCTTGAATTACTTTGTTCTCACCGGGAGATAAAAAGACGGTATAGGGATCGCCGACTGCGCCCACCATTCCGCTGATTGCTCCGTATACCAGCTCCGATGGAATTAGGCCTTCTTTATCCAAATGTTGGGCTTGAAGAATATCCCAAACTCTCCAAAAAAGACCAAAATCAAGAGTCTGCTTATCGGGCGGCAGCTCGCGGGTGATGATTACTTTCGGAAACCCTTCCAGCTGAGCTCTAAATCCTCCAAATCCGGTAAAATAACCACCCGTGAATGAAACTACTATCAATAACGCTATTAAAATCGCTTTCCTTAAACTTTGAAGCCGAATTTTGGGCAAAGAGAAAGATTTAATCATCGAAATTATTTTAGCTTAATTAGAGGCCTGCTGTGAAGGGTAAAAGTCCCAAGTGCCTTGCTCTCTTGACTGCCACACTAACCCGCCTTTGATGTTTCGCACAAAGACCGTTGCGTTTTCTCCCCACTATTTTCGCTCTATCGGTCATAAATTTAGTAAGCTTCTCGTAATCTTTGTAATCGGGTTCTATTTTGCCTTGACAAAAGTAACACGGTCCGATTTCTTTTCTTATCGGACGCCTGTTTCTTTTAGGGCGTGAAGATTTTTTGACCATTTTATTTGGTTAGAAGGGTATATCCTCTAGGCTATCCTCTCCTTTGTCTTGGTCTTTCTTGGAGCTTTTTTCTTTTGTTTTTTTTGAACTTTTTGCCTTAGTCGTCTTTTTTCTAGGTAAAGATTTAGACTTCTTATCCTTTGGTTCTTCAGAGCTTTTTTCCTTCTTGAATTCTTCTTCCAATCCTTCCGTATCAACCGCTAGCTTTTCGTCTTCTGGCTCCTTCACCCCTTCAACATCTGAAACAGATATATCCATATTATCTGATGTTGCTCTTCGTGAATCTAAAATAATCATGTCAGAGATTACAATTTCTGTTGTAGTTCTTGGTTGGCCGTCCTGGGTGGTCCAATTTCTTGTTTGCAAACGCCCTTCGACGTAAACCTTTCTACCTTTAGAAAGAAGTTGGGAGCAAAGCTCTGCCAGTTTGTTCCAAGAAACAATGCGGTGAAACTCTACGTCTTCTTTTTTGTCGCCGGAATCTGTTTTCCACTGCCGGTTCGTTGCCAAACCGAAGGTACAAACAGCGTTACCTTG
The DNA here is from genome assembly GCA_022562395.1 of Patescibacteria group bacterium. Lineage (GTDB taxonomy): Bacteria > Patescibacteriota > Microgenomatia > UBA8517 > UBA8517 > JADFPI01. The sequence continues at coordinate 5,768 of JADFPI010000005.1, read as the reverse complement.
GGGGGTGTAGCGAAGTTCCGGATCTCTTGTTAAATTCCCTATCAGTACCGCTTTGTTTAAACTCCTTGCCATGTTCGTCTTACTCTAAATTCCAAATTGCAAATCTCAAATTCCAAACAAAGACAAATGTTCTAAACTCAAATAATTAAATTTTTTGAATATTTGAAATTTATATTTTGAAATTGTCCTTCGGCCTGCTCAGGATGGTGAGCTTGTCGTACCATTTGTTATTTGGTGCTTGGTTGTTGAAATTTACTCCATCCTCACCAACAAATACCTTATTATATCTTCTTCCAAATTAAGTTTTGAGTCTATTTCTCTGGCAGTTCCCGGCTCTAATTCTAACTGAAAATGCAAAAAATTGCCAGTTGATTTTTTGGCAATTTGATAAGCCAACTCCTTCTCTCCCCAATCTTCCATCTTGGTAACTTTTCCTTTCGTGCCTGTTACTAGTTTTTTGATTTTTTCTTGCGTTGACTTTGTTTTGGCGGACATTGCTTTGCCCGACAAAACAACAGTTAATTCATAATTTCGCATAAATTAAAGATAGCACGCCTACCGTGCCGATTGAAAGTATAGCAAAAGCCAATGACTAATGTCTAATGGTTAATGATTGATAGTTAATGACGAATCGTATTTCAAATTTTTACTTTAGAGAAAGACTTTCGGGGGCGTTTGCGCTTATCAATTGCCCTAACCCACTCCCCCCACATCTTCCTTCTCAAAACATTTGGTCTTCTTCCCAATACTATATGGGAGTGGAAAGCCCGAAATTTATTGTCTCTTATAACATTATATCCGCGGGCTATCATCTCACTGGCCCAATCATAATCCTCTGCTCCGGGAAGTTTTTCATCAAAGGGATAGAGCTCCCACATATTCTTTCTAATTAAGGCATGGGTATTGGTCATCCGCTTGGTAAATTCGATCCTCTTATCGAAAGAGATAAAATCTAAGGCCCCTAAAACCCGCCATAAATATGGGAAGGGGTTTTCACTGGAACAACCCGTAATTCCAGCAACGTTTTTGTCTTTGAAATTTTTTAAACCACCTTCAAGCCAATTATTTGAAATCGGAATCGTATGGCCACTTATAATTCCTATTATTTCTCCTTTCGCTTTTGAAATTCCAAGATTGAGTGAATAACTAAAATTAAAATCTTTAGGTTTTATCTTAATTACCTTTACCGGAAATTTCTTGACGATTTCTAGAGTTTTATCGGTCGAACCGGAATCTACAATAATTACTTCAAAATTCTGAAAAGTTTGTTTGTAAAGATATTTAAGAACTTTTCCAATAAATCTTGCCTCGTTTTTAGTTCTGATAACAAAAGAGACCTTTGGTTTTTTCATCGCTTAAGTGCCTATTTAGCTAAGTAATAAATCCCAGACAAGAAATATTTCCAAAATGGTTCTTTTTTGGAATCAAGCAGTTTTAACCCCTGTTTTTTAAATTCCTTCCTCCATTCTTTATCAGATTTATTCGAGTGTGGGTGGCCAATAAATTCAAAGTTGATTAGACTGTCCATTAAGTATGTTAATAATTTTTGAAAATTACTCTCACATATATCTTCTATAATAATCATTCTTTTAGACACCCTTTTTGCTTCCCTCAACAATTTCTCGGGCCCTTTAACATGGTGTAACACAGTGATAAGAAAAGCAACGTCAAAGGAATCATTGCCGAAAGGTATTTTTTCACCATCATAAATTACAGGGGTTATGTCTTTGTGAATACTAAAATCTTTTACATCAAGAGCCGTCACATCAAAACCGGAGTCAACCAACCTTTTCGCAACGTCACAAGCACCGCAACCAATATCAAGTATCTTATCTTTCTTGTTTATATACTGATTAACTACCCCCACAATATTATCCGTTCTCTTCCTTCCCCAAGGAGTAGAATGAATTAAATTGACAAAAGAATCGGACTTCCTAACTCTGCGGACTATCTTTTCAAACATCTTTTCGCTAAACTCCCACCTTAAACTCAATTACGTCCTTGTTCTGGAGAGTGTAGTCTTTCCCTTCAAGTCTAACTTTTCCTTTGTCTTTAGCCTGTTTCCAACTGCCAATCTCTAACAACTCGGTAATACCAACTACTTCTGCTTTGATAAAATTTTTGGCAAAATCGGTGTGAACTTTTTCTGCCGCGTCCAGGGCGCTTGCCCCCCGCTTTATGCTCCATGCATGAACTTCCTCTCCGCCTTTGATTGTATAAAAGGTTATTAAATCCAAAAGCTGATACGCTTTTTGAATTAGAAGCTCGAGGCCCGTCTTTTCAATCCCCAGTTCCATTAAATAATCTTGTCCTTCTTCTTTCTCTAAGTCTATTAGTTCCTCTTCCAATCTTGCAGAAATGGCGGCTGCTTCTTCCTTGAACTTTTCTTTAACTCTATTCACAAGACTTTGCGTTTTAGCATCATTTAGCGCATATTCATCAACATTGAGAACATAAATCACAGGCTTTTTGCTAACTTCTCCTAACTCAAGCTCTATATTTACAATCTCTATGTCGTTTACTATTTGCTCAAAAGAACTCTCATCATGTGAGCTTTCTTCTCTAAAAACATCGGGGTTTATAAATGCACGAACAACGTGGATAATTGCGTCAACCTCGCGAATTTTTGCCAGAAATTGGTTACCCAAACCTTCGCCCTTGTGTGCACCTTTTACAAGACCTGCGATGTCGATAAAGGTAACGCTGGCAGGAACCGTTTTTTCCGGCTTTACCAATTTCGATAAGCTTTCTAAATCTTTATCCGGAACGGCAACAACGGCTTCATGAGGTTCTATTGTGGTAAAAGGGCGGACAGCCGTCTCCGCCAGTCTACTCCTGGCTAAAGCATTAAAAAGCGTCGACTTACCCGCATTTGGCAGTCCTACAATACCGACACTTAACATGTCTCAATTGTAACACTCCACCACCCGGCTCTTCAGAAGTTCACAAAGCTTTTACATTCTTATCAAAAAACTCAACTGTCCGCGGGGAAATTTTACCCCAGCCTAAGTTTTTGAAGTTGTGGTCTTGACCTTCGTAAGTGAAAAACTCAACATTTTTGCCAGCTTCTTTGAGCTTCTCATCAAGCTCAACCGACCATTCATAGGGAACTTCGGAGTCGGCTGTCCCGTGGTGAAGTTGAATGGGGGCCGTAATATAGGAAAGATAATTCATACTAGAAGCTTCCTTAAACGATTGAGAATCTGTTGACTCCGTTGCGCGGCGGCGTCCCCAGCGACTACCACTTCTTCCTGCACTATCGATAGTTGGTGCCCACAAGACCGCTGCTTTGACCTGCTCGTTTATTTCCAAAACTTTAAGGGCCACCTCTCCACCCATGCTGTGTCCCCAGACGCCAATTCTTTGTGCATCCGCTTGCTTGATATTTCTTACAGATGAGAGCAAGTTCATAACATCTGCAGAATATTCAGCCCGATGGCCTCTTGACACGCCATCACAGTCTGAGCCGCCGTGACAACGATAATCCGAAGCCAGAGTCAGGTAGCCACTCTTTGCCAAAATATCTGCCATCGTGCGCGTGCCGTCTCCAGTTTTGAAGGTTAACTGGTTAAAGTAGCCGTGGTTTAAAACGATAACAGGAAATCCTTCGGCAAGCTCAGAACTACCAGTTGGCACATTCATCGCGGCAAAAATCTTTAGGCCATCTGAAAGGTAAGAAACACGATAGGCAGTATATGAAGCGTTGCGAGATAGCGTATCCTCTATAGTAACTTGGCTGCCCTCATAAGCTCTTTTGCGAAGATTCTCAATTGCAAGCGGGTTTGAGGAAACAGGCTGTTTTTCGCTATCTGGCTTAAAAACTTTGAGTGTTTGCTGAAAAATTGCGCCTGACTCATCGTTCTTTTGGCGCCAAACGAGCAGTCCTCCTATTAAAAATACGGCGAGAGTAATAACAATTAATATTCGTTTCATAAACTATCTTCCTTAATTTATGAACTTACCGCAATCCGACTTTGGTGTTTGTCCATTGACTATATTTTCCATCCAGTCAAGTGTGTCCTGGAAACTCACTTGCCTTGTCTGGTAATGGTGAACCCCGGCGTATTCAAGATAAGTTAAATTATTCCCAGATGAGCACATTTGATTTATAAACTCTTTTTGGCTTTTAAGAGTTACAATGGGGTCCGTGCTGCCTTGAAGAATAAGAGAAGGGATGTCGCTTGACAAATAACCGCTATTGTTTTCATCAAGCACCTTTTTCAATGTAGGGAACTCGTCGTCGAGCCTGTCATTATACAAGGCATCATAAAAACTTGGACTATAAATTCGCTTAGCGTCATAACCATATCGTTTATAAATATCTCCAACACAAATCGTTATCGTATTTCCTCTAAGAGTTGGTAATAACTCTGGCAAAAGCAGCTCGGCCGGGTCTACAATCTCCTCACCATAATGATCAGAATATGAGTAAAAAAGGTAAGGGGCGAAAGTCGGGTTCTCCTTAATCATCGCAGTCACGTTTGTTGTCGCGCCATAACCGATAACCCCCTTTATGGGAAGCTCCGGCGCGTACTGGGAAGCTAAATCTTTTACGGCAAAGGCGGCGTGTCCACCCTGGGAGTATCCGGCAAAGAATATTGATTGGGCAGGAGCAACCGGAAAATCTTCCTCTTCAAAAAAATTAAAGGTAGCCCTGGCAGAATCAAGCAAAACCTTGCCTTCCAACTCGGCATTGAAATAATGATGGAGTCTGGTTCGGTCGTTAAAACCCTCGTAATCAGGAAAGGTAACTATGTATCCTTTTGAGGCATAAGACAGCATGTGGGCACGGTAGTTTCCCCAGTTGCTTACTTCTGGGACCTCACGAGAAGGTGCACACCTGTCACCCAATCCGGTAGTCCCTTGTCCAAAAACATATAACGGCGCCTCTGTCCCTTCTTGCATTTTAGGAACAAATAATTGGGATTTAATTATTAAGGGCTCTCCGTCATCTTCGGTACTGTTAAAGCTAATGCTATAACGGTCTACCGAATATTGCGCTTGCGGAACCGCGGCTCTGGAGTAAAAATTCGCATTTGACCGACTTATTTGATTTTTGGTAAAAGTATCAAGATATTCAAACTCGACAAGACTGCCTCTTTTGTCCTTTGCGTCTAGGGAAGCCGTTTCTTCGTTAGTATGCTGGGCTGATGAGTCATTAGAATCTTCACGCAATAGAAAAAAGTAAATAGGAGTCGCCACTACCGCTATCAAAATAACTGAAATAAATACCTTTTTCATAATTTATCTATGTTAAGACCGCTTCTTTAAAACTTTACTAAAGATGTAAAAATTCTTTCCCCACCAATGGTTTTTTAATAATCCTTCTCTCTCATATCCAATTTTCCGGTAAAACTCGCTGGCAATCTCACTGGTTACAACTAGCTTATGACAGCCTCTTTTTAAAAAATCTTTTTCTACCTTTGACAGCATCTTTCTGGCTATCCCTTTCTTTCTATATTCCGGAAGGACAAAGAGCCAGTTAACTGTCCCCACACCGTCCAAGTTTAGTGCGCCAAGCAGTACCCCAATTATATTACCTTCTCGATTACAACCAGTTAGGATAATTCTATCTTTGTTTAGTTTGGCCGCAAGAAGATGCCATAAAGAATTCCTATCTAATATTATTTTTTGTACTTTTTTGTTATAAAAAGCGTAATCCTTGTCTACCGCCTTATAAAATATGCGCGGCAACTTGAATACATCGAACATTCCTGGCTCTTTTATCGTTATACGCATAAAAGTCATTTAAAAACTCGCCTTACGGC
>JADFPI010000041.1 GCA_022562395.1 Patescibacteria group bacterium | reverse complement strand
TGCGAAGAGCGCGGCTGGACTCTAGAGCTCTGTTAATTAACTTCTGCAACCATTTTTGCTCGTCCGAGGAAGTGGGCTTCTCAGGCTCAAAATAAACGGCTAACACTATAGTATTAGCCGTTTAATACCCTCGACGGCCATTTTCGCCTCGGCTTGATTTTCATTAATCCTATAGGTAAAATTGCCCATGGCTATTTTAGAACGCATTTCGCCAACAAGCTCTAGTTTATATGAAAGTTTAAAGGGGCATGCCAGCCCGCGGGTGATAGAAGCTATGCGTCAAGTGCCCCGAAGAAGTTTCGTCCATCCGATACATTACTTAAGTGCATATAAAGATGTGGTTCTTCCCATACCTTCAATTCGGTCAAAAAGCGAAGTGGCAACCATCTCTCAACCTAGGGTTGTGGCAATGATGACAAACCTTTTGGACCCCCAACCCAACGAAAGTGTTCTTGAAATAGGCACTGCCAGTGGTTACCAAGCGGCTGTTTTGAGTAAACTTGCCGCTAAAGTGGTGACAGTTGATATTATTCCTAAGCTTACCCAAGGAGCTAAAAAGAGATTTAGAAAACTAGGAATAGAAAATGTGGAAGTAGTTTTGGCTGACGGCAGTGTTCCCTTCGCCCGACAAGCTGTCTTTGATAAAATTCTGATTACAGCTTCGACAATCCCATACATCCAAGCATTTGATTTATCCGCATATTCTTTAAAGGAAGGAGGAATTTGTGTTGCGCCGGTAGGGGGAAAGCATGGTGATAGTAGCTACGGCGATTTGGCCAGAATCAGAAAAACTAATGAAGGATTTGAGATAGAGGAGAGAATTCCGGGTGTTGGCTTTGTTTTAATGCAAGGAAAGGCGGGTTGGGACTCATTTCTTAGAGGTTATGCCGCCGTGTTGCATAACGACTTTTTCAAAGGCAAGAAGGAGGCCGAGTAAAGATAGCGGGCTGGAATTTGGGCGAGATTGACTTCAAATTTGCCCCGCTTGGTTAAAACTTGCTATATTATCTATCGTTATGGGAGAAGCCGAAGAAAAGGACGAAGTTCAACTAACAGATAAAGAGAGGCTGGCAATTGAAGTTAAAACAAAGCTTTCGGGTTTATTGAGAGATGATGGTAGAAAGGTAACTCTCGCAGATTTAGGACCCTCCCTTTATGTTCAATATTCACTAGACCCTCCTCACTCAAGGGGATATTGAGACAGGCCGTCAATACAGAGACATTGACGCAAGGTTGATTGTGAATCAAGAGATAAATAAATCAGGGCCATTTGGCAGACTTCTTGCAATGGTAAAAATTCTTGAGGATGATATTGAGACCTCTAGTTACACATTCATTTTTAATGAGGGGGTAACTCCGTCTCTTCAATACAGAAGAGATCCCCAGTTTTTTAGCAGGGAAGCAAATAAAGAGGAGTTGGACGACTTTTTGCAACTTTTAAATCAGCCCCTTTTCTTGAAATACTCTCCACGATAGGACTACTTTAGTTAACAAAGTCGCACCAATTTAAGATTAACCAGGCTTGAATTTAGAAGTTTTAACTCCAAACTTGCTCCACTTCTTTTGCCCGACCTTTGATATAATCCGACTATGAAGAGAGAGTTTGAGATTGTACCGCAAAACTTAATCCCAGAAGCCGAGGAGTTTGTACGGAAGGTCAACAGCAAAGATCTTACAGATAGAGATTCGGCCTACGGCCATGCGGCTAGTTTTATTTCTGGCATGTTGTCCTCGGGAGCGCGAGAAGGGGCTTCGCCCGAAAAGCAAAGAGCGGAAATGAAAAGACTTGCAATTAATGCAGTAATAAAACATGGAGAAGAAATCATTCCGTTTCTTCGTGACGAACTTCAGTTAGCAATATCGGACGAGGACCTAGAGGATTTAAGGAAGCAATCTGCTTGACAACCATTTTTGCCCAGAGCTGGAAATTGTTGGGGAAAGAGCTTAAAATTAGCTATAACTAGTAACTAGCTATGACCGAGCTCGTTCATCCAACAGGGAGAAATAAAGAAGTTTCTTTTTCTGATTTTGAACCTTTCATAAAAACCGGGGATACACCTCCGGAAGTTAAACTAAGATTCACTGTTTTTCTTCAGGAGCTGTTTAACCAAACGAAAGTAGTATGGGTTCCCGGAAGTTGTTATTCAACTCAATGGATGGAAGAGCATACAAAGAAGATTCTGAGAGAAAGTAGATTTTCCGGTATTAAGGTGGAACCTAGGCACTGGGCGAGGGCACACTTTTGGCTGGTTGCAACGGTCGAGGGATTCGATAAGGAGCTGATAATTGATCCGACCGGAGTTGTTACGCCTGGCGAAGATCATTACCAGCGGCCCGAAACAATTGTGCCATTTTTCGGCCTCAAAAATCTTGCACCCTCTAATTCAAAGTACATTTATGGCAAGGGAGAACCTTTAGGGAAAGAAGGTTACCACGTATTTCATCCGTAACTTCTAGCGCACTTTCAGGAAGAGCAGAACGATTGACTTAAAATTTGCCTTGCTAACTATAATTTGGTATATTATCCGCGATGGGGGAAAAAGATAAGCCAGAGTATAGGACAGAAAGGAAATTTAGTTTGAACCTCCCTGACGATTTAATCGATCACATAAGAGAGGTTGCAAATTTACATCAGACTACAGATATAGATGTTTTTCAGAGGATTTTGAAAACAGGACTCACCATTATTGCTGTGGTTGATAGCAAAGATGGAAAGTTTATGTTGAGGATGAATGATGGAAGCGAAACTGAAGTAAAGATTTTTGACGATTAAGCAAACTTACTAATAGCTACACAACTTCACCCCCGCTTGACAACCATTTTCTCCTTCTGTTAACCTTCGATGTATTCTGTAGAATATGG
>JADFPI010000024.1 GCA_022562395.1 Patescibacteria group bacterium | reverse complement strand
GTGAGCAATCACTTGCAGATGTGAGCTATTAAAGCTTGCACGGGTTTCGGAGTTAGGATAAGCCCTTTCTCCGAAGCACATTACCAACTCAATTGTCTGAAGGACTAAACCCTAAAAGGAGGGAATCTAATGTCTGAAGAACTGTCTTTTGCGCTAAGCACGGTAGGGGGTTTGGTGGGAGCGCTTTTGCTGGTAGCTGCTTGGTTTTTCCTTGTTAGCGTTATCGGCACAAACGGCAGTCCTCTCTTCCTACGTGCATTTTCGTTCTTTTTCGCCAGCGTGGCTTTTGCGCTTGTAATTTGGCTCATCTTACCCGTCACATACGCTGGGGACAAAACAGAGGCTGTCTTCAATTTGACCGTGGCACGATTCTGGGAGATAACCAAGAACTTTGCCATAGTAGCTCTCATCGGCCTCGGACTCTGGAAAGGCTACGAACTGCTCAAGGCCAATGGCGAAGCGAAGACCGAAGAATCCGTGGAAAATGAAAAGGAGTGAAGGAGAAATACCATGACAGAGATAACACTTGAGTCGATGGGAGCGTGGCTGCTTTTGGGCATTACTGTCGCGGTTGTTGTTTTAATGGCGGGCTTTCTTTCGTGGGGTATGTTCAGTACCATAAAAGCACTTCGCCAAAGCACCATCCCGCGAGTTCGAAAAATGCTTTTGGGTTACATTACACTCACAGTCTATTTGTGGGCGTTCTATTCGATCCTCCCGACTCCGAAACCGGGAATTCCAATAGAGGAATGGGTTAGTTGGAGCCGAGAGTTCGCACTAACGAGCCTGGCTGCGCTCATCCTCACCGTCTTTTCATTGGGACTAAGGAGGTTGTGGGAATACCTCACAAACACAAACAAGAAAAGCGAGGTGGCGTAGAAGCTTTTTCAAACAGACAATTGAATATCTTGGGTGCTGGCTGCACAAACTTTGGAGTAATCCAGATAAGCAGCCAGCACCTAGTAACACCTTTGATGGTTTTGATCTGATAAGTGAGCAATCACTTGCAGATGTGAGCTATTAAAGCTTGCACGGGTTTCGGGGTTAGGATAAGCCCTTTCTCCGAAGCACATTACCATTTCAATTGTCTGCAGAGACAAACTCTTGAAAGGAGAGTGCACAATGGAGGTTTTACTATTGTTCGTCGCGGTAGTCATCACCGGTTCGATCGTTACCGTCTGGGCCGTAATCACTTTCGGTGTGCGGCCGGACATTAGCAGGGCGGTGAAATACACCGGTTGGGTTATCCTTACCACTGTCTTTCTTCTGGGCTTAAGGCCGCTTATTTCTGTTTTTTCAAGCCCCGAAATGAGCATTGAAGAAGGCCAGAGGGTACTCATACCGTATCTCGTAATTCCTGCCATCCTCTTCACCGGGACAGTCGTCTGGTTAGGTCTTTCCCAGGCATACGAGCTGGCATTTCAAGGAAAACCAGCTGAAGCTGCCCAGGCGGATGAGGAAAAGCAAGCCCAAGAGGAAGAACCGGAAAAGGAGTGAAGGAGGAAATGATGGAAACTTTCGTTGTCATCGGAAAAGCCGTCACAGCGGCGGTTTTTGTCGGAATTTGGGGTACCTCCCTGGTTATTGCGATGGCTGCCATAATACAGTCCAACCGTAACCATTGGCTGCGGGCAATCTCGGCGGCAACAACCACAATAGTGCATCTGTTTGTCCCATTCGTTGTATTGAAGCGCGGTGATATCCCCATTGCAGTCGTATCCACCGCTGTGGTATGGCCATTTGCTTTTCTTGTGTTTTTGGCAGTAATAAACATAACGGATTCAATAGCGCAAGAAAAAAAAATCTAGTGTAGACTAACAGTCTACTGCAGACAATTGAATACACGGGTGCTGGCTGCACAAACTTTGGAGTAATCCAGAGAAGCAGCCAGCACCAGTAACACCTTAAAATTTTATTTTGGAAATATATTACTTCTTCTTTGAAGCCCTTTTTCCTTTTTGAAAGAAAAGAAGATAAATTATCGGTAAAATTCCGGCCGTGCTTGAGATAAAGAGAACTATAAACCAATTGCGTTGTTTCTCACGGGCACTTTTCCAGAGACTTATTCCCTTCCAAAAAGCCGACCAAATTAAAAGTAGCAGAAACAAATATTTACCCGAAGGGGCTGTGAATAATTCGTTAAGTTGAAACATCTCAATAATTCAAGTTTATTTTTACTGAAGCTCCTCCTCTTAATTCTGCAAGCAAATCATTGAAAGCAGTCGTCAATTTTTCTTGCTTTAATTGCTCTTTTATTTGATCTGACACCTCTTCTATAGTTGCATCCTCGTCAAAAAAATCTCTATTTTCTTCAAAGTATTTAGAGGTTTCTTCGTCACTAACCGCAATATTCTCTGCAAGAATTTTTTCAACAAGCTTTTGCAACTTTATATCTTGGGTTAATCCTCCCAAGTTCTGGCCTTGCAATGCCAATGCATCCTCTAACGATGTGCCACTTTCCTCCAAAGTGCTTTTTAATTCGTCAATCTCCACATTAATCTCTTCTTGAGATATGGAAATATTAAGCGCTCTCGCTTCCTGGCTGATTAGTTTTCGGGTAATTAGGTTGTCGAGGGCTTGTCGCCCCCCCTGGCGCTCTAAAAGTTTTATTACTTCAAAACGAGTGATTGGAGAACCGTTAACCCAAGCAACAATTAAATTTTTATATAAAAAGTAGCCTGTTATTGCTATTCCTAAAACAAGTGCTGCTATAGTTACAGTCCTCTTTTTATCTTTAACAATTAAAGCACGAAACCTGCTTGTTTTCTTTTCTAAAATTTTAATGTATTTCCCCATAAACATTCACTAATACTAAACTAAAGAAGATTCTTGTGCAAATTATATTTGGAGAGTTTTTTTAAGAAGATACCGCGTTGTCAAAATTTTTGGCGACTTGTTCCCAATTGACAATGTTCCACCAAGCTTCAATGTAGTCGGCTTTTCTATTTTGATATTTTAGATAATAAGCGTGTTCCCATACATCAAGTCCGAGTATCGGAATATTTCCGTATATGTACGGGCTGTTTTGAAAAGAATGTCGCTTAAGCGTTAGAGACTTGCTTGGTGTAATTACCAAAAAAGCCCAACCGCTACCAAACACACTCATCGCTTTTTGGGTAAACTGCTCCTTAAACTTCTCAAGGCTCGAGAATTCTTTTTTAATAGTTTTTAAAAACCCTCCTTGTGGCTCGCCCCGGCCGGCTGGCGGCGGACGCATTATTTTCCAAAAAAGGGAATGGTTCGCGTTCCCGCCACCGTGATTTATTACGGCCTGTCGAATAACTTGTGGAACTTTATCAATCTCAAACAACAGTTTCTCAATAGGCTTAGCGGAAAGTTCTTTGTATCCCTCAAGGGCTTTGTTCAAATTATCAACGTAAGCAGCGTGGTGTTTTCCATGATGTATCCGCATTGTTTTTTCGTCTATATGGGGCTCTAGTGCGTTATGTCGATAGGGAAGCTTCGGCAAGGTAAACATAGATTAATTATTGTATATAAAAAAAGAAAGTCAAGCTATTTTTTTAACTGATTAAGAAGAATTGTTAATATGACACTTATTATCAAGGAGCTTCCAAGAGGGAAGTGGAGAGTATAGTTTCCACGCTTTATATAAATATCCCAGGGAAAAATAGGCATGTGCCGGCCTTTAGAAAATATCATCAAAAACACGCTTACTAATACAAACACCACTACAAATACTATAAAAATGTTGCCCATATTTTTAATCCAAATGACTAACGCTTAAATTAGCCACTATCAATTAAATTCACCACAATTTTCCTATCTCTTGGTCCTGAAAGTTCAACCAAGACCAAACTTTGCCAGGTTCCTAAATCCAATTTAGAGTCTCTAAAAGGTAGAGTCACCGAGTGTCCAATTATAGATGACATTATGTGTTCTCCGACATGGCTTGGGTCATGGGCGTGTCGATAGTCCAGGTCAGGAAAAATTTCATTAATTGCATCAAAAAAATCCAATTCCATATACTGCTCAAGCTCGGCGATAGCTAAAGCGCAAGTGGTGTGCTTAACAAAAACGCTGCACAATCCAGTTTTTATCTTTTTATCTTTTAATATCTGATTAACTTTTTCAGTTAAATCCAGAATTTCACTGCGTTTTGACGTTTTTACCGCAAATTCTTGCATTAAAAATCCTTCAACTTAGTCTCATATTCCGGGAAATATTTAGAAATAACGGTTATATCAAACTCAGCCAGTATTGAATCCTTGGATTCTCGCTCGAGTAAAAATTCGAAAGATTTTTTAATAACTGTTTCCGGAGACTTTTCTGTTTCGAGGGACACATAAAAACGCTTGGTCATTGTCACTACATGTTCAGTCTTGCTTGCCCCTTCTCTTACCTCTATATTAAAAGTAAATTTTGACTTATCCTCGTTTACCTTTTTAACGGAAATTTTATTCATTCTGTAGGCTTAATTTTATCTATCTTTGAAGCCATGATGAAGTCATTTTCGTGCAGTCCTCCTATCTTATGTGTCCAAAGTCTGATGATAACTTTGTTGTAGGAGTGTAGATAAATATTTGGATGATGCCCTTCAGCTTCCGCTAATTTACCAACTTCGTTTACAAATTCGAGTGCCTGTCCAAAAACGCCAAATTTAAATTCTTTCTTAATCTTCGTGTAGTTATCGTAAGCTCTCCATTTACTGGTCAGCTTCTTTAAATACTCCCTAACCTTTTGTCTTTCCAGGGGGTCTTCCCCGCCCTGGCAGGGGACACACTTTTTGCTCGCAAAATCCATATATCTATTATACTGCATATAATACTTCGCATTAAAACAACTACCGCGCAAATACCACTGCATTAGGCAGGCTCCTGCCTGGCCCTATCTTAATATCCGCCAAACCAGAGGGCAACCGACCCTCCCCCATCAAGGTTCAGTGCATGTGTTGCTCCCAAACTTTTAAAAACGTGTGCTAAATCAAGCATGTCAACGCTTCGAGCAATAACCAAATAAATAACCGACCCTCTTATTCCAATTCCTGATTTAGTTCCCTTTGAGGCTTGCTTTTCGGATAAGCCGAATGTCTCCGCAATAACATTTCCGCCATCCAGCAAACCGGGATGATTGACGGTTCCGGCAGAGAGTCCGCCGCTAAAGGAATTTGCATTTATTAAAAAGTTCATTAAAGAAATTTGTTGAAGGATGAGAGTTACGGGGAATCAGTCTTTTTTAGCTTCACATTAATGGGCCTTACCAGAGAAGTTCCGATTGAGGCTACTTTTTGACCGGCGCTGGCTAAAAAGCCCATCAGCAGTAAGTGGGCAAAAATATTGGAACTTTGATTTAAAATATTCGCCGGAAGAATCTCAGTTTTTTGTGGACCACTAGGTTGTTCCTGAATAAGCCCTGACGCTTCGGGTGGTAAGTTTTGAGGAACAAGTTGGGCGACATCTAAAGAAATACCGCTAAAGTTAAAAAGCTGGACAGGCTGGGTTTTTCCGTAAAAAACACTAAAAAGATTCAAAACCGCATATACAATAGCCATCAAGCCGGCGGCAATAAGGATATAGCCGAGAACTTTTTCTGTCATAATCTTATATTACATTATTTCCAATTCTCTCCACCGGTATTTTTTCTCTCTGCTTTTTTTATCTGGCTTTCACTCATCCCAAAATGATGGGCAATCTCGTGAATTACTGTTTTTCTGACTAACTCTTTCAAGTGTTCAGGGCTTCTTGCTACGGCCAGAATTGGACGGCTGAAAATTGTAATTTTATCGGGCAAAGTCCCTCCTACTCCGTATCTCCCTCTTTTTGTATGAGGAATGCCTTCATACAAACCTAAAAGTAAACCGCGAAAACCTTTTCCTTGAAGCTTATTTATTTGATAAATATTGGGAAAATCTTCCACAAATATGGAAACATTTTCCAGCTTTTCCCTAAACTCTGTCGGGATTGTGTCTATCGCCTCATCAACCAAACTTTCAAATTCTCCATCGTCCATGGATTGACAATTCTATCATGGATAAAGGTATACAATGGGTAAAGATGCAGAAGGCTACCTTTGCCGGAGGATGCTTTTGGTGTACCGAGGCAATTTTTAAAAAGATAAAAGGTGTTAAAAATGTGGAAGTGGGCTACTCGGGCGGAGATGCCGGTGTTCCAACTTATGAAGAGGTTTCCACCGGTAAAACAGGTTACGCAGAGGTGATTCAGGTTACCTTTGAACCGAAACTAGTTTCCTATAGCGATTTATTGTACCTATTTTTTAGAACCCACGACCCTACAACCAAAGACAGGCAAGGTCCGGATATTGGCCCTCAATATCGCTCGGTAATTTTCTACAAAGATGAAAGTCAAAAAATAAAAGCCGAGAAAGAAAAAAAGAAAGCTCAAAAGTTATACGATTCCCATATTGTTACAGAAATCATTCCCTTCAAAAACTTTTTTCCTGCAGAGGATAACCACCAAAATTATTACGGCAAAAATAAAAATAATTCCTACTGCAAAGTAGTAATCGATCCTAAAATTCGAAAGCTACAAAAAGACTTCAGAAAATATTTAAAATGATGGAGGTTTCCTCGATAAGTATTATTGCTCGTTTTCGTGGTCTTGGAGCTGTTCGTTTTCACTTTCTGATTCCTCTTTCTCTTCTTGCTCATTATTCTCCTTTTTTTCTCCGTTTTTCTTTATCCATTTTTCCCAAAATACCATAATTTATCACCTCCTAACTCAATTCTATTCTCTCATGTATGTAAAGAGCTCAATACCTTAAAAGAATTTTTAAACATCCGAAGGTCTTTTTTCTAGATAATCGAGGTCGTCGGCAACGTCCGAAAGGTCGGCAAAACGCACTCCCATCTTGTCTCGGAGATAAACTTTCTCAAGCTCTCCTTGCTCATTAAATACCCGCACTCTTTCGACCCGAATATCCGAGCCATCCTCCTCCACATAATCGTAGTCGGTGTAACCTCTATGTGTCCCCCAGGGCCATCGCGCCTATCGTGTATTCCAAATATTGATTTATCTACCTCCGGCATATAAGCAATAATTTTAACAACTCAGATTAAGCTTTTCTGGGTACGATTAGAGTGGCGACAATATAGACGAAAATTCCGGGGAATACTCCCGTAAAAACAACTACTAGAAGCCAGCCAAGCCTTAGAATAGTTGAGTCTATCTCAAAATACTCTCCAAGCCCACCAAAGACTCCGGAAATAACCTTATTGTCCTTGCTTCTGTATAATCTCTTTTTAGCTGCCATAAGTAAGTTATTATACTTAAGAAGAATTATACCGTAAATGAAGCTAAAACTACAATTTTCTAGACAATTATACCGTTTTTCTTAAATTTCTTCAGCATTAGTTTATTGACTCAAAAAATTATTAATGTTCTAATAAGGGTGTGAACAAAAATCTCCTTATTGTTCTAGTCGTTATAGTACTTCTGGGAATATTCTATTTTTCAAGAGGGAGAACTACTCAACTAGGCTCTCCTACCCAAACAAGCGAAACCCAAGACGCGGCGCCTAAAGTAAAAAGGATGACAGTTGTTTTGGAAGAGCAAAACGAGTCGGGCGAATCAGGCACTGCGGTTTTGGAAGAAATAGAAGGTAAACTACTGGTAACTCTAAAATTGGCGGGGGCACCCGAAGAAATTAGTCAACCGACTCACGTTCATGCCGGAAATTGCCCGGATGTAGGGGCAATCGTTTATCCATTAGGTTTTGCAGAGGACGGAGACTCGGAAACCGACTTGGAAGTAAGCTTTTTAGAACTGGAGGAACAAATGCCACTTGCCATTAACGTTCACAAATCAACTCCTGAAGCAAAAGTTTATGTTTCCTGCGGCGATCTTATCTTCTAAAGCAATATTAAAAAGGTATTTCTTCTTGAACCTCTTTTTCTTTGTGAGCTAGAGTTTCTCCGACGTGTCTATACTTGCACCACTTGCAGTTTTTACCCTCCGAGGGGACCGGGCCGGAAAGAAGCTTGTCAACCTTTTTAGCAAATCTAATAAAACCTTCATCGTCAATTGGCACTTCCAACCATTTAGGAGGAAAATGCAAAAGAGCCTCGCCATCCTTAATAGAAACTCCTTCGGGATAAAAAATTAAAAGACCAAGCTTTGTAATTTTAACCGGTTTTCCACGGACAGGATTCTCAAGGGCAAATTTGTATGCCCCCAGCTGGGTTTTAAATTTTTCGATTTTGTCCTCATTGGGGTAGCTAATCTTAAGGTCAACTAACATATGTGTTCCATCAGGTCTTTTTACCAAAAGGTCGTATTTTCCTTTGATAAAAACATCTGTCTCCGGCACTTTTTCCGATTCGACCCAGCCTTCCTGGTCCTGTACCTTCCCTTCGGGTAGTTTTTTAGAAAGAGTTTGCAAACTTTTTCCAAGCAAAGTTCCCTGAAGCCTGGTGTTTATAGCTGAAAAAACACCAGGCATAGGCATACTAGGCTGATAAATCCCATGTTTCACCCTAAGGTAGAAGCACAACTTACAATCCTCCCATAGGTAGGCGAAGTTTGAGGGTGATAGTTTAAACAATTGGTTAGGCATGCTTTATTCTGTACTCTTTCACTAGTTTCTTCTCTTGTTTTTGTTTTACGTAAGCGACCACTTCTATATACTTTTCAATTTTCGAGCCTTTAATCTTCTTCTTTAGTAGTTCATCCACCTGGAAAATTCCTGCCGAATTATTCATTGTAATTACTATTTGGATAGGTGAACTTTTTCCCTCTCTAATTTCAACTCCGTCTATAGCCGAAGCGGAGACGGAGTGAATATCAATTTTCCCCTCCTCATATGGAATTCTGGACCTCCCTTCACTCATGTCAAGTGCGTCGGAAACTCTTACTATCCCCGCCTCAATTGTAAATGGTTTACCGTAATTCCTGTGACCAATTATTGCATGCAGTACTTCTGAAATGACAACTGTTCTTTCTTCGATTGGAAGAAAATCTAAAATCTCTCTAAGCAATGAGTTTGCAAGGAAAAGACTAAATTCTTCGTGTCCCTCACGGTGAATCGACATACCCAGGTCGTGCATTATGCTTGCCAAAAAAACTATAACTTCTGCGTGGTCGTTTTTTAGTCCAAAATCAGAAACGGCTGACATTTTAACCCCATTTTTAACCAAAATTCGGCAAAGTCTTAAGGCGATGTTTGCGACAATCTGGAAATGCACCACACCATGGTCAGTTACCCCAAACCTGTCAATCGCGTTGACGTTTATTACCTTCCAAAGAGTATATAATTCTTTGTTTTTATTTACTTCTTTAAGTATTTTTTCGAGGAGTTTGTTTCCTTTTAGAGGTACATGAATTTTGACTTCTTCGTCTGATTTTTTTGTTTTCATCGATTGCTAATTCTACCACTAAATTAAATTGACCGAGAACTAACATTGCGCTCTAATATGTAGAAATCAAAGGCTCTTTTCCATGTT
This sequence comes from Patescibacteria group bacterium, assembly GCA_022562395.1. GTDB lineage: Bacteria > Patescibacteriota > Microgenomatia > UBA8517 > UBA8517 > JADFPI01. The sequence goes on along the minus strand of JADFPI010000024.1, from coordinate 4,990 downwards.
CTGTCCAGGGCGTATGTCCTTGCCGGTACCTCTGATCGAAATGGCCCTGAATTTGCTCTTGTTTCTTAAGATCCATATCAATATTTTAGCCTATCAATTTTTGCCGCGAGGATAAAATCGTTCCCAGATAAACCGCCAATTGCATGGGTGGATAGCTCAATAACTACTTTTTTGTAAAAGAGGTATATATCGGGGTGGTGATTTTCTTCTTCGGAAATTTCTGCTACTTTGTTTACAAACTCAACGCCGTCCATAAACTCGCCAAATTCAAAAACTCGCTTTATTTTCTTTCCTCTAACAAGCTTCCACTGCTTGTCTAGTTGCAAGAAGTACTCCTTTACCTTTGCCTTACTAAGTGGCGGGGTCGTTTTATTCAAGTCAGAAGAATGTCTATCCGCAAGTTTCACAAAAGGAAGTTTAGCATACCGCGCCAAAATTTATTTTTTCGGAAGAGGGTAGAGGGTAGTGTACCGCCTGCAAAAAGCAAAGGCAAGATTCCATTTTGCATATCTTCACCTTAGCACAAAATATTAGTTAGTTTCAAAATTATTCTGCCTGTCCGCCTTCGGAGGAAAGTTTTGGAGGAAAATTGTTTTCAAGTTTTACAATTTCTTCTTTCAATCCTCTGATCATCGCTCTAAGTACCATCACTTTGTTGTGCTTCAGCTCTGATACAGCCGACTCGTGAGTGACTCCTCGATACCCAATCATCGCCCGAGCGAGTTTGTTTTCATAATCTTTTAACTTCTCTCTTAGTTCTTCAATTTTTTCTTTATTTTGCATGAGATTATTATATCAGTGTTTGGGCGAGGTTAAGTTTAAGCTCTGGTGAGATTATACCAATTTTTGTCCTATAACCTCTCTGGTATAATAGGCGTTATGAGTAAAGAAGTATTTGAAGTATTTTTGGAAGGTAGACCAAAATTTTTATTGGAAGCTGATGAGCTTAAAGATCCTAGATATGCAGCCCGACTAACCCACGCCTACGGCTGCTATTCGTATAGTCTATACGAGCAAACACGGACACAAATCCCAGATTTACCTCAGGACTTGCTACTGGTCGGAGACAATTGGTATCAACAAAATAGTATAAATGCAAATTTTAAAGATGCAATGATAGAAGATCCATTACACGATGGGTCCCTGCTCTATATCGGTCGTCTAAAAGACAGAGGTGAAGCCAACCCAATAGAATCCTTACTTCTAAACACAAGATTACAGATTGTCTCCCAAAATTACAACTCACAAAGACTGTTAGAAAAACTTACAGTTTTTGACAGAACTTCTGTCGGATTTCCGGCTATTAGTGAGAACGACATCGCTATTTCACTTACAAAGGAAGTCTGGGGAGAAATAGTCTCTATTGAAGGCTGGGATACAAAAATCTTCCACGTAAGAAATTTTTAACTACTGAATTAAATACTGAATTAATTCAGTAGCAACTTTCTAATCTAGCCTATCTTACTTAGCAGATTAGGATAATTCCTTTAGTAGATCGACGCCGTGTTGCTTGATTTGAAGCGCTGAATATTGTTGAGGTAAATTTTGGGAAAGGGTTTGCCATAAAGATAGGTGGTCAGTAAGCCGTAGGCGGAGATTTTCATAAGCGGCAAGCTTATTTTGGTCCACACTCCGCGTCTCCTCGTTCTTTACCGCAATTTGGGTTGGTAAATGAGTGGCGCGGACGGAGGTGCGAGATTTTTGCCGTTGTTCTCCTCCGGCTTTGACACTGGCAGTTGCAAATTTAAAGTCAATATCCTCGTCGTCCAAACGGGGCTCTCCTTGAGAAAGCGATTGTGCCACCCAGTTTATGTAGGAGGCTGCTTGGGTTTCCCCTTCTGGAGTGTTAATTTCAGGGAAACGAGTAATGTGTTTGGCAATTTTTTGTTTGCCCGAATCCATCCTTGCCTCCTGGGCGGCTTCTGCCTCGATTTGGGGCTTTTTTCTTTGGGCCAGGCGTCGGTCGCGAGGATGTCTTTTGCGCCATAGTTTGGCCGCTCGGCGGTCCACGAATGACTCGTCATTACCTTGTAAATTTTCTCTTTTTGTCGGACTCACTCTGGCCGTATTTTATCACAGATTTAGTCCTCCTTTTTATTTCTCCACCTTTCGGGTTCGGGGCCTCTACTTGCTCCTGTGGTACCATCACCAATCATTCCCTGAGCACCTGAGGAGGGTATTTGAGCAATTCTCTCTTCTATTTCGCTTCTTATTAGTTCTAGTTCCCAAAAAGTCTCTCCAAAATCTTCTCCTCCTTCCAACTTTTCCGACAATTCTTTTTCTCTAGCCCTAAGGGCCTCCAACTCTTCATCTAAGCTTTTTTCCTGCTCTGGTCTTGCAGGCATGGCCGTATTTTACAACGTAAAAGAATATTAAGCCACATTCTCACGTTGCAAGGCACAAAGCGCAGAGCATAGGGCGCAGAAGATAGCGCATAGAACAAAAAACGAAGAACTAGACTTTGCCGTAAAGATTGCGGAGTTCGATTTTTGCCTGTTCAAAAATTTTTCTTCTTTCGGGTTTTAATTTTTTTCCGGCGCGGTTTATATAAAAATTAAGCATGCTCATGGCTGAGGCAAAGGGAACAGCTTTCCTACGAATGGAATTTTCCGCCGAGCTCTTTAGCGAGACTGCAATTTTTTTGGGGTCGTCCCAAGCAAAAACCCCTTCTTCTAGGTCACGGGCAAATGAAGTCTTGGTAACCTTCGCCGACCAGTTTTTTGCCTTGGGCATAATTTACTGTCTTTTTTGTTTTGCGATTAGCATTCGGCCGACTTTGCGTAGCACCTCGTCTCTCGGGTGTCTAATCCAGTAATTCTCAACTGCACCCTTGCCGTCTTTACTCATTTCTATAAGTTTACGCGTAACCTTTATCGTTGCCGCCTTCACTTTCTCATCACTATTCACATAAAGATTTCTCAAAAGCAAGAAAGTGCTATCGCCTATCCTTGGCTTTTCCTCCTTTCCATTTTTCCTTCCAACGAATGCCGCAACACTTTCTTTCCCCGCAAACATAAGGCTAATAAGCCTATTTGAACCGTCCAGAAGCAGAATTTTGCCATCTTCCTCTCTAAGGAGTATTTTTGGGTAGAAAACAGCCTTCTTTTCTGGCCGAAATTGACCTAAGTTCTGCGGATCGTCTTTTGGATACTCGAAAAAATATTTTTTGAGATAATCGCAAAATTTAAGTGGTGACCTTTCAATTTCCGACGAATAGGTAACGGCATTAATTTCTGGATTAGTTCCCGTAAGAGTTAAATTGGTAATGGACCATCGCTCCTCGTTCCACGAGTAGCCGGAGTTACCTACGTAATGGAAAACGTAGTTTAACCTGTAGGCGAATGAAAACGCCTCAAAAAGTCTCCAAAATTCAAGTCCCTCGATAGAATCTATTTGGCTATCGATGGTTTTTCTAAAACTTTTGGGTCCTGGAAATACACGGCGGAGTTCGGCTTTCAAGAAGTATTTTCTCACCTCAATTTGCGAAACTTCGGTTCTTATTACTCTTTCCGGCAAAGGCGCCGCAGGAGCCTTTTTATCCTTCATCCTGCCCGTATTTTAGCACGCGACTAGCGATTATTTAAAACGTCGCGCTTTCGTTTCTTTTGTAGGTGGTTGGTCATTTAGTCAAACTCGATGGTAAAATTACTTAGTGGTCAAATACAAAGAGTACTTTCAAAAAATGCTTGCCGATAATAAAAGTGTTTTTGATTCTTTTAGAAAACTTCACGATAAATACGCTCTTAATCCGGATTTACACCAAAAGGAGTTAAACAAAAAAGGAGAAAAAGTTTTGATGCTAGTTCGCGAATACGAAAACAAACTTTGTGCTAATACCGAACGAGGAGTTTACTCTAAGTTTTCGACTCAATTAGCCGAGAAATTCCAAAACGAAGTCCATACTCACTTTCCAATGGTTATAAGTATTGGTCTTGCACCCATAGATAAAGATCTATTTACAATTAAAAAGATAAATCTTTCCTAATCCTTATCTTGAGACTTGGAATCAATCGAGGCGTCACTTATTGCCTCTTGTGCATCGGTGTGCTCACAAGTAGCCTCATTAACAACTGTCTCGAGATCGCTTGTCCCTAACTCTCATTTCTAGTTTCCTGCCTTATTACTAAAGCCCGTTGGCATAATTTAGCAAAGTCGCACGTGCCTGGCGTCTGGCAAGTTTCGTGTTCCTTAAACATACGAGTATCTTACACTTTCGAAGCTAATTTACCAGTAGTTTAGATTAATTTTGCACGGTGGGTAAGAATATTCCCCCAAGTCATCATATCTTCCGCCCAAAAAAGAGGATTTTTGGGGCCCTGGCGACCAATTTTTTCTAGTTCTGAATAATTTTTGATGAAATTACTGTAGGTTTTATTAAATTTTTTAGAAAACTTGCTTGTATCAAGTTTATTTATGTAATCATTTGTTTGATCTAAAAAAAGATTGATTCGTTTTTTCTTTCCCTGATAATCATCCGCTGCCCAATTGCCGATTCTGTTCAGGTTCATTGCAATATCCAGTATCTTATCTTTCGAGGTCATTCTGTAATAATCTCCTTACAATTTTAGCAAACTCTTCTCGTATTTTTTTGTCCAAAATGTCTCGGCTCGGATTGTCTTGATTGGGACGCAAATTAATAATTGAATTGTAATCAATCTCGTCTGTCTCAAGGTCAATTCCGCCACCCCAAAGCTCCGCTTGTTTTGCTCCGTCATTTAGTAGTGCTTTTTTCTCATCAACGTGTCTCTCTGCGCCGCCGGCGAGCATTCCTCGCTCAACATCAACTACTATTTTGATATAGCCTTTGAAGTGTTTAGAAAGTTGTTTAAGTTCTTCTTTGGTGGCTTTTTTTCGAATAATTAGAGGTATTACGCAAGTATTGTATCATTTCCCCACCCTTTATCCCCAAATGATTTAGGAACAAAGGGTGTCGGAGAAAGGCTCTAGACTTCGGGGTGGTTAATCGGCTGCGTTAGCCAACTTTACACTC
>JADFPI010000023.1 GCA_022562395.1 Patescibacteria group bacterium | reverse complement strand
TAGCTAAACACCATTTTGGGCTATCGAATAAGGATTTAGTTCTAGATGCACGAGAGAATGGGATCTTTGCCGATAATTCATTTTTCCTTTTACCTTTTGGGCAAAAGTAGAAATTGATACCGACCCTAAGTCTTTTTCTGTTCTTAAACGAACGGAAACTTGGTTTTGTTTTTCTTCTTTGTCGCCGATGATAAGCATATAAGGCACCTTTTCAATCTGAGCATCGCGAATTTTTGCCGGTAAGGTTTCATTTCGCTCATCCAGCTCAGTTCTTATATTTTCGGCCTTGAGTTTATCAGCAACTTTCTTTGCATAGGCTATGTTGCGCTCGGTGATCGGTAGCACCTTAACCTGAACTGGTGCAAGCCAGACAGGAAAGGCGCCGGCAAAGTGTTCAATGAGAATGCCGATGAAGCGCTCGAATGAACCGAATAGGCCGCGATGAATCATTACTGGTATCTCCTTTTTCCCATCCTTGTTAATGTAGTTAAGTTTCATCCGTTTTGGAATTTGGAAGTCGAGTTGGATTGTAGCCAGCTGCCAATCACGGTTCTGAGAATCTTTGATGTGGATGTCTATTTTGGGGCCGTAGAATGCACCATCTTTTGGCTTAACATCAAAATTAACCTTAGTTTCTTTGAGAGCTTTTTCCAGAGCTTTTTCTGCTTCGTCCCATGTTTTCTTGTCCCCCATTGCCTTTTCTGGCCTAGTGGCAAGATAAAACTTAGGCTTAAAACCTAGAGACTGATAGACATCAATGGCTAAGAGTATGAGTTTATGGATTTCTTCTTGAATCTGATCCGGCCGGACAAAAAGATGGGCATCGTCGATTGTAAATTGGCGTACTCGAAAAGCCCCTCCCAATACGCCTGATAATTCGCGTCGATGCAAAGTGCCATAATCGGATAATTTAATAGGGAGGTCTTGATAGCTGCGAGTTTTTGTAGCATATACCAGGGCGGTTTCCGGGCAATTCATCGGTTTTAAAGAATAAGACTCGTCTTCGTCGATTATTAAATTAAACATGTTGTGAGCCCCGAAGTGTTCCCAATGCCCGGATTGCTTAAACAAGGAACTTTTAACCATTATTGGGGTTGATATTTCTTGATAGCCTTCTGATAAAGTTTTGTCTCTAATGAATTCTTTGAGAGTTTGATATATGGTCCAACCCTTCGGATGCCAGAAAATGGCACCAGGGGCAACATCGTGAAAAGAAAATAAATCAAGCTCGCGCCCGATTTGCCGATGGTCTTTGAGTTTTTTAGCTCGTTTCATACAAGTCTATTTTACAATAAAAGGTAAAAGTTCCAAGTCTATCGCGGAAGTAGCGGAGTTCTTTTGAGAAGAGATTCTTGAGTGACCTCAACTATTGACGCAAGCCAATTTCCTATCAGAGGCAAGCCTCCCAAACCTCGAAGTACAACTACCAAAACGGTTGAGATGACTGCAAAGCCAATGGTTACTCCAAAGGCCCAGCCAATACCACTAATTACTCCTTCTTTAAAAAGCTGCCCGTGACTCTTTTTTTCCATTAAATTCATTGTAGCAAAAAAGTAATATTTTTCATCATCCCTGAAGGTATAATATCACTTGAGGGATAATGAAGGGCTGTTTTTAAGTGGACCCGAGGGGATTCGAACCCCTGACCTTCCCGATGCCATCGGGACGCGCTAGCCAGCTGCGCCACGGGCCCTCTCAGTGGAGCCAGTAGGGATTGAACCTACGGCCTTCCCGATGTCAACGGGGCGCTCTACCACTGAGCTATGGCTCCAGATTGATAAATTATACCTTTCTCCGAAGGTGCTATTCAACCTGATCTGATATATTAATCGCCTACGCGGCGTAAGTTTGCTGGTTTTTGAACGCGTTAAGAAGTTAGCCTGCAGACCGGCTCAAATAATGGTCTGCGGAGAGTAAAAACTTTCCACCATGCTTTTTGTAGCTGGCCCAGTAATTTTTCTTCTGGGCACGCTTATTTGTTGCGTGAAGCCAAACATGGGCTTCTTCTATCTTTTTTCTGAATGATATAACAAATTCTAATAGTTTTTCAAAAAAGATAATGTGGTAAATTCCTGGCTCAACCGGAGCCTGCATAGAAGCAACTTTTATCTCATGTCCCAAGTTCTGGGTAGTTTGGGCCAAGCTGGCAACTTCTTGCATGATTGCGTGAAGTTGTACTCTTAATTCATTACTTTTTTTCTCCGTCCTTACCTTTTCTTCCTCGCGAAGCTTTCGCTCTAAGGCTAACTGATTTTTCAGTTTTAGATTTTGTTCTCTTACCCCTGAATAGACTTCTTGCATCTCCACCGCTTCTCCGGGCATAATATCTCCTGAGTATTTCTTTTCGTGTCTTTTAGCAAAAAGTTGATTTATAAATTCTTGAGAAACACCTTTGACCACGTCTTTTTTCACCGACCTGGTTGTTGAGGAGCCCAAGTCTTTTAGGCTTTCCAGTACGTTAACTTGCCTTGTTTGCTTTTTGTTGCTTTTCTTATTATTGTCCATAAGATTTCCCCGTTATGCCTAAGAATCTTAAAGCAAAGAAGCTAAAGAGTCAAGCGCCCAGCGCCTCGTAAGGGTTGCCTCAATTAGCCTTCTTTGTTCGGGAGTGTTAAGCTTTTCAAAGTCTTTTTCGTCTTTTGCAGATGTGCGAAGGACTTTGTCGATTTCGTCTTCCGAGATATTCACTTTTTCCTCGACGGCTACTTTATTTAAAATAAGAGTTAAGGAAATTGCGTCTTTTGCTTGTTTTTCGTACTCTTGTCTTAGGCTTTCCGAACTTTTGCCCACAGAGGCAAGGTAACCCTCGAGAGTTAAGCCTAATTTTTCAATTCTTTCAAGGAGGCTAGAAAGCCTATTGTTTACCTCCTCGTCGATTAGAACTTTTGGTAGTTTGACGTCAACTGATTCAATTAAAATTTTTATAATTTCTTGTTCTTTTTCCTCCTGCGACGGTTTTTTCTTTTTTTCGTCTACCTCGCCTTTGTCAGGGGTCCAAATACCTTTTGTGCGCGAAGCCCCAGTGATTGTCTTCTTGTAATCGCCAAGCTCAATTCGGGGCAACTCACAGGTTGTTGCTCTAATTTGCCAATTTTCACCTTCCTTCGCTTTTATAAGTTCAAACTTCGGATAAGTTGCAGGTTTTATTTTGTGCTCGTTTATTGCGTCGGCTAAAAGTTTAGGAAGAAGCTTTTGCAATAAAGTTTCAATTACTGTATCTTTCGGGATTTTAGCTTCAGCTTTTTGCCTCGGAGCTTTTCCTTTACGAAATCCTGGCACGGAGATATCTTTTGTAAGTTCTTTTAAAACCTCGTCCCTTTTTTGTTTTACTACGCTATAGGGAATCGTAAAAGTGATTTGAATGGTTCCGTCTTCACTTTTGGCAATTACAGATTTTGCCGAGAGCTTGCTCACGGAACTATTTTTCGCATAAGTTGCTTTTGTCATATTTAAAAAGGCCACGCATTATGCGTGGGTATTTGTAATTTTATCATAATTTAAGGATAAAATCGAGCCTAAAAGTAGATTTCGGCGTTTTCTCCCGAGGTGAGCCCGAGATATTCTTTTACGGCGCTGATAATTTTTTGGGCTACTTTTTCTGGCTTCATACCTCTAAACTGGGTCATGTCTGTTGCTGTTTTTCCCGGGCAAACGGCATAAACGCGAATGTTATGGCGAGTCAGCTCTTGAGCAATGCTTTGGGTAAATCCCAAGACTGCAAATTTGGTTGCCGAGTAGATGGAATAATCTGCGTGGCCTCTCTTGCCTGCACCGGAGGAAATATTGACTATCACTCCGTCCTTTTGTTTTATCATGAGGGGAATTACTTCTCTTGATGTAAAAATCACTCCTTTTAAATTAACGTCTATAGTTTCTTCAATTTTTTCTTTTGTTTGATTTAGAATACTGCCAGAAGTAAAAACTCCGGCATTATTAATAAGGACGTCTATTTTTCCCCATTTATCAATTATTTTTTTAACCATATTTTTAATCTGGGATAAGTTGGAAACATCGGCTTGGATTGTTAGAGCGTGACCGCCCCCTTTTTCTATTTGTTTTACTACGTCAGCGGCCTTACTTTTGTTTTTCCTATAATTGACAATAACTTTTGCGCCCTCTTTTGCGGCTAAAAGTGCGGAGGATGCGCCTATTCCACGAGAAGCTCCGGTTATTAAAACGATTTTACCGGACAGATTCATAAATTATCCTTTATGTTGAACTTTGAAGGTAGAGGGATTAAATCTAGCGTGAGTTTGTCCTCTTTTGCCACCAAAGACCTTCCCCTTAAAATTGTCAGGAGTTCTATATCCGGGACCCTTTTTAGGCCCGTCTTTTTTCTTTTGATACGATTTCATACTTACATTATATACCCAAAACACTTTAATTTACAGTCTCTAAAAAATAGACTTTGGATAAATAACTCGAAAATTTTTTAAGGGTTTAATCTCTTGCAAGCTTGTTAAGAAACCAAGACACGAGAGAAAGAAGAATTGAGGCAATAATTGCGGTTACAAAACTTGCTATTTCAAACCCTGGCACAAAATAGGCCACCAACCACAAGAGTACAACATTTATTAGAAATGCACTAATTCCCAGAGTTAGAACAGAAATTGGGAGAGCGATAAGCTGGAGAATTGGACGGATAAACGTATTAACTACTCCGATTACTACGGCGGCTACAATCGTGGCTTGATAACCTGAAAGCTCAAATCCAGGAACCAAGTACTCTACAACAAGAAGGGCGAAAACATTTATGGCAAGCCTCGCGATTAATTTCATATATTCAATCTTCGGCTATTATTAAGCCATTTGTCAATATTTTTACTTAGAGTTTTTATTAAAAAAAGAAACATCACGGGAAATGACAGTGTTCCAACTCGGTCTTAAATCATGGCCCGCACCGGGGTAAGTATAGTAGATGACGTCTAATTCTTTATCTTCAAGTTTCTCTTTCAGCTCATTGCTCCACTCAATCGGCACTGCATCGTCAGCCGTCCCTTGGTGAATTTGCAATGGGGCAGCGATTTTGTCTAGGAAATTATCAAGAGAGTAAAGTTCGACATCATAGGCTTTCTCAAATTTGGCCAGCTCGCGTCTTATGAGTTTTCCGCGGTCTTTCGACTCGTCGGTATAATAAAGGATCGAATAGGGAAAAGGTTTGGAAACGGGTGCCCAAAGCGTCGTGGGATAATTTTTGCCTGTAATTTCCAGGATAATTAGGGCAATTTGACCTCCGTTTGAGTGTCCCCAGATGAATATATTTTTGCTATCCCAAGTATCAAGCTGGTTAAGTGATTTAAGCAAGGAGAGAACCGCTACATATGTTTGAAACCGTGCTTCAAAAATGTTTTCAGCCTCTTTGTCAGAGCCTGCATAACCCAAAAAATCGGGAGCAATCGTAATAAAGCCGTTTTTTGCAAAAAACTCGGCAGAACGTTTGGTTCCATCCCCGGTTTTATATATTTCTTGGTCAACGTAGCCCCTTAGCATTACCACAATAGGGAAAATTCCGTTTTCGGTTGGTATGTTAACTTGTCCAGTGGTTTTTTTAATCTCTTTACCCTCAAGTGACGGATTAAATTCGAAAGAAAAAAGATATGAAGTAAAGCTTGCCTTTTCTTCGGTAACTTCTTTTTTTACAATCTTCCCTTCTTGTACTTGTGCTTCAGCCAAGTTCTTTATCGTGTATTTCTCAAGCGGTTTGGATTTAACAAGAGAGATTGGTGATTTAATCTCTCGAACAGTTGCTTTTTGACCAATCCACCAACCGATTATCCCGGTTAGGAAAGGGAAGAGAACAGCGAGGGTGATTAAAGCTATCTTTCTCATCCATCCATTCTATCATCCGCTCTTAATGTTACCGTTGGCCTTTGCCTTATAAATTCTTGAATTTCATTAAGTGTGGGGTAACCATAATCAGCTTCTGGTCGGTAGCGTTCAAAAATGCTGCTGGAGAACTTTCTGAATTGTTCGTGGGTAAAAGGCATTTCGATGACAGGAGCCTCACTTTCTCGAATAACAGGTGGAATAAATCCACCCGACTTTCTTAAAGGCAAGACAAAAACTAGTTGCGTATCACCAAAAAGTTTAGGAAATTTTCGTACGTCTTGTTCGTGGGCCAGAAGTTTTTTTTGCAAGTAACCTTTATTGCTTGTGAGAGTATATTCTATTACCCTTAATATTTTTGGTGCACCTCCATTGTCTTGTATTTCTAAACTGTCGGGTGTCGATATACCGAAAAGAGAGTCTAGTCCGAATCGATGCTTAGACTTTCGTGCCTTTGGAAAGAGTTTTTCGTAGAGAGCAAGCGTTCTACTTGGAGAAAGAAGGACAAGGCCTTCAGGTTGTTTAGTGGCATGATAGGAATAAGACATAAATTGATAACAGGAACCGGCAAAATCTTTTCTAAGTTCGGCTATTTGTTCATCGGTGCGTGGGGTGAAAAGATATCTTGAACTTTCTAGGTAAATTTGATGAAATTGCTCAGTTTTTTTAAACCAATCTCTAAGTTTTTTAAAACCATCAGCTGATTTAAGTACAAATTCTCCATCCTGAAGAGCTTGTTTTTGGTCCTCTACAAGTAACACAAGTTGGGCTGCAAAAAGGGGATCGATTTCTTGATTTGGTAGTGGATATAAAAGTATCTCCTTTGCCATCTAGGTGAATTTTAACATCTTTACAGGCGGTCTACTTATTTTGGGAAGGCTTTGAAGAATTGTAAAGAGGCTAAATTTTTGGCAAAAACTACTTCTTGACCCTTCGATAGACTTAGGATCCTCGTGCTGTTTGTATATAAAAAGATGTACTTGATTTGGGTTTTCTTCGGGTATATAAATAAAGTAGAATGATTGAAAAAATCAGCGAGCCAGTATCAGTTAGTTTTACCTTTGATAGTCAAAAAAGGTCTGTTGAACCTCGATCTTTAGTTTGGAATGGCAGACTTTATGGAGTCAGTAAAATCGGCCTTCACCATACTTTCCGTAAAGGCCGCACTCTTTACCATGTTTTCTCCGTTACCAGTAAAAATCTATTTTTCCGTCTGGTATTAAATACCGAGAGCCTTCATTGGAAATTGGAAGAAATCTCAGACGGACTGCCATCGTAAATCCCAAATCCTAAATTTCAAATACCAAATAATATCAAAATTCTAAATTCAAATGTTCGAAACTAAGTTTGAATTGGTCAGAAAGTTTTGAATTTTGGTTATTGGTGCTTTGAATTTGTTTGGAATTTGGTGCTTGATTATTATGATTTTAATTGAGGTAACTAGCAACCTATGAGTAAGTTGGACTTTAATCCTCGTCCTTCCACCATAATGCACATAGATTTGAATTCCTGTTTTGCCACGATTGAGCAACAGGCAAATCCTCATTTAAGGGGAAAACCGATTGCAATTGCTGCCTATGCTACTCCTTCTGGTTGCATCCTTGCTCCATCGGTTGAGGCGAAACGTTACGGAATACAAACCGGAACACGCGTTCGCGAAGGAAGGCAACTCTGTCCTAATTTAATAGTTTTGCCCCCCGACCCTTGGAAATACAGAAATGTTCATCTTTCCCTAAGACGCATAATGGCCGATTACACCAGCGATTTTAATCCAAAATCAATTGACGAGTTTGTTTTGAATCTGGAGGGACATCCTTGTCTGCGAGGTAGGATGCGCCAACGCCCTCGCTACGGCGGGCAGGTGTGGGAGGTGGGGCGTGAGATTAAGATGCGAATTAAAAAAGAGGTTGGAGAATGGTTGACGGTTTCCGTCGGTATTGCACCGAATCGTTTTTTGGCAAAAACTGCAGGTTCTCTTCACAAGCCTGATGGTCTTGACGAGATAAGCAAGGATAATTTTCTTAAAACCTATTCACAGCTTGAATTGACCGACCTTTGCGGAATAAAAGTGCGAAATGCTGCTCGTCTAAACAAGATGGGAATTTATAGCGTTTTGGATTTTTACAATGCTTCCATAACAAAACTTAAAGCGGCTTTTGAGTCAATTGTCGGATATTATTGGTACATGAGGCTTCACGGATACGAAGTTGACGATGCGGAATTTGCTAGGCGCAGCTATGGGAATTCTTATGCCCTGCCTAAGCCGTTAGTCACTTGCGATGAGCTTGCTCCTATATTATCCAAATTGGTTACAAAGATGGGGGCAAGATTAAGACGCGCCGGGTATAAGGTCCGGGGAGTGCATGTTGCAATCTCTTATCGTGACGGCAGTTTTTGGCACAAAGGCGTGACTTTTTCAAGAATATTTTTTGATTCACGAGATATTTATCGACAGGCTTATAAAATTATGTGCAAGGCTCCTCATAAAAAGCCGGCGAGAGAGCTTGCGGTATCTTGCTTTAATCTATTAAAGTCTACCCAAACACAGCTTGAATTATTCGAAGACATAAAGAAGAAGGAACGTTTGATTTCTGCAGTCGATAAAGTTAATGAGCGTTGGGGAGATTATGTAATAACTCCAGCGAGAATGCTTACTGCAAAGCAGCATATGCCTGACAGGATTGCTTTTGGAGGAGTGAAGGAGCTAGAGGAGTTTACCCTCCTATAAAATATTTGATAGATCGACAATATCTCCTACCTCAATTTCATTTTCTTCCGAAAATCCGGAGGTGACCTCTAAGACATAGTCAATTGGTTGTGCGGGCCTGTAGAGAGGAAGTTTTGTTTCTGGAGTTTGCGGTTCAGGAGCAGGTACGCCTTTATCAATCTGGACAATTTTTTCGTCATTTATCCAAATGATGTCGATTGAGAAGTTCATGTCTTTCATCCAAAAAGCCGGATTTATATCTTGTTTGTCAAAAATAAATAGCATACCTTCGTTTTCGTTTAAACTTTTCCTGTTTGAGAGCCCAAGAGATCTTTTTTCAGGAGTGTTTGCCAGCTCTACGTTTATCTTCTCTCCCCCAATAACGAGAGTGGGGGTTATTTCTATTGAGGTTGTGTTGTCAACTTTAGGTTTTTTTGCGGCAAGAGTTACAAGTAAAACAATAAATAATACTACAGCGCTAAGAAGAACAATCAGTTTTTTCATTTTGAAGTTTCCTCACCCAAAACAGAAGGCTCTTGGGTAGTGGCAATTTGTGGTTCGTTTGGCCTAAATCCAGCAAAGAGTAAAAATGTAAGAATTACAAATACTACCGCAGGTATAAAAAGAAGGTAGATATTGATATCTCGATTTAATTTATTGGGGTGAAGATGGATAATTTCGTGCATACTCTAATTTTACAATGAAATTTCAAGGTCATCAAAGGCAATACCAAATTATCCCTGTCTTTTTCGCGAATCGTTTAAGGATTCAATTTGAATTTGGGATTTTATTCCTCGTACCATGTACAAAAATCGCTTACACAGCCGCAGGAATAGATATTTTTATCAGGAAAATCTTGTCTTATTTCACAGGTTGTTACCAAATCCTCGCTGCTCGAACAAATTTGTCCAGAACAACCCGCGGGGACACAATCGGAATCGTTGTTACAAACCCCAAGAGTGTATTTAGGATAACCTTTTTCGTCTACGTAAATTTTTCTTTCTTCAACGACCGTTGCATTTACGGGGGAGGCTTGAGTATTTTCCCTTTGATGATTTAAGTAGAGAGCAATAGAAGCGATAAAAGTTAAAGTAGAACCTACCACTACAAAGTCGGCTACAAATTTTTTCACCCTATTTATATATTATAACTCTCTAAGTATAGTTTACACTAAGGACATTCGGCTGAGCTCAGTCGAAGCCTTTACCAAAGTGTGCCCCGTCATACAGGACTACCACGCTAGTCGTAGTGCCGAGGAGAGGACTCGAACCTCCACGAGGTATAACCCTCACAGGATCCTAAATCCTGCGCGTCTACCAGTTCCGCCACCTCGGCGTGATTATTTGTTAATTGTTAAAAAACTTCTTGTTAATCCACCTTCTACCTACGGCAGACTTTAAATATTTTTCCCTTTTTCTCGCCTTTTTACCGGTACGTGCTCTTTCATAGTATATTATTTTCCAAGGAATATATCTTTTAGTGTAAAAGTGGTTTTTATTATTGTGTTGGGTAAGTCTTTTTTTAAATCTCTTGTAATACCTACGTAAGTCTTTTTGTGTGATTCACTTGAAAGAATATATACATAATACATCCTACTCTAGCCACATTATACCCGCCTCGCCCGACTAAGCCAAGTCAGGGACAGGCGAGTCGAGGCGGGCCAAGATTAAAGGGCAAACTCGACCGGCAGTGGCTCAATTTTGCGCATAAAGAATCTCACCTTCCATGCCCACGTTTTGCTGGGTGGCGCATATATTCTTGCAATTTTGCCAATGTTGGTTGCGCCTTTATCCATATATTTTTCTCTCAGCGCTTTAGAAACTACTGCTATGGATTCTTCCCATGAACCAAAAGAATACGCCCCGTTTGCCCAGCCATAGGCATTATATGAATTTGCCGGTGTGTTTTTGCCAAAGGTCGATTCAACGCCAGAAATTGCGGCGACTAATCTCCAGTCGAGACGATATTTATCTGCCTCGCGTATAAACTCTTCTGCATGGGAAGCAAGCGGCGAGTTGTGTGATTTAAGAAACCTTTTTAATACAATCCGCCTTCGGTCCGGTTTTTTAGAAGAATGGGTGCTTCTAAGTTCGGCCGAGCTTTCTTTAACTAAAACATCGGCTGATACATTTTTGGCCAATATAAAATTAAGAGCGGAAAAAAGTATCAGCAATTTAATTAATTTAGACATAAGATTTGCAAAGTTTTGTATTATATCAAGATTCAAGAAAACCCCAAACTTTCTGCATCATCTAAATAAGCGAAAGGCCCCGACTAAGTCGGGGCCAAGTAAAAATTCCAACGCCTGTTCCGATGAATCGGAACCAGCCTCAGAATGTAGAGATACTATAACAAAATACTATGAGATTGTCAAGTATATTTTGTAGGTTTGCAAATCTTTCTTATGGGGGGACAATAGTCTAATTGCCTTTCCTGGCAAGAAGAAAAATCGAGGGGCCGAAGTTAAAAGAAGCGAATGGTTTTTGAAGATAGGACTCGATAGACAAAAACAAGCTTACCGGAAAAAACCTCTTCAAAAGAGGGCTTCTGATATTTGAGACAGAGCGTCGTTCTAATATTTCAAAGCCATTACTTGTAAGTTTTTTGGCGATATAATCCGGGTGATAGTTATAAAAAGGTATCGTTTTTTCTTTTTTATTAATTTTACTTCTTAGGTCTTTAGGGAAAATATCACTGGCGAAGGTAAAGTCGCCGCGTAGATACTTAGATACTCTAGCCTTGAAATGACATTTGTTAGGGAACTCCAAAATAAGATATCCTTTATCTTTCAAGATTTTGTTGAAAACAATAAAAGCCTCTTCTATGTCTTCCAAATGATGCAGTACTCGAACACAGATTATTAAATCGACTGATTTGCCCTTAATTTTATTAGGTAGGTTTTTTATTTTAATTTTGAGGAAGTTGAATTTTTCGCTTTTTAATCCTTCGCGGGCCAACTTGAGAAGTTTTGTTGAAGGGTCGGTTAAAATTATTTTCTTTGCGCGGAAAGAGAATGAGGGCACGAGTCTTCCAAAACCGCTACCGGCTTCCACGACGGTATTAATTTCGGGGATTTTTTGCAAAAAAGATTTTATTGCAAGAATGTCACACCCATGTTCATATTCTCTTCCCTTCCAATACGAAGGATAGTCGTAGGTATCGTAGGCTGCAGGCATGAATTATATTGATTAGGATACAGGCAAAACTCTTTAGAGTCAAAGAGGGGGTCTCACTCCAGTTCCTGCATAAATGTATTTACGGCGTAAGCCCAAGAGCCTTCTGAAAGAGGGGTGTATTTAGCCATAATGTCCTCAATGGATGTTAATCCTTCGTCTAGATATTTTTCTCTTAGGCCTTTAGAGATTTCTTCAATTCCATCTTCGTAGGATTCGAAACCTAAAGTGCCCCGACTATGTATGCCCCATCCCCAACAGTTGTAGGAGCCCGGTGGAATTTTTTTGCAGAGATTTGATTCTTGTTGGGCGATGGCCGTCGTTAGCCTAAAATCGAGTCCGTGTTCGTCTGCAGTCGATACTATTAAAGGTGCGTATGGCTCAAGTGGAGAGTCGTAGCGTGCAAGGTATTGTCTAATAAGCTCCTTTCTGGAGTCTGCTGATTGAGCTTCGCCGGAAATGCTTGGGAGCTTGGTAGGAAGTGAGGCGTAAACTCTTACGCCCCAACTTGGGACTTGAAATTGATTTGGAGAAGAAGCTTGTTGAATACTACCAGCTTGTGTATTTGATAATGTAAAAAGAGAGTAAAGACTAAGTAGAAGTGCGAAAGGAGTTAGGGTAAAGAATACAACTACTAGTGCGATATTTTTCCAAAAAGAAATGTCCTCTTTTTTATCCGGAGAAATTTGTATCATCGGCAGGTATTCTACCTTTAGTCAGAATGCCATAGGTGAAGATATTAAGTCAAGGACTTGGGTTTATCGGATTGTGATCCCGGGAGGACTCGAACCTCCAACCTACCGGTTAAGAGCCGGTTGCTCTACCATTGAGCTACGGGACCGTGACGTAGTGACCCAGGGAGGACTCGAACCTCCAACCTATTCCTTAGAAGGGAATTGCTCTATCCGATTGAGCTACTGGGCCTTGGCCCATTCGACTTACGCTCAGGGCCATCCTGAGCTTGTCGAAGGATGGAGCGGCGGACCGGATTTGAACCGGCGACCTTCTCGTTGGCAACGAGACGTTCTACCAGCTGAACTACCGCCGCTTGGTGCTGAGGAGAGGAATCGAACCCCTATCTGACGCTCTTCAGGCGCCCGCCGTGACCAACTTGGCTACCTCAGCACGATGTGGTCGGTGCAGGATTCGAACCTGCGGCCTTACGGATGTAAGCCGTACGCTCTAGCCAACTGAGCTAACCGACCTTGGTGCGCGGGAGAGGACTCGAACCTCCACGCCCGAAGGCACAGCCTCCTCAAGACTGCGTGTATACCAATTTCACCACCCGCGCGTGGTGCCGAAGGTGGGAGTCGAACCCACACGCTCCAAGGAGCACACGGTTCTGAACCGTGCCCGTCTGCCAATTCCGGCACTTCGGCAAATACCACAGAGTAGAAGTATTATATCAAAATCATCGCCTATATTGAAGTTAAATAAACCTGACCTGCATTCCTTCGACAACTGGGGTTGAGAGAGAAACTTCTTGTCCAGGATACTTTGAGCCTGGCCCCCAGATTTTTGCACCTATTTTGTCCTCCACAAACTCGTTTCCTATTTTTTCAGCGACCTGCCCTAGAGTTTGACCGGATTTCATAATAAGGGGGTTGTTTTTGGACGGCTTTTCCTCGCCTCTAACCAAATAAACTTTTACAAATTTAAGCTTATTCCAAATTTCTTCGCGTAACTTACTTAAGCCCGTCCTCGTCTTTGCACTTACATAAATGACTGTTAACTGTTGCCCGCCCCGCTTTGCCAGGTTCCAGACGGTACCTGACTTTGCTTGGCGAGACCGGGGACTGTTAACTGTTGACTGTTTTTCAAGGTCGACTTTATTGACAACAAAAATTGCAGGGATATATATTCGGTTTGTTGAAAAGGCGTCGATAAGACTTTCAAGGGATAGTTTTTCTTTGATGGTTATTTCAGCATTTTTTATTCCAAGTTCATTTGCTACCTCTTTGATAGTAACTTTTCCTAATTCTTGTTTGATGTTTGAACGAATAATTAAGCCACCTTTTACTTTTTTTTCAATATTTACGCGAGGTGCAACTTGGTTGGTTCGTATCCCAACCTTTTCGAGGCTATTTACTATGCTTTCGAACATAGCCACTCTATCAACGTCGCACATTATTAAGAGTAAATCGGCACCTCTGGCAACGGACATGACCTCGCGACCCCTGCCTCTACTTTCCTCTGCGCCTTCTATAAGTCCAGGCACATCTAAAATCTGAATCTTTGCATTTTTGTACTCCATCATTCCAGGAATAACGGAGACAGTTGTGAACTCGTAAGGCGCAATTTTGCTTTTGGCGCTAGTTAGTTTATTCAGAAGCGTGGATTTGCCGACCGAGGGTGCACCTATTAAAACTACGGTTGCGTCTCCCTGTTTTTTGACCGCGTACCCTACTCCCCCACCCTTTCCTCTTGTCGCGCTCTCGAGTTTCTTTGCCCCGAGTTTGGACAGCTTTGCTCGAAGTTTACCAATATAATGCTCTGTCCCTTTGTGATAAGGGGTTTCTCTAATTTCTTTTTCGATTTTTTCGATTTGCTCTTGTACAGTGCTCATAGCCGAAATTATACTACGTAAAATATTTTTATATAAAGCCTATTTAAGGTATAATTACCGTGTAAGCCTCCGTGGTGAAATGGATATCACAACGGTCTTCGGAATCGTTGTTGGGGGTTCGAATCCCTCCGGAGGCACATTCTATTAATATGAAAGTTTATATCTCGGGGTAAATTCGCAAAAAATTGCAGAAATAGTTGAGAGCTTGGGGCACGAGGCGGTAGCGTCGCCTGATAAGATTTCATTTCTTTTTAGCTACTAATTTAGCCTTTTCCAATCCTGTCCAGAGCGCCCATTGTGTGACATTTGCAACAAGGCCCAAAAATATT
>JADFPI010000040.1 GCA_022562395.1 Patescibacteria group bacterium | reverse complement strand
TCGGAAAGGTGTTGGTGAGGAGAGATCTGGAGTTAACGAGCAGTAACGAGAGGCTGCGCGCTCTCGATGCTATTAAATCACAGTTTGTGTCTGTGGCGGCTCATCAACTGCGGACTCCTTTGACAGGAATTAAATGGACGCTTCACGCGTTGCTGGAAGAACAACTCGGAAGACTGAATCCAGAACAGAAAAAATTTGCAGGAGACGCATATAAAGCAACACTCCGCTTAATTGATTTAGTCAATGATCTGCTGGATGTCTCGCGTTTGGAGGAGGGACGATTTGGGTTTAAGATGAAAAAGCAGGCAATCATGCCGGTGGTAAAAAGTTCGCATGAGAGATTCAAAAAAATTACAGCAAACAAAGGAATAAAGTTTCTTCTTAAGTTACCCAAAGAGAATATTCCTTTGCTTGAGTTTGACGAGGAGAGAATTGGTATCGTGCTGGAGAACTTGATCGACAACGCGATTAAGTACACTTCTCCTGGTGGGTCGGTAACGGTGAGGGTTGTGAAAGAAAAAAAGCGTGTAAATATTGAAGTGATAGATACGGGAATTGGGGTGCCCAAAGGGCAAACTTCGAGAATATTTAAAAAGTTTTTTAGAGGAGAGAACGCTCAGTTATATCAAACGAGCGGGACGGGATTGGGTTTGTATTTATCAAAAAATATTATTAGCCATCATAACGGGGCAATGTTTTTCACGACGGAAGAGGGGAAGGGGAGTACGTTTTCTTTTTCGATTCCGATTCCAAGCGTAAAGAGAGCGAATAAAAGTAGGGAGAATAAAGGACTATGACAAAAACAATAACATTACATCCCTCGAGAATTGGTTGCCCTTCGCTTCCAGGGACCATGAAAGGAATTATAAGTTCAATGCCGGGAGTTAAAGATGTAAAGGTTCGCTATGAAGAGCGATCTCTTGATATAACACTGGATGACGAGCAGATATCCGGAGAAGAGATTGTAAAGAAAATCGGACAGGAACTTGGCCTAGCAATGGAAATAGGAGAAACACACGGCACCAAAGAAGGGAGCGTGGCGAATACCTGTCCTATGTAGAGTTTTTGAGTGAAGTGCAGTAGAATGGATATAGAGAAAAATAATTATTAAAAAACCTATGGGAACACATTATATATGCGTAGGTGGGTGCAAAGGGGTTTCAGAGTCTTCTGGGGTTTGCCAAGCTGCAGACTGCCCCGATCACGAAAAGCCACTCAAAGAGTGCAGTTGCACTGACGGCCTGCATGCCTTTAACGAAGGTTCTGGTGAGACAAGAGAATAGATCTAGAACTAAGATACACGCCCCTCTCAGGGGCGTTTGTTCTTTGTGGATTGACCCTGTAGTAGAATTTCGGATGCTTCGCTGAAAGCGAAGCAAATTGGCAGCAAAGCTGCCGTCCGAAATTTCACTACGGGGTTGACTGAACAATAGTTTTTCTCTATAATACGTTCGATCTCTTAGCCCCCGTAGCTCAATGGATAGAGCATGGGATTTCTAATCCTAAGATGAGGGTTCGATTCCTTCCGGGGGCACATGGTGCCTGTAGCTTAACTGGTTAAAGCGCCGCTCTGTGGCAGCGGAGATTTGCGGGTTCGAGCCCCGTCAGGCACCCATTCAATTTTGCTTCGCAAAATTTAATGTCCCGAGTAAAATCGAGGGACTACAATAGTCAAAACACAAAAGATCGCTATCTTGGTAGGTTTTTGGCGGTACAAAACATTGACAGTTGTTAGTATCTATGCTATGGTTAGTGTAGATCGTTAGCCTCGCTCCACGGTCAAAAATCCTAAGCAAAGGAAGAAATACTCATGTGGTGGACTGATTACAGTCGTAAGGTCAAGTGTCATCTGAGGGATGACTATGGGTTTATACCGATGGCAGGTAGTGCCGTCCTAGATCCTACTTTTGATTCCGTCCCTGATGGTGAATATCCCATGACCATTGTGGAAGGGAAACTTGATCGAGTACGCATCATCAACGGGCACATTCACTGCTGTAACTTTGACGAGGAAAAAGCATAGCGTGAAAGAAGCTCAAGACCAATGACCGTATGGTTTACCATACGGTCATCTTCTACACGAAACAGGTTCTAATGTCATTCAGTAAACGTCACCAACTGCATTATGCGGGCACTGGATATGTTGCTATCAGGTTTAACTTCTCTCGTACCCCAGCCATATACTCACGGTCTGACAGGATGGTTATAATAAGCTTCGGACACTCACCCCAATAAAACTAAGTGAAATTGTTAGACATTGAATGTCTAACAGTTTATAGGCTCTGCCTAAACTCGGTTTAGTTTTCCACACCTTGGTTTCCACACCTTGGTTCCACACCTTGGCTAAGCCAAGGCTTAAAGAATCGTCCTTGATGCGGTTTTTTGGTAGAGTGAATTATGAGCAAAATCATTTTAATAGGCGGCCCACCTCGCTGTGGCAAAACAACACTTGCACAAAAGATTTCAAAAGAAATCGGTATTATGTGGGTTTCAACCGATGCACTTGATGATATTGCACAAGAATATGTATCGGGAGATAAAAAAGACAGTCTATTTCCAAAAACTGCCCTCCGAATTAAAAGTGGTGGTGGAAATGATGAAATGTATGAAGCTTTCTCAGTCGAAAGCATAGTTTCTGCCTACAGAAAGCAAGCAGAAACTGTGCACAAGGCTGTCGAAAGCTTTGTTGCTTGTGCGAATAAAGAAGGCTGGGATTACGTTATTGAGGGATACCACGTTACACCAAAACTCATATCAAAACTACGAGCCAAATCATCTGTAATACTTATCAGTACCAAAGCAGAAGAAGTTGTTAAAAGAAGCATAGAAAGTAATGTAAAAAATGACTGGCTGAGAGACAAAACAAAGAAGCAGGAAACTTTTTCAAAAATAGCTACCATGATTGAGTTGTACAGCACAAAGCTCAAGCAAGAAGCCGAGGAGTTTAACACGAATGTCATAGATATAGCGGGAGACTTTCAAGGAAAACTTAAAGAAGCGTTTGAGTCGCTTATAAAATAGGTTCTAAAATCGTCCCATCCGGGGAGTTAAACAGCAGTAAAAGGTTTTTTCTGTTTTCGTCCCGTTTTAGACCCATTACTACGGATTCTCAACCACAAAACCGCCTGAAAGGCGGTTTTGTGTATCTGTGCTTGGAGAGAACGGATCTTACAGCTTGCCTAAAAAGCAAACTACTTTGCCTTGATTACCTGATC
>JADFPI010000039.1 GCA_022562395.1 Patescibacteria group bacterium | reverse complement strand
AATCAGTTCCAGCTACTGACCGCAGACGAGTGGATATGCTGGTCGAAGATTACCGAGACTTAAAGAAAGTTTCGGAATTTTTAGGGATTGAAACTCCGTTTCAGCCCGAGCATATAGTAGAAGTGGCTCGACAAAAAGGGAGGCTCACCGAAGAAGAAATACAGGAGTATCTATCCAGGACAAAACAGGAAGATGATACTTAAAAAAGGCCCTAGTTATTTTTTCTTGAAATTTGTGATATACTTTTATCGTTCTTTAGATTAATGGCCTCTGACGAATGGTTACTTCAGGTAATCCGCCTTCGGTTTCGATTGTCGGCACCCACGGAGTTTTTTAACTGTTCTAAGGAGCGCTCCCATTGAGGGGGTGAGGATTTTGGATAACAAAAAAAAATTATACGTAGGGAATTTACCTTACAAGATTACATCGGACGAGCTAAATAGCTTATTTACTGAGTTTGGCGACATCGTTGACGCAGTAGTAATAACAGACAGAGCTTCTGGAAGGTCTAAGGGGTTTGGATTTGTTGAGTTTGCAGATGAGGCAGCAGCACAAAAGGCAGTTGACGCTATGAATGGTAAAGAGATGGAAGAAAGAAAGCTAGTCGTTAATTTTGCAAGACCGCCCAGAGAGTGATAAACCGAACTTACTTCTTGCTTGTATAATCATCAGACATGAAACAAGTTGTGGTTGGTGTGGTTGGACCAATTGCCAGCGGCAAGGGAGAACTAGTTAAGACCTTGGAAACAAAGGACTTTGCTCGCTATTCCCTTTCTGAGCGAATCAGAGAAGAGCTTGTCAAGCAAGGTTTTGAGGAAACAAGAGAGAACCTCCAAGACATGGGAGACAAGCTTAGGCACAGATATGGCGACGATGCCTTGGTGTTAAGTACGCTGGAAAAGGTTTCCAAAAGTGGAAAAAGGGTTGTGATTGAAAGTATACGGAACCCGGCTGAAATAGTTTCCTTAAGACAATATTTAGACGCGTTTATATTAGGGATAAATGCTTCTCAGGAAAAAAGATTTGAGTATATTTTGGCTCGAGGTAGAGATGGCGATCCAGAAACTTGGGAAGAGTTCAAGGCGTTGGATGATAGGGAAATTGCCATTCAGGCCGAATCCAGTCAGCAAGTAGAGAAATGCCTGAAAATGGCAGATAGAGTTATACAAAATGAGGGAACCCTTGAAGATTTAAGGGAAAGTATAGAGGGAGTGCTTCAGGATTTAGGAATTGAGGGAGTTTCTGTCGATAAAGAAAGGGAAACTTGAAAGAATACAGAGGGCTTCTAGCCCGCGGAAGTTTATGAAATATACACTCGGTAAAATCCGTCGAGCCTTCGGACACAAGTTGATTGGCAATTCCAATATGGAAAGGGTAGTCTGCGAGACCCTTTTAATCTTTCCCGATGAAATTATTGACCTTATCACTAAAAATTGTTGGTTTGTTGGCTCCTTTGAAGAAGGTACGGCATTTACGCTCAGGGGAGATGAACTGAAAAGAAATGAGTATTTAATTTATTTAAGCGACCAACTATTTGTTCAAAGTAAAAAGGATATGCGATATACCATTGCTCATGAAATTGGCCACGCAGTCCTTGGACATAAAAATTCTATCCTTGAGTCGCAAACAAAGCAGGAAATTCGCAGGCAGGAAAAACAAGCTCACGATTTTGCCCGTAAGCATCTAAACCAAGATAGTTGACTCCAAATTTGCTCGACAGCCATTTTTGCCTAATGTATTTTGAACCTGATTTCTAGTAGAATATCCGCCATGGGTAAAGAGGAAACACGACAGACATTTGAGGAAATTACGGAGTGGAAAAAGTTACAGGAGAAGCAACCCGAGCTTGATGATAATATTGAATTCGGTGATGGCGAGGGTCGTAGGGCAGTGAGGCTTGGCTGGGAGGTGTTACAGTCTGATTACGGAGATAGCGAAAGAGGCACAGGAGTTATTGTCTTTGAGACTTCAAAAAAGAATTTTCTTGTCGAGATATGGGAAGACAGCAAACTTGTTCGTGCTTTTTCTCCGATGAATGATTTAGAGGCGTATGCCCAAGTCTGCGAAGAGCGCGGCTGGACAGTAGAGTTCTTTTAATTAACTTTTGCAACCATTTTTACCCCACAAACAATCTTATAGTTTGAGTTTTCTTGTCTAATTAAATATAATTCTGCCAATGAGTGAGAGAGATGGTCGAAAACAAGAAGAAGGTCTCATAACCGAGAAGCACCGGTTGGTCCTTGCCGTTTTAGAAAAGACAAGCGAGAGATTGAAACAAGACGGTTGGAAATGGAGTGTTCCGGGACATGGAAAGAATCTCCACGCCGAATATTTTTTTAAAACACCCACAAGTATAGGGGGAGAGGAAACATCATTTTTCAATCAGTTATTCGCAGGGGGAAGCGCTCAGCTTATCCTAAATTATAGTTTTTCCTACAAAGAGGTAAAAAAGAAAGGCGTCATTTTTAAAAGAGAAGAAGTAATTCAACACCCCAACAAGGTCCTTGTTCGGATTGAGGTTTCAACATCGAGTATTGGCAGAGAGGATTACCGGCTAGATTTTGTTGATTGTTTAGCCCCACAATTTAGTTGTACTCGGGAAAAGCTGACTCGATTCGCAGAAGGAGATATGTTGTTTGTGCCAGACCCTTTAGCAAAGTCTATTTTAAGAGAGGCAACAGAGGCTGACCTAAGAGATTTTCTTTCTGTTTTAAGCCAGCCCTTGTCTTTCGTCGAGCCGATTAGACCAGGGACAAAAGAATGGGAGGAGTGGGGAAAAGAGTAGCCTCAACCTTCTTGCCAACCATTTTTGCCCAACACACACCAATTTGATATACTATCGGCCACGATGGGGGAAAGAAAGAAACCTTGGTATAGAAGAGAGAGAAAAATAAGTCTTAATATACCCGAAGAATTACTTGATCATCTTAGGGAGGTAGCAACTGCCCATCAGACTACAGATATAGATGTTGTTCAAAGGATAATGAAAACAGGGCTTACCATTATTGATGTAGTTGATAACAAAGATGGAGAGTTTATATTGAGGATGAGTGACGGAAGCGAAACTGAAGTAAAGATTTTTGACGATTAAGCAAACTTACTAATAGCTACACAACTTCACCCCCGCTTGACAACCATTTTTTGCTCGTACGAGGGAGTGGGCTTCTCAGGCTTAAAACAAACGGCTAATACTATGTGTTAGCCGTTTAATACCCTCAACAACCATTTTTGCTTCGGCCTTTTCTTTATAAGGATTTGGTATAATGTCTCCATGCG
>JADFPI010000022.1 GCA_022562395.1 Patescibacteria group bacterium | reverse complement strand
TTATTATCTTTATGCTTATCCGGATGCCACTCGAGTGCTTGTTTTCTGTAAGCCTTTTTTATCTCATCTTGGCTTGAACCCTTTGAAACGCCCAAGATGTCGTAGTATTCTGATTTTGCCGCCATTTAAGTTTTTGAATATCTTGCACCGAAAAAAAATATTTCCAGTTCACGCCTCAAATTATCCCTCTCCTTAATTAACCATGACGAAAGGCTCCTTCCAGCTTTAATATAAAGTTTTTCTCTAGATTCATCTATCTCGCCTAGCTTTACAGCCCAGCCTGTGCAAAGCCTTGTAATATAATTATCTGTTATATTTTCAATGCGTTCGATATATGGTAGGCACCTATCAAACGTTAAGTCGACGAACTTACGAGGCCAGAAACAACGAGAGATGTCAAAGCGAAGTAGGTGCTCGTCACCAAAACGGGCAGAAGGACCTTTGTACATATGACTATGGTCAAATACATAGTAACTAACCTGAGGACTGGAGGACTCCGTTCTCCCTATTGCTATATGATCAAGCTTCTCGCCCCAGTCATAATCCCTAAACCATACACTTGTGACGGATTTCCCGACGATTGTAGACAAATCTGCATTTTCAAAAAATAATGCTACCTGATTATCGTCCAATCCCAAGCTACCAAGTGTTGACTTAAACAAAACAAAGGACACTGTCCCAATAGTACAGACGCCGGTGCTTGTTATTGTGTAACATGCTGTTGTTGGCGCTACCGATAGACCAACCGCCTTCTCCAGGTCGTAACCAATGGGTTCGAATAGAGGCTCCCAATACCCGTCAGGTTCTTTAAAGTGGACCATCTGCCCTCCATCTGTGTCGAAAGTCTTATGGCCCTGTCTGGAGTCTAATTGAACTGTGCTCTTAGTCCAACCTGTGGCTTCAATATTAACAAACTCAGACGTGTCGAAAGGAGTTTGGTTTTCCTCCCACTGCACTACCCCAATATCACTCGGCTCATAAAATAATTCAGTCTTCTGCTTGGTCTCCATATTAGCATTAGTTTACAAACTTTTTCGAATTTTCAGGTGATGGTGCTTTCCTCTTAATTACAGTAAACCTGTAATTACCGAGTTCTTTTTTGTTTTCCGAAATTACAATTTTATACTCTCCAAAAGTTTCAAGGGGGAAATTATTGAGAGTCGTTATGAAATTGCTTCTGCCATTTTCTCCAAGTTTAACCGGGAAACTCTGGTTTAAAATCTCTTTTTCAGGAGAAGATATCTTTACAGCTACAGAATACGTACTACCAGGCTTACCCTTAAAAACTGCGACCAAACTCATTCTCGGCCAACGGGTTGGAACTTGGGCTATCCCAAAAATGTCAAATATCCCTATTATGTTTAATTTATTTTCTCCCTTAGAGAGAAAGGCTGTGTCAGCTAGCGTAAATATCTCTAAACCAAGATTTTCTTTCTTTTTCGTTTTTGCCATTTCTTTTATTAAAAGCTTCAAGAATACCCCGATTCAATCGGGGATGAATTGAAGCTGTAACAACATCTTTCTTTACGACAAAGACGTACAGCTTTTGCTGTAGAGATGACCTGCCTGCGCAGGCAGGAAACCACGCCCTTCAGGGCGGGGAAGATGTTATTCAACTACTTCTCCCTCCTCGACCCGTTCGGCAGGCTCAAGGCTTAGTCCCCGCTCCAGGCGCGAGGATAATCGTCATCTATTAACTGGCCGGCCCTATGAATATTACGCTCAACCTCTTAAAATCGGGGTCAACACCATATCCAAAGTCTATCGCAATTATGTCTACTAAACTCAAACCCTTTTCTTCAAGAAGTCTATCTAAATATTCAGCTACATTTTTTTCTTCTCGAATTCCTCCGACAATATCACGTAACTTTTCATTCACTTCTGCTGCTCCGTGCATTTCAGTTAAGTTAGTAAACCCCGTTATTTCTTGCCTCGATAAATCTCTTCCCAAAAAACTCTTTGCAAAATTTAGAGAGTCTTCTAGTACAGGACTTCCTTGTTCCATGCAATCTTTGTTCATATTTACTCAACTACTTCTCCCTCCTCGACCCGTTCGGCAGGCTCAGGACCTTTGGCCTTCTCCTCGCCATTTTTAGCTTTTCCTGACTTTTTTCCTTCGGTTGACCCACGGCCTCCGGCTTTCTTTCCCTTATCCTTAACGTCCTGTTTTCCTGTATCCTGACCTTGATACATTGCTTGCCCTACCTTTTGAAGCTCCTCGGACAATTCAGAAGTGGCTTTTTCAAGCTTCTCTTTATCGGGCTTGTCTTCTTTAAGCAAGTCTTTTACCGCCTTAATCTTCTCTTCAACTTTCTCTTTTACTTTCTTATCTACTTTATCCCCTGCATCTTTGAGTGCTTTTTCGGAAGCTGCTACCAAAGAGTCTGCTTTATTTCGACTCTCAACTTGTTCCGCTTTCTTTTTATCTTCCTCTTTGTGTTTTTCTGCTTCTCCCTTCATCCTCTCTACCTCATCATCAGACAAACCAACTGCTCCGGTAATTGTTATATTCTGGCTTTTGCCAGTTGCCTTATCTTTAGCAATAGCTTTTAAAATCCCACTCGCGTCAATGTCAAAAGTCACCTCAATTTGGGGAACTCCTCGAGGGGCAGGGGGAACACCGTCTAGAATAAATCGCCCCAAGCTCTTGTTATCAGCGCTCATTGGGCGCTCCCCTTGGCTTACATGTACTTCAACTTGGGTTTGGTTATCGGCTGCAGTCGAGAAAATATTATTTTTTGAAGTTGGAATTGTTGTGTTTCTGGGAATCATCGCCGTGGCTACCCCGCCCAAAGTCTCAATCGCAAGTGTCAGCGGAGTTACGTCCAAAAGTAAAACATCCTTTACCTCGCCACCTAATACTCCTGCCTGGATTGCGGCGCCTATTGCAACCACCTCGTCCGGATTTACGCTTTTATTCGCGTCTTTACCAAAGTATTCTTTGACCCACTCAAATATCTTCGGCATTCTGGTCATACCCCCTACCAAAATCACCTCGTCCACATCGTGCGGATCAAGCTTGGCGTCTTTCAGGCAAGCCTCGACCGGCTTTTTTGTCCGCTCAATCAAATCTTCAACCAAACCCTCAAATTTTGCCCGGGTTAACTTCATCGTCAAATGAAGTGGTTGACCATTTTGTTGGGTAATATAGGGCTGATTTATCTCTGTTTCTCGGCTCGCCGACAGTTCAATTTTCGCTTTTTCTGCCGCGTCCCGTACTCTTTGAAGTGCTTGTTTGTCTTTCTTTAAATCAACAGCATGGTCTTTTTTAAACTCAGTTACTATCCAATCAACTACTGCTTCGTCAAAATCGTCTCCGCCCAGGTGAGTATCCCCGTTTGTTGCTTTCACTTCAAAAACCCCATCTCCAAGTTCAAGTATCGATATATCAAAAGTCCCTCCGCCAAGATCATAAACCGCAATTTTTTCGGTTTTCTTTTTATCAAGCCCATAAGCAAGTGCAGCTGCCGTTGGTTCGTTAATAATTCTCTCAACTTTAAACCCAGCGATTTCGCCGGCTTGTTTCGTGGCCTGCCTTTGTGCGTCGTCAAAGTAAGCGGGGACTGTAATTACAGCTGATTCTACTTTTTCTCCAAGGTAATCTTCGGCGTCTTTCTTAAGCTTCATCAAAATTCGAGCCGAAATTTCTTGGGGAGTATAAGTCTTTCCCTCAATCTCAATAACCGCCACATCGTTTTTCCCCGCTTTAATCTCGTAGGGAACCATCCCTTGGGTTTTCTTAACCTCGGCGTCGCCAATTCGCCTTCCCATAAGACGTTTCACTGAATAGGCCGTATTATCGGGATTTAGTATCATCTGGCGTTTGGCCACATCTCCCACTAAATTCTTAACCGGTTCAACTACAGAAGGCGTTAAATTCCGGCCAGTATCCGCCGCGGGGATAACCTTGGGCCTTCCCCCCTCCATTACAGCAACCACGCTATTGGTAGTTCCTAAATCTATTCCAATAATCTTACTCATAAAATCTACCTTCCTTTAAAGATTACAAGGTTCTGGCTTAGCCAGGTTCTTATAATTTTCGACATATTATTTAAATAGTAAATTACAAGCTTTGCTTTAGAATCGCAGATTACAAGCTTTGCTTATATACTTTTACTTTAACAGGTCTTATTATCGGTCCGTCAACTAACTTCCATCCTGTTAAAATTACCTCGCTAATTTTCCCCTCCCCTTTTTTGCCCTTGCTATTTTTATCAACAACTTCTACCGCTTCGTGCAATTCCTCGTTAAACATATCTCCTTGTTTTGCGTCTATTTTCTCTATCCCTTCTTCTTTCAAAACTTTTTTAAACTCCTCAATTGTTATTGCTAAGCCCGAGTCGTTTAAATGTTTCTGCGCTCCCTCCAGCATGTCGTAAACAGGTAAAAGTCGCACAACGACTGTTGCTTTAGCCAACTTACCGATATCCCCACGCTCTCTCTCAACCCTTTTCCTTAAATTATCATAATCAGCCAAAGCCCTGGCAAGCTGCTCTTTCAACTCTTCCGCCTTATCTTTCCTTTTGTCTCTCTTGGTCTTACCGCCTGCCATCTAAGTTATTTCTTCAATCAAATTTCTGAAATATCTAAGTGTCGGTATTACGGTTGAATACTCTAGTCTTACCGGACCAATCACCCCAAGTGCACCCTCGCGGTCTCCAACTTTAAATCTGGTTGCGGCAATACAAACCGAGTTAAGCTCTGGCCATCCTAACTCCTCCCCAAAAAGAATCTCAACCGGGGTTTCCCCCACCATCCTTTTAAAAAATAACTCGTGCATCCTCTCCGTCTCTTCTAGAAAGGAAAAAAGGTCAGCGCTAATCTGAAGATCTGCGAATTCCGGGTTTAAAAATACGTTGGAATATCCCGCGCGCCAAACACGACCTCTATCAACTACCCCAACGGCAAGAGACTTTGTCTTTTGTGCAAGTGCCGCAGTTGCCTCGCGGACTAGAGAGTTAATGTTTCCTCTTGCGTCCCAAACTCCCTCTTTGGCCTTTACTTCCTCGGCAACCGACATTTGTTTTTCTTCCATTAACTGGTCCACATAAAATTTCATTGCTTTGGGACTTGGAATACGGCCGGATGAAGTATGGGGTTGGCGAAGAAAATCCACTTTTGTCAGCTTGACCATTTCATTTCTGATGGTTGCAGGAGAAACACCAAGATTATATTTTTTTTCTAATGCCTCGCTGCCAACGGGCTCCGCCGTCTCCATGTACTCGTCAATTAGAGACTTTAAAATTTGAGTTTGTCTGGCAGTAACCGCTTCAGTCATATTAGCAGAAGATTAGCACGAGTGCTAAAAGAAGTCAACCCCTTAAGTTGAAGTTGTGTCCGTGGGGGTGGGAGAAACTGGCACACTGCTTGAAGCGATGATGTTATCAACGTCTATCGGGATTTCAAGGATCTCTTCTGCCTGCAATCTAAGTGTACTGGCCTCACCTAAAAGCTCAAGCTCTTCTGGTGTAAATTGCCTTTTCCCCTGCCGAATATCCTCGATCCCCTTGGCCAAATCCTCAAGCGACCCCAGCCCTAATTGATCATGGATTTCTCCTGCACGGCTTCTAAGAGCATCGGCCTTTATATGTTTCTCCTTCTCCTGAAGAAGCACCTTCTCTCTGCTTTGGATTCCCAGCTTAATCCTTGGATGATTCCTTGTCCTATCCAAAAATTCTTTCTGTTCTGGAAATTCTTCCACGGTTGTAAAGCCCTTGTACCAAATATCTGGCGTTCCCTGAGAATTCAATTTCATTCTTTCCCCTTCAAACCAACCATAACCGCTTCCTGTTTCATCCATAAACCTTCGAGCCCCTTCGGTAGATTGGAAAAGGTCTGGGTAATTTTCCATAAGCGCTTCAGGAGTATCCTCTATCGACTCCCCATATCCTTCCCACTCTCTGAATTCTTTTCTAAAAGTCAGGGCATCATTTATCAAATCGCCGATATGTTTGTTGTAGCTACTCCCGAAGAAGACCTCCAAGGTATTATGGCTCAAATCGAGCTCGTAATCGACGACATCCACCTCTCCATTTTGGTTCTCGGGCAAATAACGAAGGCCCATGGCAAATTCGTTATATACAACCATGGTCCTTCGAAGGTTTGATAAATTTTCTTGATATATTTCCCAGTTATCGGCAAGGTGTTGTAGGAAGGAGTCTCTCATTGAGGCCGCCTCTTCCCTTGTTAATAACTGCTCGTTACCTACTCTTTCTGGCGTTGCCATACTGTTCAATTATACTATAAGGAAAAGTTAGTCAAAAGCTATGTTGTAGTCGTATCCGTAGGGGTAGGGGAAACAGGTTCTGTTTCTTTCTCCGGAATTGAGGCAACTTTGCGCTTTAGAAATATTCGCCTCACTAACCCTATAAAAATATAAAATTCTCGATTTTTCAAAATAACCGACAACCCAAAATAAATAAAGACTCCGACAAAAGATACAAGCAAGGTAAGGGCTAAAAGGTTAACAGTGTAGCGAGTATCAAGGACAAATCGTTCAAATGCGATAATTTTTGTGCTCTCTATTGCACCCAAAAAAGAAAGCCTCTTTACCCAAACACTCCTGTCAAAAATCTTAAGTAAAAAAAACATAACTCCTCCTGCTCCTAAAGCCGCAATCCCAGATTTAATAATTGGAGCCAGTAATTTGAAAGAAAGGCCTTTGCCCATCCTCCTGTTTATGAGATAAAAAAGGATAATTGCCTGGAAAAAAGACCCCAGAGAAAATGCCGCGGCCAATCCCCAAACGGGAAGTGAAAACCCAAAAATTAAAAGAAAGCTGGCAACAACAACAACCGCAATCGAGCCTATCGAAACGATAACGGGCGTTTTTGTATCGCTTAGGGCGTAAAACCCTCTAGCCAATAAAGCACTAGCCGCTTGAAATACTACTCCCACCGCAAAAGCGGAGACCACTTTACCAGTTTGGACTGTTGCCTCCCAATCAAATATCTCTGTCCCATAAACGAGTCGAACGATTGGAATTCTAAGTACTATTAATATAGTTGCCACCGGCACTACCAAAAACACAATCTGATATAAAGAAGAGATTAGAGTCTTATAAAATTTATCTGGAGACTCAGATTGTCTTGCTAAAGTAGGAAGAGCGGCTTTTGCAATCGACGTCCCAAAAAGCCCGACCGGAAGAAGCTGTAGAGTATTGCCGAAGGTAAAGTAAGTATATGCTGCGGTAGAAATAAGACTCGATAGGAAAAGCTCGACAGTTTTGCTTACCTGTAAAAATGAAAGTTCGACAACCCGGGGCACTGCGAGCTTCCCGATTTCTTTGACTTGTTTGTTTGGTCGTACCGATCCAACAAATCTGAAGCCGAGTTTAGTGGCGAGAGGTAATTGAATCAAAAAGTGCAAAGCCGCGCCCAAAAACACGCCAATCGCAGGTGCAAGAAACCCCAATCTCGGAAAAAGTAAAATTGTGCCAACAATAATTCCCAAGTTATAAAAAAGTGGTGCAAGGGCCGGTACTAAAAAGCGCCTAAGCGACTCTAAAACTCCTGTTAGGATGTAGCTTGCGACAAAAAAGGCCTGAGCGGCAAAAAGTACCCGTGCAACTCTCACTATTTGGGCACGCTGCAAGGTATCAAATCCCGGCGCAAGTACTGAATAAATATTATCTGCAAATATAGCTGAAATTACCGCAAGTATGGCGAATATAATAAGACCTATATTTACAACTATTCCTGCAGTTTCCCACGCTTTTGAGTTTCCTTTTTTAAGAGTCTTGGTGAATACCGGAATAAAAGCAGAAGCGAAAGTTCCAAAAACCAAAACCTCAAAAATCGCATCCGGAAGTCTAAAAGCGGCAAAAAATAAAGACAACTCCTCCGGTGCGAAAAAATGCGCCAGCGTTCTCTGGCGCACAAGTCCCAGTACTCTTGAGGCGACAACCATTAGCATTATTACACTGGCTGCGGATAAAACACTTTGTTGGGGGGCAGTTAGGATTTTGCGACTTTTTGCAATAATTTTGTTAACCATAACTTCTTGCTGTGCAAGTTCTCACAAATATCACGAATAAGGCGCGAAGTAATGCGAAGCGTCATATTTTTTGCGATTGTTTGCAAAAATTCGCGTGTTTCGCGAGTTCCCACCCAAATGGTGGGTTGTTGATATTCTAATTTCCTTTGATTATACTCACAATCATGCCAGTTACCAAAACAGCAAAAAGAGCCTTAAGGTCGTCGAAAAAAAAGGCCAAGGTTAATGCGAGCATCCGCTCAAATCTAGAAATTGCCATCAGGGCTGCCAAAAAGAGCAAAAAGAAAAGCGATATAATCAAGGCAGTTTCTTTAGCCGACCGCGCTGCCAAAAAGAGCTTAATCCACAAAAACAAAGCCGCAAGAATCAAAAGCTTGCTTTCTAAACTCGCCCAGAAAAAAACCTCCGAAAAACAGAAATCCAAGCAAAGAAATGCCCCGAGTAAAACTCCAAAAAATCGTTAAAAAATGAACTACCGAGGCTTAAAAGCCGCGGTATTCAGCCAGCAGAAAAGTTTGTTTTTCGCTCTCATCCTCGCTCAAAATAAAGCTTTCAAATCGCCTTCTTTCACCCTCCTCCATGTGCTATATTGAGTTAGAGTAAAAGGGCTGGAGAGCGGGAGAGCGGGAGTCAAATTTTACTTTCTACTCTTCCACTCTTACTGTGAAGCAGCAAGCTTCGCTTATACCCTCCTGCTCTAGTTTGCTATGGCTGCCCGGAAAAAAAGTCCCAAAATAAATCTTCTGCCACAAGAAGAGTTTGCATCCTCAACCTTGGGGAGAATTCTTGCCTGGATTCTTTCAACCTTCAGAATCTTGGTGATTATGACCGAGCTTATAGTAATTATCGCTTTCTTATCGCGTTTTTGGCTAGACGCGAGAACGACAGATTTAAATGAAGAAATTAAACAAAAAATAGCAATAGTGGCCGCTTCTTCTGACTTTGAACAAAAACTGCGAAGCGCCCAAGAAAAGTTAAACATATACTCACAAATGACTGCCGGCGGTAAAAAAGCAACCAACCTTATAAACACAACGTCTTCCTACTTGCCACCGGAGGTGCTTTTAGTTTCAGTTTCTCAAATCGATAAAGAAGTCCTGGTTAAAGGTCAAGGTTTTACGGAAAGAGCAATAGCGCAATTCATTGTAAATCTTGAGTCGAGTGAGCTTTTTTCTGAAGTTTCGCTTAGTCAAGTAGATACAAACCAAAGGAGGGGTGCAACCCTGGTTTTTGCACTAAAACTTACTTTAAAGGAGAATAAATAATGGCACTTGGGTGGCGAAGCGGTTACTTACGATACAAAAGGCTCTTTTTAAATATCGCCGCTTTATACAACCAAAGGCAAGATACAAAGGCGTTCCTTGAACTATTTCTATCCCTTGGTGCAGTGGCTATCTTTGGCCTTTTTGCACTACGGCCAACTCTACTAACTATTGCCCAGCTCTATCGAGAAATACAAGCGAAGGAAGAAATGGTTGTACAGCTTAATCAAAAAGCACAAGCCTTTGTCCAGGCACAAACTATTTTTAATCAGGAGCGTTCAAGAATTGAGCTTCTTTCATCTGCCATTCCCGAAAAACCAACGCCGGAACTTTTTGTTAGACAAATAGAAGGACTGGTTGGAAAACACGGGGTAGAAATTCTCGGACTTTCGATTGGAAAAGCTACCTTACTCGGAGCGAGCACTGAAAAAACGGATAAAACCAAAAGTGAACTCCCAACAGGTGCCGGGAGTATTTCTTTCTCGTTAAGCGCTAAGGGTAGCTACTCGTCTCTATCTTCCTTTTTGTCCGACCTTGAATCTTTGAGGCGCCCAATAAAAGTAAATACCTTTAGCCTAAACGCAGCAGAAATCGAAGGAGAGGACTTTCTGATACTTGTCATAACCGGACAAACGCCATATTTTAAGTAAAATGAAAAAGAAAACCCCAAATATCGTAGTAATATCAGTTTTAACTGTAATAACCATGCTTACTTGGATTTTCTACGAGGTCTATCAGACTTTAACCACCCCACCCTCTTTGGAAATTCAGCCAGAAGTTTTAGCTCCCATCACTCCCACCCTTGATTCTCAAAGCCTCGACAAACTGCAAAAAAGTGTGTTTTTTGAAGACAGTGAAATAGTTCCAATTACTCAGCCTACGGCAACACCAACTCCTTTGATAACTCCCACCGAGGAACTATCTCCTACACCAAGCGAAGAAGAGACGCCGTCACCTACACCCACGCCAGAAGGCCAAGAGGAGGAGACAGGATGAAAACTAAAAAATTCCCAACATTTGTCGGTTTATTGATTCTAACAATAGGAGCAGTCGTCGGTGTGCTTTTGGTCCAAAACAAGCAAATATTTAGACTTGGGGCCCAACCATCACCTGCACCAAAAGATGTCAGAATAACAAACATTAGCGAGGGTTCATTTACTGTTTCCTGGATTACTGAAGAGGAAACTTCAGGTTTTGTCGATTGGGGAGAAAATCAAAGCCTCGGAAATTTAGCCACTGACGAAGTAGCTGAAACCGGCTTTGTCCACTCTACCACAATTAAAGGATTAAAATCTGAAACAACTTATTATTTTAAAATAATCTCAGGTGGAAAAGATTTTGACAATAACAAAATTCCTTGGCAAACAAAAACCGCTCCTTCTCTTGGTGCTTCGCCTTTGGCTAAATTGATTTCAGGTTCTGTAGTCGCTGCAACCGGCTCGCCGGCAAAAGGAGTTCTGGTCTTTGCCCAACTCGCCGGAGCAAACATCCTATCAGCGATAACTTCCGAGGAGGGCAATTGGGTAATAACTATCTCAAACGCACTAAATCAGGATTTAAAGTCGAGGGCTTCTTTTAATGAAAACTCCACCCTTATAGAAATATCGGTGCAAGGTGGTCCGGCCGGGGTTGCGACTGCAAAAATTTATCCTAAAGACGCCAGGCCGGTCCCACCCATTATCCTCGGACAAGTCCATGACTTTAGAAATTTAACTTCTCTGACGTCTGAAGAAATTCCTGAATCATCTGTCGTTCTCCCGGAAGGGCCAATACCAACTCCAACGTCTGGATTCGAAGTAGAGGAAGAGAAAGAAAAAACTCCTGCAATCGACACGGTCACCATTGAAAGCATAGACGAGGGAGAAACTATTACTTCAACTAGCCCGGAATTTTTCGGAGAGGGACCGCCTGGGACAACTATAACAATAACAGTTGAATCCGAGACCATCAGCGATGAGGTAACCGTCAGCTCATTTGGTTCTTGGAGCTGGAGTCCACCTCAGTCTCTTACGGAGGGTATTCATAAAATAACAATTACCTGGAGAGATGGAAATGGAATTCTACAAAGTATTACTAGAAACTTCGTCGTTCAGGCGGCCGAAGGGCCTTCCTTTGAATCAACACCTTCCGGCTCAACTACCACACCCACACCAACTGCAACACCTACGCCAACCAACACTCCTACACCGACGCCCACGTCCACCTCCGCTCCAACTCCAACTCCCACACCCACTGTCATTGCCACTCCTACTACCCAATTAACTCCCACTCCCACGCCTGATTTACCCGAGGCAGGTAGTTTGACTCCCACTTTGGCCGGAGCTATCATGGGATTGGGGTTTTTAATTTTTAGCGCGTTTAGTGCCGGTAAAGTAATTTTAAAAGATACTAAAAAATTCTGAGAATATGCCCAAAAAATCTGCTCGGCGAAGAAAAAAGCCTGGCTTAATAAAAAATTTAAAATGGTTAAGCCGCGATAGACTCCCCACCATTATTTCAATTCTTGTTCTTCTTGTAGGACTAGCCGCAGGAGTTTCACTGGTACAGCGACAGCAAGAGATAAGAGAAAAGGCAGCTACACCCTGTCGTGTTTGTCTAGGTATAAAGGAATGTAAAAAGGTCGCGGACCCACCTTATTGTAACACCGGCGATAACGAATGTTTTGTCGATCAGGATTGTATTCCACCTATTCCTACTCCCACTTCAGCAGCCTGCCCTAAAGACGGGCAGTGTATAGGAAATAATCAGTGTTACCGGTGGAAGGAGTGGCAGGGAACCTGTATCCAAGAGTTTGACAATACTTGCTGTCCGCCGCCGACCCCAGCAGGATGCCCTACAGACGGGCAGTGTATAGGAAATAATCAGTGTTACCGGTGGAAGGAGTGGCAGGGAACCTGTATCCAAGAGTTTGACAATACTTGCTGTCCGCCGCCGACCCCAATTCCAACCAGTCCGCCTCCCACACCAATTCCCACTGTCCCACCTCCTCCACCGGACTATTGTACAAACCAATGTTGCAATGTAGGCGCAGACTACCCAGGTTGTTGGGTTAATCATTACTGGTCTTGGGACGCGGACGACCCGGTTGTTAACGACATTGCCTTATGTGAAGGATGTGTTAGTGCCTGTTTTGAAAAAGATTGCGGAGCAGAACAAATAGATGTCGGCTGCACAACTAACGGCGGCTCAACAACTGTCCAATATATTTGGATAAGATACGGAGGAGATTGCCAACCGTCACCACCACCCCCACCGCCCCCAACCAACACACCAATACCCACCCCAACATTGACTCCTATTCCAACTCCAACTCCTCCACCTCCTACTCCAACCGTTACTAATACCCCAACTCCTACCCCTACAAAAACTCCAACGCCTACACCAACCAACACTCCTGTTCCAACGGCTACTCCTACCCCGGCCCTTGCGTGTCTGAACACAAGGGTTTTTGATACAAACTGGAACGAACTATCCGGCTCCGAGCTTGCGCAGCTTCAGGCAGGAGACAAGGTGCGTTTCACCGTAGCCGGTTCGGCAACCAGCGGAACTTTTGATAAGGCAAGATTCAGAATTAACAGCTCTACTTGGAGACCTTCTGTAACCCAAAAAAGACCGGGGACAAATGAATTTTACGACGAATACACCATTCCGCCAAACACCTACTCATTCAGCGTGAACACACAAGTTCATCATAAAGAATCTGATAGCTGGATTTAATAATATGCGAGACTTTTTAAACAACAATAAGCTGGCAGTAATTACGGCCCTGGTAACCCTGGTCTTGGGAGTCATCGCCGTTATTACCGCCATAAGGTTTTACCAGCTAAGGCAACAAGCGGTTGCACCGACTGCTCCGGAGGAACCGGTGGCGGCTGAACCAACGCCTACTCCCACCTTCCAACTTCCGCCGCCAACTGAAACTTGTAGTCTTTCGTTCTCCGTTCCATCTCCAACTCCTACTCCAACTCCTACATTCACACCAACACCAACGGCCACGAGCACTCCCACCCCAACTCCGACGGCAACAACCACTCCTGTACCTCCGACCCCTACGCCAACTCCTACTCCAGTACCAACAGCCACACCCACTCCTATCCCAACTTCTACTCCGACACCTACTCCAACACTACTGCCGACTGCTCGTTGTATCGAAATCAAAATCTACGATACAAACTGGAATCTACTTTCTCCAAGTCAACTTGTGAACCTCCAAGCGGGAGAGACAGTCCGCTTCGCGGTTCTTGGAAGTACCACGGCCGGAATATTTGATAAGGCAATTTTCTCAATTAATGGAGTATTAACTCCTGAAGTAACCCAGAAAAAACCAAGTACTGAAGAGTTTTACTACGAATACACCATTACTGAAGCTGACCTTGGGACAGCCTTTACAGTCCAGGCCTGGCTACACCATGCAGGACTTGATAGTTGGTTCTAGGAAACTATGAAAAATCTATTTAAGAATAAAAAATTAGCGGCCTTTGCGGCGCTACTTACCGTAGTTCTTGCGTTTGTCGCGATAGCAACCGCGATAAGGCTCTATCAGTTAAGACAACAAGCGGTTGCCCCGACTGCTCCGGAGGAACCAGAGGCAGCAATATCCGGCCCGGCTTGTGAAACCCTTTTCTTTACCATAAACACCCCAACGCCAACCAGTACTCTAACCCCTACCCCTACAAAAACTCCGACTCCTACACCGACGGCTACCAAGACCCCTACTCCAAAGCCTCCGACTCCTACGCCGACGCCAACACCAAAACCACCTACACCAACCCCTACACCAACAAGGACTCCTACGCCGACAAAAACACCGACACCAACGGCTACCAATACCCCTACTCCGACACCGACCCCTCTTCCAACTGCAAGGTGTATCGAGATAAAAGTTTATGACACAAATTGGAATCTACTTTCGGTAAGTCAGCTAAATAATTTAGCTGCCGGGGACCAAGTTCGCTTTGCAGTTCTTGGAAGTACCACGGCCGGAATATTTGATAAGGCAATCTTCTCAATTAATGGAGTATTAACTCCTGAAGTAACCCAGAAAAAACCAAGTACTGAAGAGTTCTACTACGAATACACCATTACTGAAGCTGACCTTGGACAAGACATAAACGTAAATGTATGGATACACCATGCAGGGCTTGATAGTTGGTTCTAAAAAATATGCGAGACTTTATTAAACAAAACTTAGTAAGCTTTCTAACAATACTTGCCACAGTAGTTCTTGCGGTTGTTGCCATATTTACGGCAATAAGGCTCTATCAGTTAAGACAACAAGCGGTTGCCCCAACTGCTCCGGAGGAACCGGCTGCAGAGGAAATCACGCCAGAGCCAACAACCACTCCCACCTCTGCACCCGAAATCCAGCTACCTCCAGTATCAGAACTTTGTGAAGTTACTTTTGAAATTGGAGGTCCACCTCCAACGGCAACGCCGACTCCGACAAGCACTCCAACGCCGACGGCGACGCCGACCCTAACTCCTACCGCAACGGCTACTCCCAAACCAACGGCAACCCCAACGCCGACGGCAACCGGTACTCCCATTCCAACCCCAACGCCGACTCTGACTCCTACTCCGACTCCAACCGGCGCGCCAACCGCTACACCAACTCCGACTGGAGCACCGACAGCGACGCCAACTCCGACACAAGACTTGGCACAAGCTCCTACGCCAACACAGGCCCCTGAGCTACCGGATGTCGGAATTCCTTTCCCAACTCTTCTCGCTGTCCTCGCTGGATTCCTTCTCATATTCATCTCCCTGCTTCTTGCTCTTTAAGCTTTTGTCTTTTGCAAGATACTTGCCTGATATATACTTTTGTCTATGAAAGTGGCCATACTAGGGGCTGGGTTTACAGGCTTGGCTTGCGGATATTATCTTTCAAAGCAAGGGGTTGATGTTACCCTTTTTGAAAAAGAAGATAAACCCGGCGGTCTTGCAATTGGCTTTAAGAAAAATAACTGGAAGTGGCCGCTTGAAAAGCACTATCACCACTGGTTTACCTCCGACTGGCATATTAGAAATTTAGCAAAAGAAATAATTGATTCTTTAGCTTCTCTCATTCCTACATGAAATTGTATATATCGCAATTGTGCAGTATATGCTTTTATTTCCTGATCAATTAGAAAGTCTCTGTCTGCTTTACATTTCTCTAACCATTTCTCATATCCCATCGTTTGGTACTGTTCGATGTGTTCCTTTTCGTGTTCTATTACATCATCTCGCACAGGACCGTCTGGACAGTAAATATCTCCTTCATATGATGTTGCTACGTCCTTTAATTTCTTATCTTCTTCAGTAGCATTTGGTGGCCATTTGAAAAATATTTTCATTATTTAAAATAGGTGTTAATTTGTTCTATTGTCTCGTTTGGTATATACTTTCTCTGAAAGTCTTTCATATACATA
>JADFPI010000021.1 GCA_022562395.1 Patescibacteria group bacterium | reverse complement strand
ATATTTTCCTCTCTTGCGTCAGTGAAAATTTGATTAAGGTCGTACCTCCTTTGACCATCTGTTTTACCTGCTTGATTAATTTCTTCCCTTCTCTTGTCAAACTGATCCTTGGGTAAATCTAAACCCAGAATCCTTAGGTTATTGTTTCTTGCAGCCCCAACAATTTGCATATACCTCTCCCCATCTGCCATTGAAAATTCAGTAATTCTTCCCGTTAAACTGACTTGTCTTACTAGGTACATCAAGACTTCTTCTCTTTCCTTGCCTGTGTCAAAGTATTTGTCCAATGTGGGTTGAAAGTCAGAATGTAAAAACTCCATCCCCAAATGGGTAAAGCCAAGTTCAGCAAATTCAGGCATGTGTCTACTCAATTCGTCTTTTGGTGCGAAATGCTCGTGATTTTCGCCAAAGTTGACCGCCCTGGTATTTTGGATTATTTGAACGTAATCAACCGGTTGTCTCTGCGATGTGACAAAATTTATGTAGTTCTCTAAAAGGGGGTGTTCATGAAGAAAGTATCCCTGAAGATCTCGTTCTGTCTTCTCCCCGAACAATGAGCGAAAGACTAAATAGCCACCACCGGCAGAAGAGGCAAGGACACCTAACCTACCAAGCAACTTTAGGAACTCTCTCCTGGTTAACCCCGTGCTTTCGGGTTCTTGGGGAGTTACTTCTATTTCTGGGCTCATCGTCTTAGGTTTCTGATAGTGGACTTGGGGGGAACCGACCCCGCTTAGCGGGGGTCACTCTCCCACGAAACTTAGCGGCTTTAGTGGACTGTACCGGAATCGAACCGGTGACCTCACCCATGCGAAGGGTGCGCTCTACCAACTGAGCTAACGGCCCTCGAAGTGGAATTATATCAGCTCTCGGAGAATTAGCTAGTCAGATTAATATAAATATTGGGGCGAAGCCAGGTGCCGCATAGTACTTGGCAAACCCTTGCGATTTTCGCACTACAGTAATGATACCACTTAGGAGCCTATCTCTAACTCTGGAGTTGGCCACACAATGTGCTTTATTCAAATAGCTGCCAATTCACGCTGCCGAATATAATTGTTATATAATATAAAGTTCAATGAAACCGGATAGTTTGTCGTTTTTATCAGAAATCGGGTCGGGACCACTCAAGGCTATCTTAATTTTGGTCGCCTCATATCTTGTGGCCCTGGCAATCAAATTTATATTTGAAAACGTTCTCAAAAATTTACTTAAAAAAACAAAAACAAAATTAGACGACAAAATCATCGCTTCGGCAAAAACCCCGGTCTTTTGGACAGTATTTCTAATAGGAATTTACTATGCTGCGGTTTCTCTTGATCTTCCAGCTAATATCCAAAAAATCCTCACTAATCTTCTCATTAGTACAGGTCTAATAATTTGGGCGGGGGTCTTTCTTAAAATTTTGAATATTTTCTTTTCCGAATTAGGAAAAAGACTCGATAAAATTGGAAAATCAAGTGACGCAATCCCATTTTTAGAAAATCTCTCCAAAATAACTCTATTTGCCATCGCGGCCTTGGTCCTTCTTAGCAGTTGGGGCGTAAATATTACACCAGTTCTTGCTTCAGCTGGAGTCGCTGGGTTCGCAGTTGCATTTGCAGCCAAAGACACAATTGCTAATTTATTCGGCGGAATATCTGTATTTTTTGATAAACCCTACAAAGTCGGCGACTACGTAATAATCGAGGAAAAGTACCGAGGCGAGGTAATTCAAATCGGAATGAGGAGTACAAAGATAAGAACTCGGGACAATGTACTTCTAACTGTCCCTAACTCTGTAATGACAACCAATGTAGTAATTAACGAAACAGGATTTGACCCTAAGCTCAGAATCAGAATTCCACTCGGAGTTTCTTACAACGAAGACCTAGATAAAGTAGAGAAAGTCTTAGTAGATGAACTGAAAAAGCACCCTAGAGTACTTGCGTCTCCGGCGCCGAGAGTAAGGTTTAGGGCATTCGGCGATTCGGCTGTCGAGCTTGAGGTGCTCGGAGTTATAAAAACACCGCCGGAGCGCGGAGTAACAATTCACGAACTCATCAAAAAAATCCACAAAAGATTTAAAAAAGAAGGTATCAAAATCCCCTATCCCCAACGAGAAGTTTATTTACATAATGAAAATTGATATTTTGACTCTTTTTCCAAAGATATCTAATTGGCCGTTTAGGCAGTCCTAGTCTACTTCCTTAATTGATTAATATATTTTAACATTCCACTTCTCCATATTTCTGTTTTTTCAACCTGATTGAAGGTATATATATGAAAACCCTGAATATTGTCATATGGGGTCAAGTCTAAAACCAGTCGGTCAGGGCTATAGTCGGGCTTAAATAATCTTACTATCAAACTTGCGTGCGATTTAAGAAATCTTGCCGAATCGCCAACACCACATCTTTTTGCGAATTTTAATAGACTTATTATGTCTGAGGGCCCCGAAATTCCAATATGAACAGGTAGTTCAATTCCTTTTTCTCGTATGTTACCAATCCAATCTTTAATCACTCCAGCATCAAAGCACATCTGGGTAACCATGTAAGAGGCGAGTCCCTTTTTATCGTGAAGGGCCTGAAGAAGTATGTCGTCGTCGATTTTAGAGTGAGACTCGGGGTAGGAAGCTATACCTACTTCTTCAAAATTAGAACCTAAACCGGCTATTGCAGACAGTAGTGCTAAGGAAGAATCAAACTCACCAACAGCTACTTCTGAATCGCCTCCAATAACGAAAATCTCTTTTATGTTTTGCTCTTCTAATCTCTGCAATATCTTTCCTAAATACTCTTCATCGGGTATAAGTCGGGCTGAAATATGAGGGGTTGGCTGGAAGCCTTCCTTCACCAATTTTTCGGTAAACCGCAGCGTGGTATCAATACCTCCTTCTCTGGGCGGACAGGTCACAGCAATCCTCGTCTCTTTTGGAAGGATCCTAACTTGTTCCTCAACACCTTTAGCCGGAAATACCTCAATTGTTGCTTGTTCTAATAACAGACGTAAAGTTTCTCTACTCTCTGCGTCTAATTTAGACAATTCTTCAGATATGTCTGGCGTTAACAAACTGCTTATTCTCTCTATAGCGGACATATTTGGCAATATTATACATTTTGTTGCCAACAATCAAAATTTTAAGGTTAAAATTCAAATAGATTGCTAAGATTTTATTAGAAGAAGCGTTATACTACTTTCATATATGAAAA
The DNA here is from genome assembly GCA_022562395.1 of Patescibacteria group bacterium. Classification (GTDB taxonomy): domain Bacteria; phylum Patescibacteriota; class Microgenomatia; order UBA8517; family UBA8517; genus JADFPI01. The sequence goes on along the minus strand of JADFPI010000021.1, from coordinate 13,676 downwards.
TTGATATTTTGACACTTTTTCCTGAAATGTTTAGGGGGCCTTTTGATATGAGTATGCTCAAAAAGGCCAAAGACGAAGGGCTAGTTGAGATAAACATCCACAATTTAAGAGACTGGACGAAGGACAAGCATAAAACGGTTGACGATAGACCCTACGGCGGCGGGAAAGGAATGGTGATTCGCGTGGACATAGTCCACGACGCAATTTCCAATTTCCAATTTCCAATTTCCAATGAGAAAAAAAAGTCAAAAGTTATACTTCTTTCTCCCCAAGGAAAAGTATTTGATCAGAAAAAAGCCCAAGAACTCTTCAAACTTGAGCACCTAATCCTAATTGCCGGGCATTATGAAGGGTTTGATGAGCGAATCCGCGAGCACTTGGTAGACGAAGAAATCTCAATTGGAGATTATGTTTTAACCGGCGGCGAACTCCCTGCCATGGTACTTGTCGACACAGTTGTCCGCTTACTTCCCGGCGTCCTCGAACCCGAAGCAAAAGAGCACGAATCTTTCTCACTAACCTCTAACCTCAAACCTCCAACCTCTCTCCTCGACTTCCCTACCTACACCCGCCCAGAAACCTTCCGCGGCTGGAAAGTCCCAAAAATTCTTCTTTCCGGAAATCACGCTGAAATTGAAAAATGGAGAAAAGGGCAGGCCCTTAAGCGCACGAAGCAAAAACGACCGGATTTGTTAAAAGACAAAATTTGACAAACCTATAGCAAAGTAATAAAGTATTACTAGTATGAAAATAGGAATAATTACTAAACCAAACGCTAAAGGTCAAATAGTTATACCTAAAGAGTTTAGAGATGCTTTAGGTATCGACTCTAAAGTATTTTTACAGCTGAGCCTCAGGGGTAGTGGCATATATATACAACCAATCGAAGGCGTTATTACCAAGGAAGGCAAGGAATCATCTTTTGTCGAAATCTTAAGGAAAACGCAAGGTGCGTGGGTAGGTGATGATTGGGAAAAAACTAGAGCAAGAAGAAGAAAAATTGAATTAGCCGCTGCAAGAAGAAGGAAAAAAGAATGGTAATACTAGACACAAACGTCGTTATTGACCATCTTCGTCTTCTTAGTTCTAAGGACTCAAAACTAGTAAAGCTAGCCGAACAATTACCAAAAGAAAATTTTGCTATATCAATGATCACTGTTCAGGAGCTTTATGAAGGTCAAAGCACGAAAGACGAAAAAATAGAGCAAGTTCTACTTTCTACCATTGCTCCAATGACAATACTTCCTTATACTTTCGATGTAGCAAAAAAGGCCGGACAAATCAATAGAGATACAAAACAAACGATTGGGTTAGGTGACGCCGCCATAGCAGCGGCAGCAGTAATTAACGGTGCCTCACTTTATACTCTAAACAAAAGACACTTTCAAGGAATTAAAGGATTAGAACTTTTAGATCTGACCAGAAATTAACGCACTAAACAAAAAAAGACCGGGTTTGGTGAAGGAAACTGAAGTCTAACTTAAATAATATGCCGTCTAAGTTTTAGTAATGTAGACGCGTGTTCCCTAAGTTATCCTACTGACGGCTTTATTTAACCTTTTCACTCCCGTGTGTGCCATCGTCAACACCGTGGGTATAAATATTTAAACTGCCCCAAGGATTGTATTTTGTGCCTTCGGCCATATCTATTATTTTTGCCTTTCCTGTCCGGACTTTTTCTGGTAACCCTGTTTTGCCAACCATCTCCTGGCGCGCCTCCTCAGCACCTTCATGCGTCTCGTGCAATCCCCCATGGGTCTGATACCCTTCCTTAACAGTATAGTGGAACACAACGTTTGATCCGAAAATTCTTCTTACTCCCTCTTCAACCTGTCCTTCAAGTTGTTTGGAGTCATCTATAATATCTTGCTCAAACTCTTTGCCTCTCATTTTTCTCACCTCAATTCTACCATTTTTTTGAAAGTGTAGCGAAAGGAGAAGAAAGAAAGAAGCCCTTAAGCGCACGAAGCAAAAAAGGCCTGATTTATTGAAGAAAAAGGAGTAAAATAGCTACTGCCGTTACCCCTCCCAGAAAGTCTAAAACAATATCCTGAACTGTATCCTTGCGCTCGGGTTTGAATTTTTTCTCTTTTAATACAAACTTCCACAATAAATATTCATAAACTTCCCAAAGTACTCCAGTACCTAAGGTCGCCAAGAGCGCGAAAGTATAACTGCCGGAAAAACTGAAGAAAAAAATAGCCAATAAAAGACCTCCTGCAAAGTGAAAGGGGGCATAAAAACGATTTCTAGTAATTTTGAATACGAAAGTAGTTATTTGCGCCAAGGCAAAAAGTGAAATTAACCCTAATAAGCTAGCAACCATCAAACTCATACTATCTAAATTTCTTACTCCTTAAGTTGTCTCACAAATTCATTAACCACCTGCTTCCAGGTTCTAAACCTCATCCCTAAAATCTTTTGTGTTTTCCTGGAATCTAGAACACCTAGGCTAGGCCTTGGGGTTCTGCCGGGAGCTTTCAAAAAGTCCTCCATTGAGCCTTTCTTAACAACACCTTTTACACCCCGTGCTTTTTCTAAGAGATAACTTGCGAATTCATAAGGCGTCGTCGAATCGGATGTAACGACGTGATAAACTCCTCCCTTTTTTAATCTTACAATTTTTTTTAACACTTTCACTAAGTCGTCGATAAAAACAGGGGTCATTTTTTGATCGGCAAACATCGGATACAATTTAGCGTCATCGTATAACGATAAAATATTTCTGGCAAAATCAAGTTTTTGCTTGTAGAGTGCTGCCCGAAAAGGATATGCCGTCCTTACAATCGCAACATATTTGTTAGCATTCTTCACCTTTCTTTCTCCTACTAACTTTGTCCATCCATACCAAGCAATTCCACCCATTTTTTCTGGTAATTTGGCGCTTTCCGAATACGGACCAGGTTTTTCTTTAGTTCCTGGAAAAACAAAGTCGGTTGAAATATGAATTAAAAACTTGCCGTATTTCTGGCAAGCTTCGGCAACATTCTTTGCCCCATCAACATTTATCCTCCAAACAATCCCCTTCTTATTTCCCCGCTGCCTCTCCGCCCCATCGACATTAGTGTAGGCGGCAAAATTTATGACTACGTCGAACTTGTCCTTATTTTGCTTAAAATATTTTGCCACCGAAGTACCGTTGGTAATATCAAGTTTTTTTTCAGTAGGGGAGAGAATCTTGTCACCCTTTTTGGAAAGCTCAACGAATCTGGAGCCAATCAGTCCACCTGCGCCAATAACAAGGTATTTCATTTGTCTCGAAATTTCTCCGGAAAGAGCTCTCTTAAAGTAGGGTTACTTTTATCCCGCTTGCTAATTATCGGATTTTTAATAGGCCATTTGATGGCTAAATCAGGGTCGTCCCAGGCAATTCCGCTTGCCTTTTTATCATCCCAATAATCATCGACTAAATAAATATAGTCAACGCTCTGGCGTCCAGTAACACAGACTGAATTCCCCAAGCCCTTGGGAATAAACAGCGCTCTGTGGGGGGAGTCTTTTTTGGTATTGTCAAAAATAAAAGTTTCAACTCGTCCAAAAGTAGAACTTTCAGGTCGTGGGTCAACAATTGCCGCGAACATCTTTCCCGTCACAGGGTAAATTAATTTGTTCCAGCCTTCGGTATGGATAGCGCGAATAACTCGAGGCAACGAGTACGCGTGACTTGCCTGAACCGGCCTAAATTTTATTCCGGATGCTTTTTCCAATTCATTCAATCGAAAGATTTCGTGGAAGAATCCACGCATGTCTTGATAAACAGGCCGCTCAATAACTAAGAGTCCAGGAATTGAAGTTTTTGAAATTGCCTGCGCTAGAGCTTTCATCAGCTCTTATTATTATATTAGAAGTGTACTTTTAGGCAAGAGGGGGGTTAGAATTTTATATTGGTAAGACCTCCGAGTTTCAGACGAGCCAAGGCAGACAAAAAGTAGGCGTCGTCCACTTTATTTATAAGTTCACTTAGTTTCTCTATCGGCCAAAGGACTAGCCCTTTATCAGTTTCGTAATTTTCCCCCTCATTAAGGGGAGGGAAAATTTTCTCATCTACATCAACAATCACGGCATAAAGATATGGGTGGTTGTTGGTCATTCCGGCATCAGGCATAACTCTTCCGAGACCAATAATCTCGCCAATTCTCATCGTAGAATTTGTCGCCTCAATTCCAAGCTCGTCTTTTAACTTTCTGGTAATCAATTCAAAAACCGATTCATCAAGATTGGGAAATCCTCCTGCCAAGTCATAGACTCTTGCTCCAATCGGAAACTTTTCGCTCTTAAGAAGGGCAATATGGGAAATTCTCCCTTTGTAGCGTGTAAGAACTAAAAGTTTTGCACCCGACTTGGTTCCCATTGCCCAAGAATAATAACCTTCAACTTTTTTCTCTCCCTCGGCGGTTTCTACCTGAAACCAGGCCGCTATCCCGTAAATCCCGTATTTTTGGGGAGCGTGGGCAAGTCTAATAAGTTTCAGTTGTTTAACACTCCCAATAACATCGGGCCTTCCGGCTAAATCGTCGACGAAGCCCTGGGTCTTTGGGTCTTTCGCAAGTGCAAGCAACCGGTCTCGATAGGGTTTGCTTGTATTTTTATACCACTGGCGTGTCTTTAGTTTAGTCTTAATAAGGCCGGTTCTGACCTTATCCTCCATCATCTTTCGACCCAAAACAGGTTTTTTATCGATATCCTCATCGGCATATTTATATTCAAATTTAACCTTGCCAACTTCCCTGTCTAGGGTAATGAAGGCAAAGGCCCTCTTTTCCCCATTTGTAACAGGAGCCTTCCTTTTCAGAAGCGGTCTCCACCAATCCTCACTTTTCTTATACCAATCGATTGTCTCGTTTAGTCCTTCGTCAAAATTTTCCTTAGTAATAGTAGGCTTCCAGCCAAGCTCTGTATAAATTTTGGTAGGGTCAATAGCATAGCGTCTGTCGTTTGAGTGCCTGTCGGGAACATACTTTACCCAGGTTGGGTCTTTTCCGTAAAGCCTAACAACTCGCTCTGCTATTTCTTTGTTGGGAACATCATTTTCGCTCCCTATAAGATAAGTTTCTCCTTCTTTTCCTTTGGAGAGTATCAGGTCGATTGCCTTTGCGTGGTCCTCGGTGTGTATCCAATCACGAACGTTTAACCCGTCTCCGTGAACAGGCACCTTATAGCCGTCGATGAGGTTGGTGATAAGGATAGGAATGTATTTTTCCGGGAACTCGTACGGACCGAAATTATTGGAGCAGTTGGAAATGGTTATGTGCATCTTGTTGCCTTGAGCGAATTCTCGAACTACCCTATCCGCCTCTGCCTTGGAGATAGCGTATAAATTATCAGGTCGGGGTGCATATGGAGTTTTTTCGTTGAAGCGCTCATCTGAATCCAGCTCCAACTCTCCATAAACCTCGTCGGTTGAAACATGATGAAATCTTGGAACTTTTGCCTTTTTTGCCTCCTCAAGAAGCATTTGCGTGCCCAAAACATTTGTTTTCCAAAAAACTGCCGGGTCTAGGATACTTCTTTCAACGTGAGTTTCTGCGGCAAAATGGACAACCGCATCCACACCCTTCATTGCTTCTTTAACTTTGCCTTTATCGGTTATATCAGCCTCGACAAACTCAATTTTTCTCTTTACGGGTTCCAGGTTTTTCCTGTTTCCAGCATAAGTCAAGGCGTCAATTACGCGCACTTTATCTTTAGGGTGTTTTTTGGTCCAATAATGAACAAAGTTCGAGCCAATAAATCCCGCCCCTCCGGTGATTAGTAATTTCATAGCTTAATTAAACTAGCAAGTAACCATTATACATCAAAAGTCCACTACTATCAATATTATAGGCCTTTCTCCTCTAGCCTACCCCTTAATGTTCCCAATTGGCTTGAAGCTGGCTACAGGTTGAGAGATGTCGGCCAAAGATACTGACTTTACTACCTCTACGATATCTTTGTAGGCAAAGCCGGCTTCTTCCGCCAAGCCTGAGTAGGAGGCGCTTTTGACATAAATTCCCCGCGCCTTCATTCTTTCCTGAAGCTCTTTACCCCGCACCATCTTTCTGGCCTTGGTCCGGCTCATTGTTCTTCCCGAACCATGCGCGGTTGAGCCAAAAGTCTTCTCAAGCGCCCCTTGTGTTCCAACCAAAAGATAAGAACCCGTTTCCATAGAACCGCCGATTATAACCGGCTCGCCCGGAAATGCCCTGGTTGCCCCTTTTCGGTGTACCACAACTCTACGAGTTGGTGATTTGTGATTGGTGATTTGTGATTTGCTTGCCCCGTTAGATTTGCCTAGCAAATCTTTTACGGGGTGTTCTTCTATCTTCGCTATATTGTGGGCAACATCATAGACCATGTCCATTCCGAGCTCACGGGCACTTCTACCAAAAACATGGGCAAACACTTCTCGTACTTTATGGGCAATCACCTGTCGATTACAAAAAGCATTGTTGGCCGCACAGGCCATGGCAGAAAAATATCGCTTTCCTTCTGGAGATGAAAATGGAACACAGGCAAGCTGCTTATCAGGAACCTCGATGCCGTATTTTTTCATCGCCGGCTCAAAAGTATTTAAATAATCTGTGGCAACCTGGTGTCCAAATCCCCGACTGCCACAATGAATCATCACCACAACCTGGCCTTCACCGGTTATTCCCATTTCCTCTCCCACTTTTTTATCAAAAACTTTCTCAACTTTTTGTACTTCCAAGTAATGATTTCCACCTCCCAAAGTACCCAACTGATTAATTCCACGCTTAATTGCCCGGTCTGAAACGTTCTCAGGGTCGGCACCCGGTATTGCCCCATTTTCTTCAATATGTTGAATGTCCTCATCCCACCCCATCCCCTTTTCAATTGCCCAAGCCGCGCCTTTCACCATCACTTCTTTAAGCTCGTCAGGAGACAAACGTACCACCCCACCCCGCCCCACACCCGTCGGTATCGCTTCAAACAATTCATTAACTATACTCTCAATCTTAGGTCTTACGTCGTTATCAGTTAGATTAGTCACCAGCAATCTCATCCCACAATTGATATCGAATCCAATTCCGCCCGGAGAAATAACGCCGTCCTTAACGTCAAATGCCGCCACTCCTCCGATGGGAAATCCATAACCCCAGTGGGCATCTGGCATCATCCAAGAAGCTCCAATTATTCCGGGAAGGTGCGCGACGTTTATTCCTTGTTCCACCGCTCCATCATCCATATCTTTTAAAAGCTTCTCAGTGGCCACAATTCGAACGGGGACCCGCATTTTCTTGCGGTAAGTTTTGGGCAGTTCCCAAATAGCCCCATCAACCCTGTTTAGTCTAGATAAAAGTTCTGCATTCATAGCAAACCTATTTTACCATCGAGAAGCAATGAAAATTAAACATCTAAAATGATTTGGCAGCGGAAGGTTTTGTTGGGAAGCTGTTTAATTTCAAAAAGGTGCTTGGTTACCGCCTTGACGTCAACTCCCAACTTATGCTTCTCTGGGTTAATCTTCTCTCCCCTAGCTCTAACCTCTAACCTCCAACCTCTAACCTCTTTCTTCACCTCGCACTTTATTCTATTAAACACCAATGTTTCAGCGTCTTTTAAAAAAATCAACTCCTCTAAAAAAGAATAAAGAAGATTTTCTACACTGTTCTCTTCTTTATTAATAGTATGTTCTTTAGTCGGCTTAACAGAAGTAAGCTTTACCATCGCCTCCTCCAAAGCAAGTCCAGCATTCTCAAAAAGCTCGTCGTAAGTTTTACCAAATGCCTCGAAGGCAAGGTCTGCTGTGGCAATATCGGGAAGGTAGCGAAACTTAGGCATGCTTTAGACGAAATCCAAGTCATGCTATGCATGCTTATCGGCAACAGTTGAAGCTCCCCAACTCTCCGGCTTGGTTTTTGCGGTGAAGCCATTCCCGCTAACCATTCCCACAACCTCTCGAATCATCTCTCGCGTCGGCCCCAAAGGCCCGACGTCGATGTGTATTTCTAAATCATACTTGGCCGGAGTTACAGCCTGCCTTAACTCCGGAACAATCTCCTGGGCAATCTCCAAAGACATCAGAGTCTCGGTGTAAATTTTGTCCCGTAACACCGGGGTTTTTCCGTTTTTCCTCTCATTCCTCCAGAAATAGCGAGCGCCCTTACCTTTTCTATGGATAACAATCGCCGTGACATAGTTAACTTCGGACGTTCCGTTGGCCCTTCTTTCTTGCGAGTCCGTACCTATTACCAGTCTATAAAAACTTGCCGGCTCCTCGTCGACGAAGTCGGCAATCTCGGAAATCATTTTTTTGGTGCTTAAAACACCCTTGGTAGGACTAATAAATGAGTTTTTCATGCTCTTTTGCATGCCCATATTATACTCTTAATAATTTCTTTGGGCAACCTGCGTCTTACGCTTAAGCTTTTGACTAAAGGGCAAATGTGTTAAAATCTTAAGGCATGAAAATTCGAAAAGCAGTCATTGCGGCAGCCGGCTACGGAACCCGTTTTTTGCCCGCCACTAAAAACCAGCCTAAAGAGATGCTTCCGATAATCGATAAGCCAATTATCCAATATCTCGTTGAGGAAGCGGTGGACAGCGGCATTAAGGACATAATTTTGGTGACCCGCCGAGGCCAAAGCAGCCTAGAAAATCACTTTGACTCCAATTTCGAGCTCGAGCATATGCTTGAGGTAAACCATAAAGAAGAGCTCTTAGAGCGTGTACGAGAAGTCTCCAGGATGGCAAATTTTATCTATGTTCGCCAACACAGGCACCTTCCTTACGGAAATGGAACGCCGTTAGTTTCAGTTAAAGATTTAATAGGTTCGGACGAAAACTTTGTCTACATGTTCGGAGACGACCTGGTTTTATCGGAGATACCTTGCACAAAGCAATTAATCGACTATTCCAATAAAAAGAAGGGGGCCGTGACCGTGGCTGTTCAAGAAGTAGCTCGCTCCGAAGTTAGCCGTTATGGAATTTATAAGCTTGCAAAGGGTAGCCGCGACAGAGTTCTTTCGGCAGTTGAAAAACCCGACCCCGACAGTGCTCCCTCACGGCTTGCTCAATTCGGAAGATTTATCTTAAATCACAAAATAATCGACATCTTAAATGAGATGCATGAGAAGAAAAAATTAGGAAAAGACAATGAGCTTTGGCTAATTGACGCAATAATTGCCTATGCCAAGAAAAACCCTGTTTATGCTGCAAGAATAAAGGGAGAATGGATGACAACCGGAGACCCGCTTCGGTATATGAAAACCCAAGTTCGCTATGCGCTGGCAAGACCCGATATGGGGGAAGAATTTGCCAGTTTTTTGAAGTCCCTTAAACTCTAAAAATTAAGGAAAGCATCACAATTAAACCCAAGGCCGCAACGGCTATATATTCTACAACCACATCCAAATGAAGGTCTCGGTGAATTGAGTGGTGAATTACTCCCCAAACAACATAAGAAACAGCAACTGCCACCGCCACGGCAATCTGAAAAACTTTATCGAAAGAAAAAAACCAGAATCCCAAAATCCCAAAGACAAGGATACCGACTAAGCTCAAATAATGAGGCAGATGTTTGCTAATTCTTCTTGCTCTACTCATAAATTTTTAGTCATTAACCATTAATCATTGGCCATTAAAGTATTTGTCCTGCTTTAGCTATTATTATAATCGCCAAAATCATCCCTAAAAAAGAAAGGTGAGCAAGCGTCCTGCCTCCAATTCTGGTTATTTTACGCCTGGCAACAATTATTCCGTCGATGGTCAAAACCATCAAAAGTACACTAATGGTAGTTAAAGATACTCCTTTTGTCGTACTGAAAGGAGAAATAAGAATCTTGTTTGTCTTAGAAAAAGACTCGAGAGTCAAAGGGCCTGCGGAGGCTTGTTGTGGCAAAGGGGTTACCTCTGGGCCAACTTGGGCTATCGGAGCTGTCTGGACGGAGGTTGGCGTAGGCTCGGTTGGGGAAGGCGCCAGTGTTGGAGACGAAGCAGCCGTGGGTGGTAGTAAAGGAACGGCCGCTGCAACCGGCTTTACCGGGAATGTGTCTACATACTTTGCTGCGAAAAACTGAACTATTATAGTAGTATCCACCCCGGCCATATCCCCCTCTACTACCGCCACTCCTGTTTCTTGGTACTTTTCAGACAAAATGTTTTCTGTGTGCGACGGTGAAGCCAACCAAGCGTCAACTGCCGAGCCTGGATTAGAAAAGTCACGGGCCAAATTCTCGCCTGCAAAACGATAAGTATAGCCTGCCGTACTTAGAAAAGCCCAAGGCTCTGTCCCATCCGGCGCAACATGGGCCCAGTAATCCTTGTTCAACATGTCCGTACCCTTTGCCAAGGCAGCCTGTGATAGTTGGGGATTCTCAGAAAGAGGGTTCAAGCCGGTGGCAACGCGCTTTTCGTTAATCAGTCTTATTACCTCACCCGGAGAAATATTCGCAGCGTAGCCCAAGATTCTTAAACCTGTTTGGGGTAATAAATGCAAAACTAGCTGCATAAAAAGAAAGCCGACCATTAAAAATGCTATAGACTGGGAGTGAAGAATTTTAGGCTTGAAGTTATTAGAATGACGAGGAAGGAAATAATGGGTAACAAGGTAAAAAATCAGAGTGAGCATTATTTCATCTTAGCGCTTAACACACCTATCATTCAACTTGGTAGCAATCCCAGCTATCACCCTCGCGCTCGCAGCAATAAGTCTTCCCGTCAGAACAAAGTCTGCTTGGCACTCCCTTTTCGCAAACACTCCCTCCGGGCCGGAGGCCCTCTGGGCCGGCGGCTTCCCAGACTCCACACTGACAAACTTCAGGCTCCCAAACACCTTGGTCGCAGACCAAAATCGGTCGCTGGGCCGCCTGTCTTCTTAAATCCTGATTTTGGGAAACCAAACCAACGGTGGCAGTTAGAGTGACCAGAGCAAAAACTACTAAGGTCGCCGTTTTAAAAGTTTTGGAAATTCTTAGTTGGCAATCATGGCAAATTGTGGTTGCCTGATACTTGGGTACGAAGGTGGGAGCTCTACAAACCAGACAATTCAGTGTTTTGTATTCATCGGTAAGGCGCCCCGATTTTCTTTTAATAAAAGAGTCGAAAGTTAAAATAATTAAGACTATTCCAATTTGAATAGAAGCGATTCCTAAAAATAAACTCCAAAAGGCGATTTTTGCCGAAAGAATAAAAATTCCACCAATAAAAAGAACGACGGATAGAAACAAAAGTCCGAAGTCTTCAAAGAAGGAAATAAAGAATTTCTTCTTTTCCACTACCTAAATATGGTAGCAGCTTTTTTCACTTACTTGTAGAGTTTGATCAAAGAGAAAGTTAAACTGGTCAGACGAAGCTATTTACAAATTTGGTTTGCTGGAGTGATGTTGTCCCAGTTGAGTCCTTCAGCAGATACACTATTAACGGTTGTTTCGTAACAACCGGCCGGGGCATTTTTAAGAGAAAAGGTTATCGCACCTCCAGAACCAGTAGCTCCTGTACCATTCCAAGAACCACCAGCATCGTTCGTTAAGGTTATTGAAACAGTTGCTCCGGCAACGGGGTTTCCATTATTATCAACAATTGCCAGAGTATCATCCAAGTGCTTGTCACTGTTTTTACCTCCATACCAAAGGTAGGTAATTGTGCTTACGCTTACACTATCTCCTGGCTGGGGAGTTGGAGTCGGCGTGGGTGTAGGAGTTTCCGTTGGTGTAGGTGTAGGCGTGGGTGTGGGAGTTGCGCCCCCTCCTGGATACAAGAATGTAGTGCCGTCAATATCGTCTTGATGTAAAGTACGTCGTACACCCTCATAGAAAGGTTCCATGATAGCCCCCTCGACATCAGAATGGCCAAGGCCAAGTCCATGACCAAACTCATGAAGCCAAACGGTCTCGGTATCAAAAGCATTAGCAGGGATTCCGGCTGGGTCGCCTGTGTACCAGCTGAAGTTTTTGTTATCAAGAACCATATCAAATTCGTCTGTGCTTGTTCCAAACCAGGTTACGCCAAGAATACTTGGGTCTTTTATATCGAGCCAGCCGACGTCATTTTTTCCGTCAAACTTCTGAGGCCCTTTACACTCGCGCACCAAAGAAGGGCAGCGACCTGTATCTCCTCCATCTGCGAATACAAAGTTAGAGCTAACTACATTTGTCCACGCGGCTTGGGAAGCCGACCAGACAGTTCTGTGGCCGCTCAAATTACCGGGAACACCTTTAGGGTTATAGCTGACGGTAACAAAATCATTACCCGCATTGCCATCCGAGAACTGGTCCCAAACCAAACCTGTCAAGCTGTACTCAGAGGAGTCAATTTCTCGCGCATCGGGGTACGCCCGCCTGAGAGCAGCCCGGGCTGCTTGCTGTGCATTCTCTCCAGGCCGCACAACTACCACAATCTCAACAATAACTTCCTGTCCGTCTACTCTTGTTAATCCTAAAATGGAGGCTGCGCGCGGTTGGGGTTTTTCTGCAGCTTGAGAAGAGACAGCACTAATCAAAACCAGAGCTAAGAGCACCGCAGCCAAAACAAGCCCTCCGGCTAGAAATTTACGAATTTTTGTCGTGATTTTCATGAAAGATGCTCAAAACTGTATACTTATAGTATTATATACTTCATTTTACGCCTGTCAAGACTTCAAGCCTCACTTCTTCTTGCACGAAGGTTTATCACACGGCAAGTAATCCCTCTTGTGGTGCTTTAGGCGCCAAAAATTAGTCTAAACAGGAAAGCACCCAAAGAACCGGTAGCAGAAATCGTGTCTGTGTCTGAAGCAACAATCTCCTCCCCTGCAAGATTGCCCTTCGCTTCAACAGTGACAATATAGTTCCCAGGGCTGTCGACCTTTACTCGCCACTTAATCGTTTTCGTTCCTCCCGGCGGCAAACTGCCAAAGCGTTTCTTTACATTACCCCGAACGTTAATTTCTGGAGATGTATTAAGAGTAGCAAAAGCCCGGCTAATTCTTTCCGTCCCCAGGTTGGAAACTTCAGCTTTTATGTCAAACCATTCCCCTACCGTAACGACACCAGGGGCGGTAACTTCAACCTTCAAAGGATTGACGCGCACGGTTGCCGTCAAAGTGGCCGATTGGGCGAGAGCAGAACCGGCTGCTCCAAACAAACAGACTAGCGCCAAGGGCAGAACAAATAATTTTTTCACTCCTCCTCCTTTTCTTTTTTCTCTTCTTTAGGTTTTTTTAGGCCTACTTTCACGTCAAGATACCTTTTCCCAAGGGAATATACTATTAGTAAGGCAGCTAATCCTCCCAAAGCGTAGGCTACCGGTCTATTTGCTTCAATAAGACTTCTTAATCGCTCGACAGCGGCCCCCAAAACTCCTTTTGGCTTGACGCTAAAATTGAGCTTGGTAGCGGCGGCAACGCCAATGGTTACTCCCTCGCCTTCGGCAACCGGATGCGCTTCCAAAAAGGCAAAGTAGTCTCCCGGTCGGGTATCAACAGGGAGAGTTAAAGAAATATCAACGAGTTGTGACGCGCCAGCTGCCAAAGGGAAAGACTGGGGAGAAAAACTAAACCACTCACCCGCCGGCCTCATCTGTTCTTGTTCAGAAAGATAGGTTACTTCGACTTCATATATGCCGTCTTCGTCACCGGTATTTAATACCGGTAAAGAAGGCAAGTTATAAATCCCACCGGGCGATAATGCTTCATCAATCTGAACTTTTCCCAAACCCACTCCCACTCCTATTTTGGCAAGCGCCGGAGAGACAATAAG
>JADFPI010000004.1 GCA_022562395.1 Patescibacteria group bacterium | reverse complement strand
TTTCAGTTTGCGCTTTTCTTTTAATGTTAGAACAGCTTTTTTCTGCGATTCTTTTTTGCCCTTATCTTTTTTACCTTTTTCGCCCATTTTGTTGCTCCTTGTCGATTGATGTAAGCCAAATTAGACAGGCCTAACGGTTTGCGTTACCCGCGAGTGGGTGGGCGCGGACTAGGCTGATTATACGGCAAATGTTCAAGCACGAAATCATCTCTTTTTAGCGGGACGAATCCCACTTGTCGGGCCGTCTCGTCCCGACCTGCAGAGCAGGGACGGGATGCACGCTTTGTTAGGCGGCTTATTCACTACGCGCTTTATTCGGCCATGACCTGAGTGAACGGCGTTCCTTCGTTACGAGGCGGGCACGCCAAAGTAAATCTGTTAATAAGATCGCTACAGCAGAGTTAAATTTAGCCCTTGGTGTTGCTTCTTCTTCAAGTTCTTCGGGACCAAGCCAGGGCAACTTACGACAAAAATCGGCGACCCGACCTAATTCAAACGATACTGCTTCCCAGCCATGACCAAACTCATTTCTGATCTTGCGTATCAGAGTGATTTCTCTGAATTCGTTTTCCTGAATAAGACCAAGAGCAAATGCTGCCGATGCTCTTGCCGAAAAGGTTCCGAGTGGGGCATTGAAGCCCGTTAGTAATTTTTGTGATTCGTGTTTATCAATTAAGAAATTCACAAGAATATTCTGAAGCTGATTGTCGAGGATTGAAGCGGCGACTAGAGCGGCTCCACGATCGCTTTCCTTGTTGAACTCGCTCAAGAAATGGGCAAGCTGTTGGATTTCTGGTTCAGTATTTTTCATAGTCTGTATCTACAGCCGCCTAACGCTTAAGATCAGCGGCCGCAAATTACGAATTCGCGACCAAAACGGTATTGTACGAAATTTATGGAATTATTGCTAACGATCGGCGCCAGACTTTGTGGTCTGCTGCATCGTTTGTTAGGCAAACAAGGGATTATGACTGTAAGTGACCTAAGATAAACTTAGAATTAAATGCTGCTGCGATAGTAGTTATTTCTTTTTGTCTTTTTCCTGGTCCGAAAATGTGTGGAGGTCCAACACAGCCGCAACATTCATAGATTACATTCTGTTCTTTGGAAGTACGAATTATTTTGGGATTAATGTATATTCGTAGTTTATCTTGTTTCGATAATTTTCTATATTTTGTATTTCTTACTTCGGTAGCAAAAACTTTGTAGTTTTCCGCAATTTGTGGAGCAGCGATCCCAATCAATTGGTGTTTGTGCATGGTATCTGTAAGGTCTTTTATTAGTTTTTTAATCGTTGGTGAATTGAAGTTTTTGACTTCTTTGTTTTTAGCTTTTAAGGCAGGATGACCAATCTGAATAACCTTTCTAACCGCCATATAGACAGCATTATAGATGAAAATTAAAGATTATTACAAAAACGGGGTCCAGTCGGAGATGGGCATGACGTTTTGGGAGATGTAGGAAATGGAAAAAAGGTAGATTGGAATTAATATTACCGCCATCGCAATTTTAAACTCTTTCTTGGTGATTGTGTCCGAGAAAGCGACCAACAAGAATGGAACTATCGGAAGTGAATAACGGATAATGTCTCGGTGGGAAACAAAAAGAACACTAAAGAAAAATACTCCCACAAACCAGGCAAGCTCTTTTCTTTTTTGCTGAATTAGTTTAAGAATTCCCAGGATTCCCAAAAGATAGACAAAAATAACTTCTTCTAGCCAAAAAGTTCCAACCCACGGTTGGGAGTAATTAAAGATTTGAAATGGCGGGAAAAATAAATGGATATTGTCTCCTGATTGGAAATAGGCAAGAAAGTTATTAAATCTTACTCCATAAAAAACAAAAAGCCCAATAAGAGATAAGGGGATTAAAAAGATAGGAAAAGTTTTTTTCAGGTTTAAGGCCTCCACCCATTTTACGAAAGATTGGGTGGCGAATACCTTAAGACTAGGAATAGCAAAATAAGAAAAGTAGGCGACAAAAAGAAGAATTCCGGGGGACTTAGTCAATTGGGCTGCGACACCCCACAATCCAGCAGCCCAGTATTTTTTTTGTTGAAAATAATATATGGAGGCAATTACTGCGGCTATAAACAGAGGTTCCGCACTACCGACAGAGCGAACAATTAACCATCTTGCAGGCATTATTGAAAACACAAAAGTCATCCAAAGCACATGCTTTTTATCGACATACTGACTGATAAATTTGTTAAAGAAATAAAGAGCCAAAACAGAGGAAAGCAGGGTAACTGAAAGCATGGCGTAAGGAAATCCGGTTATGAAAGCCAAAGCTCTTATAAGAAGTGGATATAAAGGGAAATGGGCAGCGTAATATTCGACAGGTAAAGGGAAGGCGAAGCTTTCTTTGATGGCCTCAATACTGTAAAAGGTTTTGGCAACAACCAAAAAAAGTGGTCCATCATAGTTGGCAACAATTGTTGCCATGCCTGTTTGCGGAAGAGGAATTGTCCAAAAGCTTTCTAGCCTAAAGAAAAAAGGCGCCCAAATGAAGACAGTCGGAATAAGTGAAAAAAGAGCCAAGATTACAATCTTTTTTAAACTATTCTTCACTTGTGAAAATGATATACTTTTTTGAAGTTTTTAACAAGGCTAAAATGGGTTCGGGTTATTAGTGGAATGGTTTTAAGCATCTGTGCTAGACTTTCTAAAGTTATGGAGAAAAGAGGCTTAACTGTAGCGGTTCCTGTTTATAACGAACAGGAGGATCTTCCAGTAAATATCCCCAAGCTTTCTTCTTTTCTGGAGCGCGAAATGAGCGGTTATGATTGGGAGATTGTTATTGTTGATAATGCTTCAACCGATAAAACCCCCGAGTTTAGCAAGAAGCTTGCGGAGGGCGAAAGAATTAGATATTTGAGGCTCGATAAAAAAGGTAGAGGGCGGGCACTAAAGCGTGCATGGAGTGAAAGCAAAAAGGATTTTCTCTCCTACATGGACATTGATTTATCAAGCAATCTTTCTTATTTTCCGAAACTCATAAAGGCACTTGAAGCCGGCGCAGATATTGCTATTGGCTCCCGCCTAGCTCCTGGGGCAAAGGTTTATGACAGGCCGCTGGTAAGAGAGATTATGTCGCGCGGCTATAGTTTCTTATTTAGAAGTCTTTTTTGGACAAGTTTCAGAGACGCGCAGTGTGGCTTTAAAGCAATAAAGAAAGAAGCTGCAGCAAAAATCCTGCCCCTGGTTGTGGATACTGGTTGGTTTTTTGATTCAGAACTTCTAATTATTGCCGATAAGGCCGGATTTAAGATTACCGAGGTGCCAATTGTCTGGAGAGATGATCCGGGCTCCACCGTCAAGGTTGCCAAGACTGCTTGGGGAGACATAAAAGGCTTACTTAGACTTTTAATTGAGAGACCATGGAGAAGGAAGGGCAATGATTAACTCACGATGGCTAATAGTTAAAAAGTGGATTAGGGAAAATCCAAAAGAGGCAATTTTTCTTGGCTTGATTCTTTTGGTTGGGGCTTTTTTACGGTTATACAAAATTGACGAGTATATGACTTTTTTGGGAGACGAGGGAAGAGACGTCATTGTTGTTAGAAGACTGCTTGTTGATTTTGACCCAATATTAATCGGGCCGAGAACTTCAATCGGGGATATGTATTTGGGTCCGCTTTATTACTACATGATGGCACCGGCCCTTGCTTTGTCTTTTCTTTCACCGGTTGGACCGGCAGTAATGGTTGCTCTTTTAGGGGTGGCAACAATTTTTTTTGTTTGGTATGTAGCGCGCGAATGGTTTCCCGCCGTGGCGGGACAAGTTTCAATTGCAGGGTTAATTGCTGCGGCTTTGTACGCAGTTTCTCCAACTGTGATTGTTCACGCGCGGAACTCGTGGAATCCTAATATTATGCCCTTTTTTGCGCTCTTGGTTATTTATGGGTTATTCCGGATATGGAAACACGGACAGTTTAAGTGGTTAGTAGTGATTGGAGTTTCTTTTGCTTTCATTTTGCAATCTCATTATTTAGGATTACTTTTGGCCCCTACGATAGGCCTTTTTTGGCTGTTGGCAATATTAAAAGTTTGGGGAAATAAAAATATAAGACTAAACGCTATACGCTATACGCTAATCGCTAGTGTAATCTTTGCTTTTCTTATGTCTCCTTTAGTAATTTTTGACGCGAGACACGGCTGGCGAAATTTTACCGCGATGAAAAAGTTCTTTACCCAGCGGCAAACAACAGTTTCTGCCCGTCCTTGGACTGCAATTCCTAAACTGCCCCAAGTTACATCTTTGGCAACTACTAGATTGCTTACTGGAAAAAATGAAGAAGCTGGAAGGTGGACGAACCTTGTTTTAGTAATTGGAGTGATTGGGATAATCGTCACTTTACTACGCCACGCTCTTGTAAAAAGAAAATTATCAAATAGCTTAAAAGCCTATCTCATGCTTTTAGTCTGGCTTGGTTTTTCATTTATTGGACTTGGAGTATACAAACAACACATTTACGACCATTACTATGGATTTTTCTTTACAGCTCCATTCCTCCTTATTGGAGGGCTGTCGCAGAACATGATACAAAGTGCAAAGAACACAGGGAAGATACTAGTTTTCGTTGCTTTTGTCTTTTTAGTTATTATTAATTTGGCAGAGAATCCGCTAAAATATCCGCCTAACCGACAATTACAAAGAACAAAGGAAGTATCGGCAAAAATCGAAGAAGAAGCCAAGGGGGACAAGTTTAATTTGGCAGTGTTGGCCGAGAGAAATTATGAGGATGCTTATCAATATTTTTTGGAGAAGACTGGCGCGCCAGTTGTTGATATAGATGCACAGAGGGTAGATGAAACAATAACGGAGCAACTTTTTGTGGTCTGTGAGCTGGCAAAAGATACGTGCGACCCGACTCGCGACCCGAAAGCCCAAATTGCAAACTTTGGTTGGAGTAAAATTGAGGAAGAGTGGGAAATAGCAGGGGTTGTTCTTTATAAACTAATACACACAAAATGACAAAGAACGAAGAGATGGATTTTCGAGATAGAAAACTATTATTTATAGATCTTGAGACAACTGGCCTGGATTTTAATCGACACGAGATTATCGAGGTTGGCTGCCTGCTTGTCGATGGCAAATCCTTAAAGGTTATTGATGAATACCATGCAAGAGTTAAACCAGAGCACATAGAGACTGCAGACAAGGAGGGATTGAAAGTTTCGGGCTATTCTAAAAGGAAATGGAAAGACGCTCTGCTATTAAAAGAAGTATTAAAAGAGGTGGTTAAGTTTGCACCTAAGGCGATGGTGGCCGGATGGAAAGTTGACTTTGATTGGTGGTTTTTGGATACAAACCTAAAAAAGCTAGGGGTAAAACACCAGTTTGATTATCACCTCGTAGATGTTATCTCGATTGCTTATATCCATCTTCGTTCTCAAAAAAGGCCTAAAAAATTAAATCTAAGAAGTGTTGCAAGGAGTCTGGGGATAAGGGTAGACGAGCAGCATTCCGCCATGACCGACATCCGGGCTACCTATGAAGTTTTTAAAAAGCTAATGGAAGATGAAATTTAACTTCAAAAATTCACTAGTGTCTTTAACTAGAGAAATTAGAAATCATCCCGCCACCTACTTTCTTCTTTTTTTAATTCTTTTCTTGGCACTATTCGTAAGAGTTTATAGGACGGAAGGCTTGCTTAGGTTTTATTTTGACCAGGGAAGGGACGCGTTGGTCATTTGGCGACTTTTGCACGAGGGAAAGTTTTTTCTGATCGGGCCGGTAACTGGCTTGGACGGAATATTTTTGGGGCCTTTCTATTATTATTTAATAGCTCCATTTTATCTTCTAAGCGGAGGTAGCCCTGTTTTACCAGTTATCTTTTTAGGTTTTACCGCAACCCTGGCAATATTTATGCTCTATTATCTCGGCCGGAAGTTTCATTCGAGAACCAGCGGAATTTTTGCCGCAACCATTGGTGCCTTTTCTTACTTCATAGTTTTAGCTGGTCGCTGGCTTGCGAATCCGACATCTCTTCTTTTAACCTCCTTGCTTTTGCTTTGGAGTATGTGGGAGATTGCCAATAAGGGGGATAAACGTTGGTGGATTGCGATTGCCCTTCTAATAGGATTGTCGTTGCAGCTCGAGGCGGCAAGTGCAGTATTTTTCTTGCCAATGATTTTAGTTTTTGCTGTTTGGCAGAGAAAAAGATTGCCCGGCAAAAAAATTCTTTTTATATCTGCTGGAGTGTTTTTTCTAACCCTTCTTCCCCAAATTGCGTTTAATTTCAGACACGAAAATATTTTGTTTAATAATTTCAAGAGAGTTTTTTTAGAGGAGAAAAGTTTTAGTCTTTCTTTTGGGGAGGTTTTTGTAGAGCGTACGCAGTTTTTCTGGTCGGTGTTTCAGTCGAAAATTAATCCTGGCTGGAGAGTTTATGCAACAATCTTTTTCTTGCTTTCCGGTGCTGTAATTTTTGTTTCGCGAAAAAAATTAAGCTCAAATTTAACTTTGCCACTTTTACTTTTATTCATAGGAACTCCTATTTTGGGAATCCTTGCTTTCCAAGGAAACTTTGGAAATATCTATGACTACTATATGACCGGAGTGTATCTTCCCTTTATTCTTCTTTTTTCAATAGGGTTAGGGGAGTTGTGGAAAACTAAATCTGGAAAGTTTGTAGTTAGTATATTTTTTGTCTTTTTTTTTATGGAGAATGGAACGCTTGTAAAAAACTATCTAACTGCTACGGTTGAGACTAGACCAATTACGCTTGAGGATCAATTGGGTGCGATTGATTGGGTTTTTGAAGATGCAGAAAAGCAGGTGTGTCCAAGCGGCGAGTGTCCTCGTCACTTTAATGTTGATGTCTATGTTCCGCCGGTAATTCCTTATGCTTATGACTATCTTTTTTTGTGGCAGGGGACAAAGCGCTGCGGCGAAAATCTTTGCGGAATGAGATTGGGCGAGCAAGTGCCTTTACTTTATACTTTATACGAGGTAGACCCGCCGCATCCGGAAAGGCTCGATGTCTGGCTCGATAGGCAAAAGGGAATAGGGAAGGTTGAAAAAGAGACAAACTTTGGTGGAGTCACTGTTCAAAGGAGAGAGAGGCTATGAGGCTATATTTGAGTATTGTTATACCGGCGTATAACGAAGAAGAAAATATTAGAAAAAGTGTGCTCGATAAGGTTTGGAAATATCTTTCTAGACAGAAATATTCTTGGGAGGTTCTTGTTGTCGACGACGGTTCGACCGACAAAACTGCGGATTTAGCCGAGAAGTTTGCCAAAGAACACAAGGATTTTAGAGTAATGAGAGAGCCCCACAGAGGAAAAGGAGGGACGGTTATAGCTGGAATGCTTGCTGCTAAAGGAGAGGTTGTTCTTTTCACCGACATGGACCAGGCGACACCAATAAACCAAATAGAGAAATTGCTGCCAAAATTTAGCGAGAAATACGACATCGCTATCGGTTCACGGTCGGGCAGGGAGGGCGCACCGCTTGTAAGAAAAATTATGGCATATGGTTTTATGTTACTAAGAACTTTAGTATTAAGGTTACCTTACAAAGATACCCAGTGTGGCTTTAAGGCCTTTAAGAGAAGCTCGGCAAAGAAGATTTTCAAAAAGATGAAAATCTTTTCAGAGAAAGGAAGGGCACGTGGTGCCTCTGTGTCGGCGGGATTCGATTTAGAGATTTTATATATTGCAAGAAAACTGGGTTTGAAAGTTGCCGAAGTTCCGGTTTCTTGGCGCCACCAAGAAGGTACTAAAGTGAATCCAATAAAAGATTCTTGGGAAGGATTTAGAGATTTGGTTCGAGTTAGATTAAATGCGCTTCTCGGACTTTATCGTTAAATGAAAAAGATTGCTCGAGGCTATTTGCTGGATCTCTTTTTAATATCCCTGCTTTTTATTACCATTCCTTTATTTTTCTTTAAGCTAGGGCAATCATCGCTCGTTAGTTTTGACGAAGCGTGGTATGCAGATATTGCGAGAAATATTATTAAGACTAAGGACCTAATACATCTTAGCTGGAATGGAAAAATATATACTGATCATCCTCCAGCAGGGTTTTGGATCATTGCAACCTCTTTCAAAATATTTGGCATATCAGATTATAGTGCTCGCTTTTCACAGGCCCTAGCTGGGTTTTTGGGTATTATTTTCCTGTACCTTTTGGGTAAAGAACTTTTTAATCGAGCGGTAGGATTATTTAGCGCGATTTCTTTAACTTCTGCTAACTGGTTTTTATTTAGGGCTAGATCGGGTAATTTAGATTCATTTTTGGTGATGTTTTTTATCCTGACGCTTTATCTGGCAATAAAAGCATCCAAAAACAGTAAATTTTTAGCACCCTTCTCCATAAGTATGTCTTTACTTCTTTTAACCAAGACTCTGGTGCCATTTACTGTCATTCCGGCATTATTATTTATTTTTTGGAAGTCAAAGATAACCCGTAACCCTAAATTTAAATTTTATTTACTTATGCCTTTTATACTATTTCTAATATGGTTTGGAATCCAGATTGGGTACGACGCCAACTTTACACAACACTATTTTAAAATAGGTCTTTCAGGCGTAGAGAAATCGTTAGCTTTTGTTGAGAATTTGAGGCTGATTAAGGTTTATCTTCACAATGGAATTGGGGGATGGTTTTGGCCTGGATTTTTTGCTTTAACATTGGGTTTAGCGACGCTTAAAAAGGAATTCATAATTCTTTTTGTATTCTTTGTTTCTTTTTTTCTGCCGTTTCTTTTTTCCGGGGAAGGTCACATTTGGCATCTTATACCCTTGCATCCAATTATGATTTTGTCATTCTTTGGTTTTTCTTATTTTATTCTTGGTAAAGTGACAAAGAGCAAGCGTTTATCAGTGGTTATAATTTTTGCCCTTTTTTTGTATTATTATGTTCCACAAATTCAAAAAAATTGGCGAGAATATATAAACATTACCGCCTATGTTTCTGACGATGCAATTCTATCTAAAGAAGCAAGTAGGTTTTCTGAAAAGCTATACGTTGATGGAGATTTTGTTCCTACGGCAGTGTTTTATTCAGATAAACAGGTTGGGCAAATTCAACGTAAAGCAAAACAGCTGAAACTTTTGTTTTCAGAAGAGAATTCGTTTATTCTAATTACACACCAGTGGAGACTTGACGGTGAAGATATCCCGCCTGATGCATATGAAATAATTAAAGAAGACAGAGATAAGGTTCTTGTTGTAAGGAAATAAATGATTAGATTTGTAAAAGAGTGGAATAAAACAGTTTTGGTCGGGTTTACAATTATTATACTTGCATTTGTACTTAGACTTTATAATTTAAATTCCCTGCCTATTTTTGTCGATGAGGCGATATATGTCCGTTGGGCACAAGTGATGCGTGCAGAACAGACTCTTCGCTTTTTGCCACTTTCCGACGGGAAACAGCCGCTTTTTATGTGGAGCATTATTCCTTTTTTAAAGATATTTTCCGACCCACTTTTTGCAGGCAGATTTTTGTCGGTTTTAACAGGAATAGGTACTTTAGTCGGAATTTTTGTTTCCTCCTTTTATCTTTTCAGAAGCAAAAAGGTAGCACTGATTGCAAGTTTCATTTATGCAATTTCTCCATTTTCAGTGTTTTTTGACAGAATGGCGCTTGTGGATTCAATGCTTACCATGTTTGGAGTTTGGACGTTTTTCTTTGGGGTATTAACTGCCAGAACCTTAAAACTTGATTTTGCCATGCTTGCAGGATTTGCGTTAGGAGGAGCAATGCTTACAAAATCACCTGCTTTGTTTTTTGCAATTTTGCTTCCTACTACTTGGATTTTGTCTGACTGGCCTAAGACAAAAGCCTTAATTAGCAAAAAAAGAATAGTTCATTTGATTAAATTAGCCTTACTCTTTTTAGTAACTTTTTTAATAGGATATGGCTTTTTTAACATTTTAAGACTTGGCCCGGAGTTTCATATGATTGCACTAAGGAACAAGGACTATGTCTATCCTTTAGGACATTTATTACAAAGGCCTCTGGACCCGCTCTTGCCATTTTTAGATAGAATTTTGGAGTATTTTTGGATTTTGGGACCAAGTGTCTTGGTTGTGTTCATTGCTCTAGGCTTTCTGTTTAATATTAAAAAACGACCAAAAGAGATAATTCTTTTGGCTGTCTGGGCGATGTTGCCAATTGTCGTAATTTCCGAGTTTTCGAAGACAATGACTACTCGATACATTTACTTTACCGCGCCCTTTTTGATGATATTGGGAGCCCTAATATTTTTTTGGCGCGGGAAGTGGGAAAAACTTCTGACTGTCGGACTTATTGTATTTATCTTTCATTCATTTACAATCAACAGGCTAATATTGACGGATGTAGAAAACGCACCGCTTCCTAGGAGTGAACGGTCAGGGTATTTGGAGGAGTGGACCGCGGGAACCGGTATAAAGGAGGTAGCCGAGTTTCTAAGAGAGGAAAAAACTCGAGAGCCTGATAAAGGTATGGTTGTTGGGACTGAAGGATTTTTTGGAACTCTGCCTGACGGACTTCAAATTTATCTTAATGATTTGACGGACGTTATCGTGATAGGTGTGGGAGTAATAATGACCGAACTTCATCCGTCACTTATCGAATCAAAGCAAGCCGGAAACAAAACTTATTTGGTTGTGAATAGTTCGAGGTTTAAGTTTGATGCAGAAGAGGCGGGTCTCGAGCTCTTAGCAGCCTATCCAAAAGCTTTCAGAGCACAGGATACACACGAGTATTCTTTACACGGTCCCCGTGACACCCTTTACTTTTTCGAAGTAACAGAAGAAGCAATATCTTCAAAGTCTGGCCAGTTGTGATACCATCAGTAAGCATGAAATGGCTTCGTAGTTTAGTTTCCAGTCCAAACTTTTGGCCAATTCTTGTTGTCGTGGCTTTTGCGGTATTGGCGGGGAGAAGCCTTATTTTTGAGAGCGGGTACTTTAATATGCACGATGACCTTCAGATGATGAGACAGTTGGAGATGGAGAAGTGTTTTAAAGACGGTCAGATTCCTTGCCGATGGATTCAGGACATGGGTTACGGTTTTGGCTTTCCTCTTTTTAATTTCTATCCGCCACTCCCCTATCTGATAGGGCAGGGAATTAGATTGATTGGTTATAGTTTTGTGACGGTGGTTAAGCTTACCTTCGCCCTGTCTTTTGTCATTTCAGGCATAACAATGTATTTGCTGGCAAAAGATTTTTTTGGCAGGCTTGGCGGGGTAGTCTCGGCTATTTTTTACATTTGGGCGCCATACCATGCTTTGGACGTATATGTTCGGGGGGCGATGAATGAGGCTTGGGCGCTCGCTTGGTTTCCTCTAATTTTTTGGGCAGCATATAAGCTGATTGCAAGCAAGAAAAAAGCAACTGGCTGGACAATTGGCCTTGCCCTATCCTGGTTCGCACTCTTTACGTCGCACAATCTTATGGTACTAATTTTTAGTCCCCTTTTTGCAGTCTGGGTTCTAATTCATCTTTGGCACAAAGGATCATGGCACAAGATTCCCCAGCTTGTAGTTTCGGGGATTTTGGCGCTTGGTTTGGCTGCGTTTTTTACGCTCCCGGCATTCATGGAGCAGGGTTTAGTTCAAGTTGAAACTCTAGTTCAAGGATATTATGAGTATATTGCTCACTTTGCGGATTTAAACCAACTTTTCATTTCTCGTTTCTGGGGGTTTGGTGCTTCAGTTTGGCTACAAAATGATAAAATGTCTTTTCAAATCGGCCATATCCACTGGATTTTATCACTAGTAGTTGGCGGTTGGCTGATACGCAAGCTCTTGAAAGAGAAGTCCAGAGTTTTTAAGAAACTAAAAAAGAATCCTATTCTATTGGTTACATTATTTATGCTACTTGTAGGCTGGTTCGCCGCTTTCATGGCCCATTACCGCTCGACGCCTATTTGGCTGGCAATTACCCCCTTAAAGTTTGTCCAGTTTCCCTGGAGATTTGTAGCCATAACAACTTTTGCCTTTTCTTTCACCGCCGGTGCCGTCGTAGTAATTCTTAAAGGTAAAAGAATTGGCAGATGGATTATTGGTTTATTGATAATTGGTTTAGTAGTCTTTAACTGGAACTATTTCCTTCCCGAAAACGGCAAAATGGGGCCCTTGACCGATGAAGAGAAATTTTCAGGTGCTGCCTGGGAGCTTCAACAAACTGCCGGGATTTTTGACTATTTACCGAAAGCTGCTAAAGAAGCACCCAAAATGCCGCAAAAATACCTAGCGGAGGTGATGCAAGGTACGGGAGAAATAAAAGATACACGCCAAGGAACAAATTGGGCCGAATTTGGGGCAAACATTGAATCAGACTCCGCTGTTATTCGGCTCGGTATTTTTCAATTTCCTAATTGGAGGGTTTTTGTCGATGGGACAGAAGTCAATACCTTTGTTGCCGAAGATGAAAAATGGGGAAGGATGTATATCGAGATTCCAAAAGGGGAACATTTTGTCCGGGCGCAGCTTTTCAACACCCCGGTTCGAAGTGCCGGCAACCTTATTTCCCTAGTCACCTGGATCGGCCTTTTTACCTTCCCTTTCTGGCGTAAGCGGCTGGGTTCTTGAAGTGTTACAATTCGGGCAATGGTCGCGAGATTTTTTGAAAAACTTCGGTCAAACACGCCTCTTCTGCTCTTTCTACTTTTGGGCTTTCTTGTAAGGGCATTCTTGACCAGATACGGAAATAGAGGTGATTTAGCCGTGTTTGCGGAATGGGGACAAAAGTTTTGGGAATTGGGAGCTAACAATTTTTATTTAAGTGAAGATTGGTATTATACATTCCCCACCTATCCTCCCCTTTCCTCCTTAATGTATGCGGGGCTCTATTGGCTTTTTGAGCATAATTATGTCCTTGCCCAAATTCACAACGTCGTAAAAATTATCCCTGCGGACTTTATTATTTATTTTAATAAGATAGTTGCCCACAGCCCATTTCAGTACAGAGAAGGTTATTTCTTTCTTTTGAAACTTCCTTCGATTTTAGCCGATCTAGGGATAAGTGTGGTCATTTACAAGCTAATTCTGAACCTTACTAAAGTTAGAAAAAGAGCCTTTATTGGATTTCTGGTCTATCTTTTTAATCCCGTGACTATTTTTTTAAGTAGCGTTTGGGGACAGAGTGAGAGCTTGGTTTCTTTTTTTGGCCTTCTGTCTTTTATTCTCCTTTATTACAAAAAGACGTGGGTTTCTATTCCTTTATTTTTTGTAAGTTTGTACCTTAAACCCACCTGGGTCGTTTTTATTCCTCTGTATTCGTTTTTACTTTATTTGTATCGCCCGAAACTATCTCATATTGTTTGGGGATCAGGTTTGGCGCTTGGCCTATTTTTACTAACAACTTTTCCTTTTTCAGAAGCAAATGTTTTCAGTTTCACAAAAGAAACAGTTCTGCACAATATATTACCTTCCGCCAAGGGAACTGCGAGGGCTTCGATTAGCGCGTTTAACTTCCACACTATATTTATGAAAATTGACAGAAGCTTGGCCACTGAGCGGTTTTTGAGGATCCCCGCAACCACTTTAGGTACGCTGCTTTATGTATTTTTTAACCTTTTTTCTTTTAACTATCTTAGAACGAGGAAAAAACTACTTTTTCCAACAATTGTAAGCCTTTTTGTAATTGGTTTTGGGAGCTTTTTGTTTTTAACGAATATGCTTGAGCGCTACTTTTTTGCAGCCTTTGCCCCGATGATTGTAATAATGTTTGTCAGTGTCGAAACTTTAGTATATGTGGCTTTAATGAACCTGGTGGTTTTTGCGAATCTAATTTGGGCATTTTATAGAAGGTGGTTTGACGAGATAGACGCTCCATTTACCAGCAACAATTTTTTACTAATTCGCGTCCTTTCAACAATTAACGTTTTAAGCTTCTTCGTTTTAATTAAACGCCTTAATTTGCGCAAAGGGGATTAAGGTTAAGGGTTTTTGCGCACTTTTCTTTTGGGTCGGTTTTATATCCCTGAAACACAATCGTGTCAACCGGGTCACGAATTTCAAATACTTTGGTCAAAAAATGCTCCTTAGCCTGTCCCTCTGAAATTGCAAGCTCGTCTCCTACTAAAATTTGTTCTTTGTAGATATCTTCCTCCCAGTTAATATTTCTGGTTTCGATGTTGCCAAAGCTGTAATTTTCGCTAAAGGATGTGTTCGTGTAGTAATTCTCTTTAATTGTTTGGTCGAGTTCTTTTTGGAATTTTTCGGGTGGATATTTTAAGAAGAATGTAAGCTCAATATATGCAGGCTTAATTCTAGATTGATCGATAAGAAATTTATCACTGGGGCGCTTTTTAATTTCTTCGGCTAGTTGTCTAAAGCCATAGCCCCAAGCTTTCGCCCGCTCATTAGGCAAAAACACAAAATAAGAGCGCCAAAGAAGAAGTAGCGAAAAGCTTATTAATATTGCCAATGCCGGCAGCCAGATTTTGGTTTTCAGCTTAGCGATTATTCGGTCTGTCCCTAAAGCGATAACGATGATTAGTGGTAAAAGTAGCGGTAAGGCCCGTTGGGTGGAGAAAGGATCACCGGCTAAAGCTGCCGGTAAAGGAGCAAGGAGACAAAGCAAAAGGATAAATTTTAAAGACCTCTTTTTTCTTCCTTTTAGCAATAGATAAACTCCTACGAAATAAGGAATTATCATCCAAGAGTAGAATACTGAAAGCTCTGGTAGCCCGCGCTGGGGGTCGGGATCGGGAAGGAAAAACAGTGACCTGGGGGAAAAGTAGGTTAAATACTGGGACAAAAATTCGCGAAGAAAAGAAAGTGGGAAGGTAATAAAGGTGGGTAGAAAATGGGTAATTTTTTCTGCTTGGGTAAAAACCACTCCTTTATAAAAAAGACTTGTTTTGGAAAAAAGGGCAGGAGTTGAAATTATTGTTAGATATGGAAGTTGAATTAGTCCGGCGATAAAGAGTCCTGCAAGAAAATATTTTTTGGATTTTTTGGCGAGTAATTCTTTGCGAAACAAGATTGTCACGCCAACTATAAAGACTGGGGCGAGTATTTGCTCGGTATGGGCCCCATAAGTTGATAAAGAAAGTAGAGCAAGTCCGGGAATTAGTAGTTTTTGCTTTTTGAGTCCTTGCCAGACAAAAAATACACCGAGAGCGAAAATAAAGAAGGCCAGATACAATTCATAGCCTACTCTACTGTAAAAAACAGTCCAAGGAGAAATCGCGAAAAGTAATGCACCCAGGACCGGTGTCCACCTGGATTTCGTTATTTTAAGTGCTTTTAAGAAATGAAACACAAGCAATATGCTTAAAAGCCCTGATATTGAGGATAAGACTCTTGTAGAGAAAATGTTTAATCCGTTTATTGCCATAATAGGGATGGAAAGGTAAGTATATAAAGGTGGCGAGTACGAACCTAAGAATCGCAGCGCCACGGGGTAGGCCTTTCCATACTCGTCTTTTCCGGTTTTCAAAAGAGAATAGGCATTGTAGCCTGTAACGGCTTCGTCTACATAAAGGCCGGAAGGGATAGAGTCCAATTTAGAAAAATATAAATAACTACCAAGAAAAAGAATGATTGTAAGGGCAATAAGTTCTGGTTTAATATTTCGCATAAGAAATAACTTGTAAAAATACGAGGGCAAATAATGCGAATAAGGCTAATAGCACGGGTTTAAATTTGTTTTTGGGCATTAGGGCGATTTTCTTGTAAGCTTTTGTAATTCCAGTTGCTGTCGCAACAGCAAGGAAAGGAAAAAGGCTAAAGGGGCCCAGTGGATTTTTGTTTCCTATAAAGGAGATGAGAACAAGAGGGGCAAGTAAGCTTAAGGCGAGACTTTTGTTTCTAAACTTTTTTGATAATGAAAATATGCCGAATATGAAAAACGGCAAGAGGATATAGGGGAACTTCTCAAATTCCTCTACACCAACACGTTCTCGTGGGTGGTTTGCGAAAAAGTAGAGCATAGGGTCAATTGCCTCTGAGAAATTTTTCTTAATTCTAAAGGCTGCAATGGTTTCGCGCCTTCCTTCAAACCAGTGGGC
Source organism: Patescibacteria group bacterium (assembly GCA_022562395.1). GTDB lineage: Bacteria > Patescibacteriota > Microgenomatia > UBA8517 > UBA8517 > JADFPI01. Next base: position 37,334 of record JADFPI010000004.1, on the reverse strand, counting down.
TAAGGGAATCCACAATTTTTTCCCGGCGATTGAAATTCCAATTGGTGGATACTCATTTAATCTCATTTGCTGAACTCTTTTTTGGTCGTTATCAAGAAGTGTTAGGGAAGAAGGTTGTGTAGTTTGCCATTGAGAAAACAGAAGCAAAGCAAATAATACTAAAAATATGTAGCGGAGAGCTTCTGCGCCTTTATGTATTATCAGGCGGTAGAGAAGGACCGAGGCCGAAACTAGAAGAAGGCCGAGGAGAAGATTCTGCCCAAATATTTTCCACACCCATAAATTCGAAAGAAGCACGAACACAAATATAAAAAAATTCTGAGACATCAAAAGTATTTTAACACTTCGAAAGTTTTGTCGTGCTTCTTTACAATGTTACAATTTAGGCGTGGCAAAGATAGGGGATACACAAGGACACTTGGATCCAACAGCAGAGATCACTTTGGAAACCGTTAAAGAAAGAGCTGTTCGTGGCATAGTGCTTTTAACAGGTAGAACTTTTCTATTAAGTGTCCTCTCGCTGGTGGCGATAGGTTTCCTAACCGTCTTTCTTGAGCCAAGTGAATTTGGAATCTTTTTTATAGTTAGCGCCGTTGTTAATTTTTTGGCCTATTTTTCGGACATCGGCCTTGCAGCTGCGCTCATACAGAAGAAGGAAAAGGTTTCCGATATCGATTTAAAAACTACCTTTACTGTTCAGCAAGCGCTAGTTATCATTGTTCTTTTAGTTCTTTTTTTGGGGACGCCCATTTTTACCAAACTCTATTCTTTGTCGTTTGACGGCCAACTTCTTCTTTATGCCCTTGGAGTTTCTCTTCTTTTTTCCTCTTTGAAAACAATCCCTTCGGTTCTACTAGAGCGAGAACTTGATTTTGGAAAACTTGTTTTGCCACAAATTTTGGAAAACTTGGTTTACAACCTTGTGGCAGTAATTCTGGCCTGGCAAGGCTTTGGGATAAGAAGCTTTGCTTATGCGGTTCTGGCTAGGGGTGCAATCGGGCTTGTTGCAATATATATCTTGCGCCCCTGGCTTCCCGGATTTGCTTTTTCTAAAAAGAGCCTGAAGAAGCTTTTATCATTTGGGGTTCCCTATCAAGTTAATACTCTTTTGGCAACCCTAAAAGATGATGGAATGACAGCGGTTTTGGGTGGGATTTTAGGTGCAACAGGAATTGGGTTTTTGGGATGGGCGCAAAAATGGGCACAGGCGCCTTTGAGATTTTTTATGGACCATGTGATAAAAGTTACTTTTCCTGCATTTGCCAGGATGCAGAGCGAAAAAGAACAATTGAAAAGAAGTGTTACTCGCTCAATCTTTTTCATCTGCTTTTTAGTTTTCCCTTCCCTTGTTGGCCTTTTAATTTTAGCCCCTATCTTGGTAGAAGTAATTCCTCGCTACGGAAAATGGACTCCGGCTCTTATCCCCCTTGGGCTAATTGCCATAAATACTACGTTTGCCGCTGCCACAACTCAGCTTACAAATTTACTTAATGCAATTGGCAAGATTAAATATACTTTTCGTCTGATGATAATGTGGACGGTACTAACTTATGCTTTAGTGCCGGGCTTGGCTTTAAAATTTGGAATAAACGGTGCCGCTTTCGGTTATGCTTTAGTTGGTTTAAGCTCGGTGGTGGCCATTTATGTTACAAGACGCTTTGTTGCTTTCTCGCTGAAGGATGGAGTGTTTAAGCCTGCTCTAGCAGCAGCTTTGATGGGCGTGACACTTCTTTTTATTCGCCGCCTTCTTCCGGTTAATTTTATGGCGGTCTGGGTCCTTGTGGGGACAGGAATTCTCATTTATATAATTTCAATTTATTTAACCGTCGGCGCGTCAATTATCGATGATGTTAAGAAAAGCTTTAAAACACTATTTAATAGATAATCTTGCCGCCGTCATTTTGATCGTCTTTGGGACAATTACCTGGTCGATAACGATGGTCAAAAGCGGCCTTTTTTACTCTTTTGGTCTGGGTTTTTGGGGACCGAATGGCCACGACGGTGTTTGGCATATTGCCATGGCAGAGGCTCTCTCGCGCGGTTCCTTCGACATACCCATATTTGCAGGTGAGGCAATTAAAAATTATCACGTGGGCTATGACGCACTACTCGCTGTACTACACAGAATTACATTTCTCCCCACAAGTGTTCTTTATTTTCAGATAATTCCACCGATTCTGGCACTTTTGGTTGGAGTGGCTACATATAAATTCGTTTACAGATGGAGAAAATCTCGCATGCAGGCGTTTTGGTCTACTTTTTTTGTTTATTTCGGAGGAAATTTTGGTTGGATTGTAACTTTGCTTCGCGAAGGACAGCTTGGTGGGGAGTCCATGTTTTGGTCACAACAGGCAATCTCTACCCTTATTAATCCCCCGTTTGCACTATCGATAGTGTTAATGCTTTTAGGGCTTATGCTTTTAACCAAACATTTAAAAAGGCCAACAACAAAGTATTTTTTATTTGTTACCTTTCTTTTTGGCATTTTATTGCAGATTAAAGTTTATGCAGGGATATTGTCTTTGGGCGGATTGCTGGTAGCCGGAATTTATGAGTTTCTGAAAGATAAAAAAATAAACCTTCTTAAAGTGTTTGGCGGCTCGCTATTGTTATCTTCCCTGTTGTTTCTATTGTTTAGTAAGAGTTCGGTTTCTCTTTTAGTTTTTCAGCCGTTTTGGTTTTTGGAGACCATGATGGGATTTTCGGACAGATTTTATTGGCCACGTTTTGCTGAGGCAATGGTGAATTACAAATTAGCCGGGAATTTAATTAAAGGTATCCCAGCTTACACGGTTGCGTTTTTTATTTTTATTATTGGAAATTTGGGAACTAGACTAGTCAAAGATATTTGGATTTTTAGAAAATTGCGCGACTTCAAAAATTTGTACTTTATCGAGATATTTATTTTTTCAGTAATCGCAGCTGGAATTGTGCTTCCGATGGTTTTTCTTCAAAAGGGCACCCCCTGGAATACGATTCAGTTTATCTATTACTCGCTAACTTTTTCAGGAATATTGGCAGGGGTATGGTTAGGTGAGTTTATAGAAAAGTCAAGGCTAAACACTACATTACTATATGGTATTGTAGTGGTAATTGCTTTACTGACGATACCGACAACGATTGGGACGTTGAGGCATTATTTGCCGAGAAGGCCGCCGGCAAAGCTTTCTTATCAAGAACTTGGAGCCTTAAAGTTTTTGTCAAATCAGCCGAGAGGTATAGTTTTAACTTATCCTTTTGATAAAGATGCGGCCGATGCGGCAGTAGCAAATCCTCCCAGACCGCTTTATCTATATGAATCAACGGCCTATGTTTCGGCCTTTTCCGGACAGCCAGTTTATTTAGAGGACGAGGTTAATTTGGATATAACAGGATATGATTGGGGAGCAAGACGCGAAAAAGTTGAAGAGTTCTTAGAGGCTAGAGACCAGGGCTTAGCAAAAAAATTTCTGAAAGATAATAATATCTCATATATTTACTGGATTAAGGACCAGCGTGCGGCTTTAAGTGAGAGCGAGCTTGAAATTGAGAAGATTTTCGAAAACAAAGAGGTGGATATATTTCGTGTAAATTAAAGGAATAAATGTTCCTAAAATGGTAAAATTGAAGCTGTGAGAAAGATTTCGGTTGTCATCAATACTTTAAACGAAGAAAAAGACCTGCCGCAGGCGTTAACTTCAATTAAAAACTTTGCCGACGAGATAGTTGTTGTCGACATGAAGTCGGACGATAATACAAAGGTTATTGCCAAAAAGGCAGGCGCAAAAGTCTTCGAGCACGAAAGAACAGGATACGTTGAGCCTGCTAGAAATTACGGCATAAGTAAAGCTACGGGGAAATGGATTTTGATTTTAGATGCAGACGAAGAACTTCAAAATAGTTTAGCTAACAAATTAGAAGCCATTGCTAAGAAGCCTAAAGCCGATTATTATCGGCTTCCAAGGAAAAACATAATATTTGGGAAATGGGTGAAGCATTCACGCTGGTGGCCGGATTATAATATCCGTTTTTTTAAGAATGGAAATGTTAGCTGGAGCGAGATAATTCACTCTGTTCCAACTACCAAAGGCAAAGGATTAGATTTGCCCGCTAAAGAAAAATATGCGATTTTACACCACCATTATTTATCTGTTGAGCAATATGTTGAAAGGCTAAATAGGTATACAACGGAGCATTCAAAGCTACTTGTAAAAGAGGATTATGAGTTTAAATGGCATGATTTAATAAATAAACCTACGGCTGAATTTCTTAGTAGGTATTTTCAAGGAGAGGGATACAAGGATGGTATTCACGGGTTGGCTTTAGCCGGGCTTCAAGCATTCTCGGAGTTTGTTCTTTACCTTAAGGTTTGGCAGGCGCAAAAGTTTAAAAGACATAAGATAGAAATAAAAAACGTTGTCGATTTAATGAAAGAAAAAGAATCAGATTTTCGCTACTGGCAAGCAGAATCACTCCTTAAATTTGGTGGGGGGCTAGTACAGAGAATTAAAAGAAAATTTAAGTTATGATCGACACGAATGATCTGAAGGAAAACCAGAATAACGCAAATTAATTTTTTCGGATAATTCGGATGGAATTTGTAGATTAGGTCGTATTATGAAAATCTCCGTAATAATTCTTAATTGGGATGGAAAAGAAGATACTAAAGAGTGTTTGGAAAGTGTTGAGAAATCTCGAATTACAGATTATAAATTACAAAGTATCGTGGTGGATAACGGATCGACCGATGGATCACAAAAAGCAGTTAAAAACTTTTATAAGAAAGCGAGAAAAGATATTACTTGGGAATTGATTGAAAATAGAGAGAATTTAGGATTCGCTGAAGGGAACAATGTGGGGATGAGATATGCTCTAAAAAGTGGTGCAGATTTTATAATGCTTTTAAATAACGACACAATTATTGATAAAAATTTATTCGTAGATTTGATTAATGCTGCAAAAAATTACCCTAAAGCAGGAATAATTTCCCCCAAGATTTATTTTGCCAAAGGATTTGAATATCACAAAAAGCGTTACAAAAAAAACGAACTGGGGCGAGTTATTTGGTACGCCGGAGGGGACGTTGATTGGAATAACATTTACGGAAGTAATCACGGAGTAGACGAGGTAGATAAAGGGCAATTTGACAAAGTAGCTGACACAGATTTTGCAACCGGGTGCTGTATGTTTTTTAGGAGTAAAGTTCTTAAAGATTTGGGTTTATTTGATAAAAAATACTTTGCTTACCTTGAAGATTCAGATCTTTCACAGAGAGCGAAGAAAGCTGGCTGGAGAGTGTTATATACACCCAAACCCCACCTTTGGCACAAGGTTGGACAAGCGTTGGGAGTAGGCAGTGAGAAAAACGACTACTACATAACCAGAAACAGGCTCCTTTTTGGTTTACGCCACGCCCGATTGAGGACAAAAGTTGCCCTAATTAAAGAAAGTATAAAATTATTACTCAAAGGGAGAAAATGGCAAAGAATTGCAATTAGGGATTTTTATTTAGGTAGATTTGGGAAAGGAAGTTGGGCATGAAAAGTAAAAAGTATTTAATCAGCGCTATTGTTCTTACTAGGAACTCGGAAGATTTGATTAAAGATTGTCTAGGTTCAATAAGTTGGGTTGATGAAATTATCGTTATCGATAGTGAGTCGAAAGATAAAACTGTTGAAATTGCAAAAAAGTTAGGTGCAAAAATAATTAATTACCCGAAAGGAACTTTTAGCGATAAAAGAAATAAAGGGCTAGAGGTGGCAAGGAGAAAGTGGCTTTTATATGTTGATGCAGACGAGCGAGTGACTCCACAGTTAAGAAAAGAAATTAAGTCAATTGTCAAAGGTCAAAGGTCAAATGTTAAAGCTGTTGCTTATGCAATTCCGAGGAGAAATTTTATTTTGGGTAAGGAAATGAAACATGGTGGTTGGTGGCCGGATTATGTTAAAAGATTATTTTTGAAGAGTAGATTTAGAATGTGGACGGGAGAGTTGCACGAGGAGCCACAGTTTGAAGGCGAGCTTGGGCATCTTAAAAATCCGCTAATTCACAAAAAACACGATAACTTGAGTGATATGGTAGATAAAACTAATGAGTGGTCGGAGATTGAGGCGAGATTGATGTATAAAGCCGGCCATCCGCAAATGAACGTAGCTCGATTTTTATCTGCCATGTTTCGGGAATTTTGGCTAAGGATGATAAGGTATCGGGCATTCCTGGATGGTGGGGAGGGAATAATTTACGCACTTTATCAGGTTTACAGCCGATTCATTTCTTATGCCAAGTTATGGGAAATGCAGCTGAAAGCTCAATCCATTCGGCAAGCTCAGGATTGATGCTGAGCAAGGCCGAAGTATCAAAACTCAAATGTCAAAAGTCAAAACTACTAAAAAGTATCATTTATTAGTAATTAGTCATAAATCATTAATCATTAAAGTATGAGAGCGGCTATTTATAATCCATATCTTGATACATTAGGAGGTGGGGAGCGCTACAGTATGGCCTTTGCCACTGTCTTGGCCAAAAAAGGTTATCGAGTTGATGTGGAGTGGAAAAGTAAAGCGATTAAAGGGAAGTTGGAGGAGCGGTTTGGACTGAAACTTGAGGGAATAAATATTGTGAAAGATGTTAAGCGCGGGGATGGCTATGATATCTGTTTCTGGGTATCAGATGGAAGCATACCTCTTCTTCGTGCTCGTAAAAACTTCTTACATTTTCAGTTCCCGTTTCAAAATGTCAACGGAAAGACTCTTCTTAACAAAATGAAGCTGTTTAGGATAAATAAGTTTATTTGCAATTCTTTTTTCACAAAGGGCTATATCGATAAGGAGTATGGAGTTGATAGTGTGGTAGTCTATCCCCCAGTTGATGTTGAAATGTTAAAGCCCAAGAAAAAGGAGAACTTGATTATATTTATTGGTAGATTTTCGCAACTTACACAAGCAAAAAGACAAGATGTACTAGTTAGGGTATTTAAGAAATTCTATGATAGGGGTTTTAAGAATTGGAAAATGGTTTTGGCCGGAGGGGTTGAAGTCGGAGTCGATAAGTATCTAGAAAAATTGAAAAAATTAGCCAAAAATTATCCAATTAAGATTTTAGAGAGTCCTAGTTTTGCCCAAATTCAAAATCTTTACGGAAAGGCAAAAATTTTTTGGTCGGCTTCTGGCTATGGAGTTTCGGAGATAAAAGAACCCAAGAAAGTCGAGCATTTTGGAATAGCTGTTGTTGAAGCAATGGCTGCCGGCGCAGTCCCTTTTGCTTTCTCTGCAGGTGGACACAAAGAAATAATCGCAGAGGGGCAAAACGGATTTTTATGGAAAAGTAATCAAACATTAGTAAATAGCACAAAGAGGCTTATTCAAGAAAGAGGACTGATGACAAAAATTTCTAAAAAAGCAAGGGAAGATAGTAAGATTTATGAATACAAAAGGTTTAAAACACATTTTTTAGAGTTGTTATGAGTAATATAGTAGTTTCACAATTGTCTGTCTCCGTTATAATCCCAAACTTTAATGGAGAGAAACTTTTAGCAAAAAATCTCCCGAAAGTAATTGAAGCAAAGGATAACAAAAAAAACAAAATAACCGAAATAATAGTTGTAGATGACGGTTCAAGTGACGGGAGCGTTAACTTGATTAAAAGTGACTTTCCTACTGTCAAACTAATTAAGCATAAAATAAATCGAGGTTTTTCTGCAGCGGTTAACATAGGTGTGAAAGTTTCTAAGTCAAACCTGGTTTGTCTTATTAACAACGATGTTGTTCCTGAAAAAGATTTTTTGGTTTCCACCTTTAAACATTTTAAGAAAAAGGACATTTTTGCGGTTTCTCTCCATGAAAAGGGATATGGTTGGGCAAAAGGGATTTTTGAAAATGGTTATATAGCACACTTTCCAGGAAAAGAGGACGATAAGGCTCATCTGACTTTTTGGGTGAACGGAGGAAGTGGGGTTTTTAGAAAAAGCTTATGGAAAAAACTAGGCGGTATGGACGAGATTCTTCTCTCGCCTTTTTACTGGGAAGACTTGGATTTGTGCTACAGGGCATTGAAACGAGGGTATAAACTTTATTGGGAACCGAAAGCTTGTGTGGTTCATAAACACGAAACAACAATCGGGAAGCTACCCAAAAGCAAAGTTCTGAGGATTCGAGAGAGAAATCACTTACTTTTTATTTGGAAAAATTTAACAAGCCCAAATCTTTTTAGAAAGCATGTTGGAGGTTTATTAAAGAGATTGGCTAAACACCCCGGATATCTTAGGATAGTTATAGCGGCTCTATTAAAACTTCCAAAGGTCAAAAGGGCAAGAAAGAAGGAGAAAAAAGAGACAAAGGTTTCAGACGAAGCAATATTCGCATCATTTTAATATGGCCGAGCTATCAATAATCATAGTCAACTTAAACAACAAAGACTTAGTCCTTGATTGTATTGATTCTATTAATAAAGAAGGCTCTAAAATAAATTTAGAGATAGTAGTAGTTGATAATGGTTCCACTGATGGCAGCGTGGCCGCCATCAGAAGTTTCAAATCTCAAATTCCAAACTTCAAACCAACAATTATTGAGAACGATGAAAATCTTGGTTATTCCAAGGCAAATAACCAGGGGATGGAAAAGGCCAGGGGCAAGTATATTCTACTTCTTAACTCCGATACGATTGTTAAAAGAGGCGCTTTGGGCAAGCTTCTTAATTTTGCCAAAAGACAAAAAGACACCGGTGTTGTTGGGCCCAAACTTTTGAATAAAGATGGAAGCCTTCAACCATCATGCTTTCGCTTTCCGAATATTAAAAACGCGATTAGAGAATATTGGTTGGGAGAGGAAGGTCTTTTTGGAAAATATGCGCCGAAGGAGAAAGAGCATTCGGAAGTTGACTCCGTTGTTGGCGCCGCATTTCTGATTACTCCCAAAGCACTGGAAAAAGTCGGGATGCTTGACGAGCGCTACTTTGCCTATTTTGAGGATATAGATTATTGTAGACAGACTTGGAAGAGTGGCCTAAAAGTTTATTACTATCCGGGCTCCGAGATTATCCATTATCACGGCGCTACTTTTAAAAAGATGGCGAATGCCGATGTCCAGTGGAAAAAACTTATTCCTTCTTCCAAAATTTACCACGGTCTGACAAAACATTATATGCTTACTGCAATTATTTGGTTGGGTCAAAAATGGACTAGGATAGTAAAGAAAAGATAATGAAGGCCCGCGCAAAAATATTCCTGTTAGCAATTTTGCTCGTTGCTTCTTTTTTGAGATTGTGGCGGATTTCGGAGGTGCCCGTAAGTCTTTTTGGTGACGAGCTGGATGTTGGATATCACGCATACTCTATATTAAAAACCGGCAAAGATTATTCTGGAAATGCCTGGCCACTTCATTTCCAGTCATTGGCTGAATGGAGGACGCCGCTTTATCTTTATTCTGTAGTTCCAACGGTCGCCATTTTTGGTATTAGTCCTTTGGGAGTTAGACTTCCCGCAGCATTTTTTGGGATTGTAGGAATTTGGGCGCTTTATTTGCTAGTAAAGGAATTAACCAAGAAGGAATCTGTTGCGTTGGTTGCCGCAGCAGTCCTGGCTTTTTCGCCTTGGCATATTCAGTACTCTCGCGCAGCATTTGAGGTGACGATGCTCTTGGCATTTTTATTATTTGGGTTATATTTTTTCTTTAAGTCACTTGAAAAGCCCAGCTTTCTTTGGACACCTGTTGCCTTTTTAGCCTTTACTCCCTGGATTTACTCAACCGCGAAGCTTTTTACGCCATTACTCTTGCTTTTCTTATTTTTAGTTTGGAGAAAGGAGGTTTTAAGATTTCCAAGAAAGGATTTAATAAAAGCGGCAGTAGCCGGACTTTTGATTGGAGTACCCATTGTGTATAGCACTTTATTTGGAGGAGGGGTACAGCGGGCAGGGTATTTGAGCGTATTCACCGACCCCACTCGGGAAACGGAAATAGGAGTTGCAAGACAAAGGGATGCAAGAATGAGGGGAGGGCTTGGTGAAGGTTTGCAGCCGACATCTCTGGATAAATTAACCCACAATAAGTTTTCATTCTGGACTCAAAATATAGTTGAGAATTATTTCCAGGCATTTTCAACAGATTTTCTTTTCGTAAAGGGGGATTTAAACCTTAGACACTCAATAAACAATGTCGGGCAGTTTTATTGGATAGAAGCGCTGGCACTCCTATTAGGAACAGTTTTGTTTTTTGTAAAGTTTAAAGACCGTCGGGTCAAATTTTTTATAGCATTTTGGATTATTATTGGAGTAGTCCCTTCAGCAATCACACGCGACGGAGGGAGACATGCAACACGCTTGATATTAATTCTTCCTCCTTTGGTTTTCTTAGTTTCTTATGGTTTGCTTGAGGGAATACGCGGAATCGCAAAAAAGTGGCGGTATATTTTTGCGATTGCTTATATTGGCGTATGGATTTTGGAACTCGGATTTTATCAGCATTACTTCTGGGTTCATAATCCCTGGGATTCCGAGCGCTGGTGGCATTCGGGTTTCAAAGAAGCGATTCAATCGATTAAAGAAATTGATAAAAACTACGAAAGAGTAATAATTTCAATGGCAGGGGAGCCCGCCTGGATATTTTTTGCAGGATGGTACGAATATCCGCCTGACAGATGGCATGAAGGTTTTCCTTTCGAAAAGCAAGTTTTGGAAGGGTTCGGCGAGATATCCTTTATTGATAAATTCTATTTCGGAACGCCACAAAAAGACGTCGCGGTTTATGGACTCGGTGAGGTGATTGACGATAAAACTCTTTATTTAGCAAATGCAAAGGAAGTTGGAGCAAATTTGATTATGGAGCCGGGCAGAACGCCGGCAGGACTCACTTTAATAAAAGCGATTTCATATCCGTCCGGAGAGCCCGCTTTTTACCTTTTTTCAGGTAAATGAATAAAAAGCTGATTATAATTTTTCTCTTTGCTTTTGCCCTGCGTCTTTCTTTGGCTTTCATCGCCCACCATGGCGATTTAAACAACAATATTAGTTGGGGAACTTTGGCAGCAGGGCGAGGGTTAAGCGGTTTTTACGAAGGTGAGGATTGGCCATATTCAGCTCCAAACCAGCCACCGTTGACTATTTTAATGCTCACTGGTGTAAGAGTTGTCTGGCAGGCAATTGAGAATGCGTCTTGGTGGCTAAATAATAATTTTAAATTTTTTTACTCCCCTTTTATTTGGTTTTGGGAAGCAAAAGGAATGACCCTTTTGGTTAAACTTCCGGGTATTTTGGCTGATTTAGGTATTGCGTGGCTGATTTTCAAATACTTTGAAACAAAAAATAAACCCAAACTCGGATTTATACTTTCTTCCGTCTGGCTTTTTAATCCAGTTACTTGGTATAACTCAGCAATCTGGGGGCAAACCGATAGTGTGGTCAATTTCTTAGGTTTTGCTGCTATTTTGTTTCTTCTAAGAAAAAAGTTGGTATTATTCTCTATTTTCTTTAGCTTGTCTTTACTTTTTAAGGGCTCTCTTTCAATCTTTATTCCGATTTTACTTATTGTTACAATTTGGCAAAAATATTCGTTAAAAGAATGGGTGCGTTCTGCAATTGCAGTTTTGGCGACTATAATCTTGTTGTCGGTTTGGTTTCATCCAGAAATGAATCTTTTTGCGTGGCTTTATAATCTTTATAAAAATAGATTTTTGCCTGGGGAGATAGGTTACCTAACGGCTAATTCATTTAATTTTTGGTGGCTGGTAGACTCGGGTAAAACATTGGATTCGACTGTTTTTTTGGGGTTACCAGCTCGGGTGTGGGGATTTATAACCGCTTTAGCTGGAATTGCGGGCTTTTTATATTGGCTAAGAAAAAAGATAACAGACAAAAGGCTTTTCTTATCTCTTGCCCTCGTATCTCTTCTCACATTTTTATTTATGACTCGAATTCACGAGCGCTATCTTTATCCTTTCTTTCCATACGCCACTATGTTACTCGGATTTATTCCGGCGTTGGTTTTTCCTTACATACTTCTCTCAATGACTCACTTACTTAATCTTTACCACTTATTTTGGGCGCCTTCATTTCCCCCCCTTGAGGCACTTTATCTAAAGCCTTGGTTTGCTCAGGCAATTTCAGTTATTAATATAATCGTTTTTTTCTACTTACTTCGATCCGCGCGCCAAAGGACTTAAGGACCTTAATACGGGATTCCGTCTAAAGACTCCACTTTTCCGTAAGGTAAGATATAATTGGTGCTCACATGAATAAAAATATTAACGAGAAGCTTAAGAGAGCCTACTGGTTTATGGAACAAGTTTATCCTGCCAACTGGCAGACTCGGTGGGGTAGAACTCCTTATATGAAATCGTTTGCCCAACAAAGTGATGTTAATAAATTCATAAAAAGTAAGGGCAAGTTTGAATCCGTCCCCGGCCATGTATGGGCTTGCATTGGATTTTGGATGCAACTAAGACAAGCCTGCCCTTCGTTAGACAAACTGATCGATTCGGAGGAAGTGTATGAGCGTCTTTGGGTACACGATATCGGCGAGACTTATCAAGGAGATATTTCTTATGCTGTTAAAGATTTACACAAGCTTAGAGGAGGGGAAAAGTGAGGAACGGCGCGATTTTATTAAACTGACAAAGGGTCTTTCCAAGAGAGTTCGTCAAAGGCTCTTGAGGTGGCATGATGAGTTTGAGAAAAAAGAAAGTTTAGGTTTGCCCTTAGAGGCGATGATTACCAGATGGGTGGATAGTTTGGAAGGAGATCACTTTGCGCTGACATTTGGCAATAGTTTAAAAGAGTACTCGGACACAATAGAGAAAATTGTTAAAAAGCGCTCGGCAGAGCGGGCAAAAGCAATAATAGACTACCTTTTTAAAAAGGCTAAAGGGGTGAAGGAAAGCAAAAATTTATATGAAAAAGCAATTGGAGAAGTCGGCGAGGTTATGAGGTTTCATACAAGGTTAATCAGAAAGAAGGGTATAAAGCTTGATTTATCCGAGCTTGGATTTTAGGGTAGTTTTTCGACATTTAACTGCTTCAAAGTTATAATTTGGGTATGCGCAAGGGCCTTGTATTCGGAATAATATTGCTTGCATTCATATTGCGAACATACGATGTTTATACTTATCCTCCCGGTTTTACGCCCGACGAGGCATCCTTCGGCTACGACGCTTACTCAATATTGAAAACTGGTAAAGACCAGTGGGGAAGAAGTTTCCCCCTGGTTTTGGAATCCTTTGGTGATTACAAGCCTCCTTTGTATGCATATATATTAGCCCCTTCGGTTGCAGCTTTTGGTTTAAACAAATTCGCAGTGCGATTTCCGAACGCTTTATTAGGTACACTGGCAGTTCTTGCCACCTACTTGATGGTGAAGGAGCTATTTAGAAATAACCGAAATTGGCCGCTTGCCGGGAAAGAAAGAATTCTTGCCGAAACTGCATCAACACTTCTGGCTGTTAGTTCTTGGCATGTAATGCTTTCAAGGGGCGGTTTTGAAGCAAATTTGCCAACCTTGCTGATACCTCTTGCAATTTATCTTTTCTTAAAAGGTCTCAAAAAACCACGAATACTAATTTTGTCAGCCTTTGTTTTTGGGTTAAATCTTTTTTCCTATCATTCAGCTCGTGTGGTAACTCCTTTAATTTTATTATTTCTGGTTTTTGCATTTTGGAAATTCGTTAAGAGGTTGGACAAGAAGCAGCTAGCTATTTCTCTATTAATATTTACTTCTTTTTTCGTATTGATGGCCAATACGTTTTTAAGAGGGGCTGGAGCAAGAGTGCAAGATATTAGCGTTTTATCTGGTGCTTTAGAGGAAGCAGCCCCTCATAGGCTGGCGCTGATTAACAAAGGGTTGAGCCCGAATATGGCCAGGCTTGTACATAATAAATACCAAATTGCAGCGAAAAGATTTATTTCAAATTACAGCCAATATTTTTCACTTAAATTTTTATTTTTAGACGGGCCAGCAGAAGCAACATACGGTATGATTCCGGGACGAGGCGTACTTTATTGGTTTGAGTTACCCTTTTTAATTGGCTTCGTTATCCTTTTTCTTAAGTCTAAGAAAAAAAGATTATTATTTTTAATTATCGCATGGCTTCTTATTTCTCCAATACCCGCAGCCCTTACTATGGGAAGAGGTTATGCCGCAAATCGCGCCGCCACAATGATTCCGGCAATCCAAGTTGTTCTTGCATTGGGAGCAGTCAGTCTACACACATTTACGAGGAGAGTTTTACGCCCCAAGCTAATAAGTTATGCAACTGCAGAATACGTATTTCTTTCATTAATTTTTTTCGTATTTTTTATAAGAGACTATTTTGCCAACCCTCCGCTAATTTCTGCCAAAGCTATGCTTTCCGGAAACCTTGAAGCTGCCCAGTGGTTGAAAGAAAATGCCAGCAAAACTAGACCGGTTATCATAAGCAGAAAATTATCCGAACCACATATATATATCGCTTTTGCCCTTAAGTGGGAGCCCGCTGATTATCAAAAAGAAACTGAGGATTGGACAAGATATCGGCAGGAAGGTTTACTCTTTTTAGACCAGCTAGGGGAATATAGCTTAGGCAACTATACTTTTTCAGACATCGATATGGAAAGTAGGCAAAGTGAAAGTGTTTTATTGGTAGGGCGGCCGGATGAGTTTCCTAAGGACATAGGGGCTTTGGTAATTAAGACCTTTTATTATCCAAATAGAGAGCCGGCTATTTTTATAGTCGACCCGGGCCTTGAGGTTTATGCAAAGACTAATTAAGATTTTAAGTTTTGTTAGGGGAAACCTTTTAATATTTTTAATAATAGGGCTTGCGTTAATATTGAGATTCGGGGGACTTACATTTTTACCACCCTCTCTTAATTGGGACGAAGTAAGCCATGGTTACAACGCCTATTCAATTTTACAAACAGGAAAAGATGAGTGGGGGTTTACCTTTCCGACTATTTTTAGAGCATACGGTGATTACAAACTGCCCGTTTATATTTATTTAACCGCAGTTTCAGAATTTTTCTTGGGGTTAAATGAGCTGGCAGTTAGGTTGCCGTCGGTTCTTGCTGGGGCACTTTCTGTGCTATTCACCTATCTTCTTGTAATAGAGCTTACTAAGAAAAGGAGTTTGGGATTAGTAAGTGCTTTTCTTTTGGCAGTTGGGCCGTGGAGTCTTTTTTTGTCTCGCATTGCCGTAGAAGCAAATTTGTCGCTTACCCTTATTATTTCCGGCATCTATTTTTTTCTAAAAGGTCTACGTAACTCAAAATTCCTAATAACGGCTTCCATTCTGCTTGGCCTTTCAGTATGGACATATAATTCCGCTCGCATTTTCGTTCCACTAATTCTTGTTACATTGATTATTTTACATTATGAAAAGCTATTAAAGATTTATAGAAAAAGAAAAACCATTATTTATTCTTCGTTATTCATTATTCTTATCTTTTTTCTCCCTATGTTCTGGCAACTAGTTAATCCTTCCGGCCAGGCGCGTTATGGATGGGTGGAGATTTTGGATGAAGGTGCAATTGTTCAAATAAATGAATCTAGGGGGTCATCAAATCTGCCAGGAATTTTGCCTACTTTGGCCCACAACAAGGCTACTTTCTTTTTAAAAACTTTTATTTCGAATTATTTTTCCCACTTTTCCCCAGAATTTTTGTTTTTTGAAGGAGGAAGTAATTATCAGTTTAGCGTTCCGGGTTATGGTCTTTTATATTCAATAAACCTCCCCTTTTTCTTGATAGGATTTTTCGTCCTTGCTTTTAGGACAAAAGACAAGCGTATTTCTCTATTAGTAGCTTCCTGGTTTTTGATAGCGCCTATTGCTTCAAGTCTCACTCGAGAAGCACCTCACGCCCTAAGAAGCATTGTGTTTTTGCCTGCACCACAGATAATAATCTCTTTTGGATTAATAAGCTCATATACTTATGTTAAAAAAAGATGGAAAAATATTGCACTTTTATTTGTAGGAGGTTATGCCTTTGTGCTTCTCGCTCAGATTGAAAGCTATGCAAAAGTGGCTTTATTCGAATACAGAGAAAAATATTCCTGGTCTTGGCAGTATGGATATAAACAGGTGGTCGAATATGTAAAGTCAAACTATACAAGATATGACAAGATAATTGTTACGAAGAAATACGGAGAACCACACGAGTTTTTTCTTTTCTACTGGCCGTGGGAGCCCGAAGAGTACAGAAATGATGCAAACTTAAATCGATTTTATCAATCAAATTGGTATTGGGTAGACTCTTTTGATAAGTTTTATTTCGTTAATGATTGGCAGATAGTTGGAGACGATCCAGAAGTTTTTGTTCTAGAGAGTGGTGGCGAGGTTGATTGTAGAGAAATTAACTGTCTACTTATTACTAGTCCAGGCAATGTTCCAACTGGTTGGAGTAAAGTTAAAACTATAAACTTTTTAAACGGAGAACCTGCGTTTGAAATCCATGAAAATTAAGAAATTCATCATTCATAATTCATTATTCATAATTCTTTTTCTTGCAGCAATTTTGCGATTATGGAGTTTGGGGAGTAATCCTCCTCACTTAACGCCAGATGAAGCCGCGCTTGGCTATAATGCTTATTCTATTCTGAAAACCGGTCGGGATGAATATGGAGAATTGTTGCCGGTTATATTCAAGTCTTTCGGAGATTATAAACCAGGGCTTTATATTTACTTGACAGTTCCTTTTGTAGCTTTATTTGGCCTGACAGAGTTTGCTGTTCGGTTACCAAGTGCCATTGCGGGAGTAACTGCCGTTTGGCTTTTATATCTAATAGTAAAGGAACTTTTCAAAGAGAAGAAATTAGTTATCGACTATCAGCCATTAGCTATTATTGCGAGTTTTTTGCTCGCAATTTCGCCCTGGAATATATACTTTAGCCGTGGAGCTTGGGAGGTTAACGTTTCTTTAGCTCTAACGTTGGGGGGAATATATTTCTTATTGAAAGCTTTAAAAAAAGAGAAATATTTAATACTTTCGGCATTGCTATTTGCGGCTACCTTAATTACCTATCAAGGAGCAAAACTAGCCACGGTAATTGTATTTGCCATTCTGATTGTTCTTTATTGGAAAAAGATCTTCGGTTTTAGCAGAAAAATACTTTTGGCGTCTTTCGTAGTTGGCTTGATTATCTCGTTTCCGATAATCCTTAGCCTTTTCCAGGGAAAGACAGGTAGACTTAGGGTTTTTAGTGTTTTTTCCTATCCAAGGCCTGAAGAATATACCCAATCATTTCTTGACCAAGGGAAAGAGAAGTTTGGCTCTTTTACCTACTATCTTTTCCATTCAGAAACACTCAATTTTAAAAGGGGTATTTTAGGACGGTGGTTTAATCATTTTTCGGGACGTTTTTTATTTTTTGAAGGGGATTGGCAGAATCCAAGGCATTCCGCACCCAACCAAGGAGTACTAGTCCATCTAGACTTAATTTTACTTATTGCCGGATTTGTTGCCTTAGTTAAATATGGATTAAAAAAAGAAACCGCTTTTATCTGGCTTTGGCTGGTCCTTGCACCGCTTCCGGCGGCCCTTTCTCGTGACCAGGTGCACGCTGTGCGTTCTTACAATTTAGTAATTCCCCTCACGATACTTCTTAGCTTTGGCGCGGTACTAATCCTGAATAAACTAAATAGATTTAAGTGGGTTTTTGTATCTGTCTATATTCTGGGTTATATATATTTTTTGGATTCGTTATTTGTTCACCTTCCTGTTCACGACTCAAAGCTCTGGGAGTACGGTTATAAACAGATAGTTGAAACTGTTGCTCCAATTCAAGACAACTATGAGACTGTTAAGGTCCAGCAGTCGTTCGCTCAGCCGTATATTTACTTTTTGTTTTTCCAAAGATATGACCCTGCTAAATATCAAAAACAGGCTAGGTTAGTGGAAAGTGAGTATAAAGGTGATGTTGGGTATGTTGAGAAACTGGATAATATTTGTTTTTGCCCAATTGACTGGTCAGTTAACAGGGGAGAGAGCGGGACTCTTTTTGTGGCAGATACAATTAGAATTCCTCCGGAGGATTCTAGCGATGAAACTCTTTTTAAATTAATAAAAGAGATTAAATATTTAAACGGGAATACTGCTTTTAGGGTTTTAGAAGTTAAATAGATAAGTTGATTAGTTAATTTGCTAATTAGTAAAAATGAGAAAAAGTAAATACATTTTATTCGTAATTCTTTTACTGGCTGCATTCTTGAGGTTATATCGGCTTGGTAGTTTTCCTGCCTTAAATGCCGACGAAGCAGCCATTGGTTATAACGCTTATTCATTAATAGAAACAGGCAAGGATGAGCACGGGAATCCGTGGCCTGTGCATTTTCAATCTTTCAACGATTACAAACCCGGACTCTATTTTTATCTAGTCTTACCTTTTGTAAAGTACATGGGGCTTAATGAGTGGGCAGTTCGCTTGCCGGGAGCGATATTGGGAGTTTTAACGGTACTTGTAGTTTATTTCCTGGTAAAGGAACTTTTTCCGGAGCAAAAGAAATTTTCAATTTTTACTTTTCAATTTTCAATAGGCGAAATTGCTGCTTTGTTTTTAGCAATTTCGCCTTGGCATATACACTTTAGCCGTGGCGGTTGGGAGGTGAATGTTGCTACATTCTTTATAACAACAGGAGTATGGCTTTTTGTAAAAGCTATCAAAAAATCTCAGTTGTACGTTTTGAGTTTTGTGTTTTTAGTTTTATCTTTATACTCTTATCACGCAGCACGGTTAATTGTTCCGCTTTTAGTTCTCGGACTTTTAGTTATCTACAAAAAATATCGGATTCTGACTCAGAAATGGTTTATTATTGGGGCGCTCACTGGCGGGCTTTTACTGGTACCCCTTGGCATGGATTTAGCCAAAGGAGACGTTTTGTCTCGTGCTGCTGGAGTAGGGCTTTTTGCAGACACCGGGCCGCTTGCTAGAATTAATGAGCAAAGGGGAGAACATGGCGATTTCAGAAGTTTCCCCGCCAAAATTCTTCACAATAAGCCAATAAATTACGGATTAGCTTTTCTAGAAAATTGGGCGGAGCATTTCTGGGGAGAGTTTTTGTTTCTATCAGGGGACGACATTCAGAGAAATAAAGTTCCCGAAACAGGGCAAATGTACCTTTTCGATATAATTTTGGTTGCCGTAGGAATAATTTTTATCGTCAAAAAACCGAAAAACCTGCCTGCCGGCAGGCATGGCTGGGCATTGATTATTCTTTGGCTAGGAGTTGCGCCCATAGCTGCTGCCTTGACTTTTCAATCTCCTCATGCTCTACGCGCCCAAAACATGGTTATCCCCCTTGTTATAATCAGCGCTTATGGCCTTGCTGTAATTATTACTTGGCTTGGCCGGCAGAAAAAATATTTACTGGTCGTTGGTTACTGGTCATTAGTTATTGTAATCGCATGGTCTTTCACTCAATATCTCCACATGTATTGGGTGCATATGGCTAAAGAATATCCTTTCTCATCGCAATATGGAGCAAAAGAGCTTGTCTCTTTTGTTAAAGAAAAACAGGGTGAATACAAAAAGGTAATAGTTACTGACAGATACGACCAACCCTATATCCTCTTTCTTTTTTATCTGAAATATCCACCAGAACAGTTTCAAAAAGAGCATTTTTTGACTGCTAGGGACAGATTTGGATTTTCAACGGTTAGGAATTTCGATAGATATCGTTTTAGGACTATCGATTTTGATGTTGAAAAACCGGAAAACCCTAATAGTCTAATCGTGGGTACGGATGAAGATATACCAAATGAAGCGAATATAATAAAAGAAATTTACTTCCCGAGCGGAGAAGTAGCTTTCAAAATCGTTGCTAATTAAGATGAAACTATCGGTAGTACTTGCGACCAGAAACGAAGAGAAAAATATTAAAGCTTGTCTAGAATCTGTAAAAGATATTGCCGATGAAATTATCGTGGTCGATGAAAGTTCGACCGACAAAACTCGCGATATCGCAAAAAAAATGGGTGCGACGGTTTATAAAGTAAAACACCAGCCCATTTTCCATATAAGTAAACAAAAGGCTTTGGACAAAGCGACGGGTGAGTGGATACTGCAGTTAGATGCTGATGAGAGAGTGACGGTGAAGTTGGCAAAAGAGATTAAGAACGTTTTACAGCTTAGCAACTTAGAGCTTAGAGGCAGAAGTCCTAAAGACAAGAAGAAATGGAAACTTTTTCAGAAACATCAAAGACTAATTGAACAAAGGGATGGCCCAATTGGTAAGAGAACTGGCGAAATTACGGCGTTTTTTGTTCCAAGAGTAAATTATTTCCTCGGAAAGCCTTTAATGCACGCAGGAGCATATCCCGATGGAGTTATCCGTCTTATTAAGAAAGACAAGGCGCGTTTTCCATCTGAATCCGTGCATGAACAAATGGAGGTTGACGGAGAAGTCGTATGGCTTTTTAATGATTTGGAGCATCACGACTCTCCTACCTTCGAAAAGTACCTTGCTAGAATGAATAGGTACACCGATTTAACAGCAGACCAGTTTAAGTCTAAGAAGGTCAGTTTAAGTTATTTAACACTTTTTTATTATTCATTTACTAAACCTTTGACTGTTTTCTTAAACCTATACTTTCGTCACTTAGGCTTCCTTGATGGAATGCGTGGCTTTATCTGGTCTTTATTTTCTGCCATGCATTACCCCTTAGCTTATTTCAAGTATTGGTCTGGGGTGAAGAAGGGTTAGTTTACGCCGTTAATTTGCGAAGCAAATTTTTACGGGGCGTATTTCAAATATTGACAGATGGAGAAAGTATAATACTAGTATGAAACTGAAAGATAAAAGACAGCTGTTGAAGTATCTCAAGTCGCAGAATTTGATGACTCTTGCGACTAGTGTAGATAAACCTTGGGTGGCGACAGTTTATTTTGTAAATGATGAAGATTTAAATTTATATTTTGTAAGCTCTACACAGTCAAAGCACTGTAGAGATATTGCCAAAAATAGCAAAGTCGCTTGTGCTATTTATGACTCTCGCACCCTAAATTCTGAAAAAAAAGTTGGAGTTCAGCTTCAGGGAATAGCAAGCATTGTGACAAGCTGGAGGCGTATAAAAGTGCTTATTGATATGTGGAACAAAGCCGCTCCTGGCGCAGAAGATATTATTAATTTCAAAAATTTGAAATCTAAAGTGGTCGGTTCAAAAATGTACAGAGTAAAACCAATTTATATCAAATTTTTTAATGAAAAATTATTCGGTACGGATGGAGTTAGAGAGTATGAATTATGAAATTAAGGAATAAAGTTGCGGTTGTTACTGGTGCTGCCGGTGGAATGGGAAGTGCTATTGTTCGTGAACTTGATAGAGAGGGTGTTAAATGTATCCTCTTTTCAAAAAGCGAAGACAAAACCAAAAAATTAATAAACTCTCTTTCTAGTGAAGGGCACACCTTTTATTTGGCAGATTTTCGAGATACTAAAGAAATTGAAAAAGTTATAAAAAGAATATTAAAGGATTTAAACAAAATCGATTTGCTTTTTAATGTTGCCGGAATTGGAATTTACAAAGGAATTGAGGACATTACCTTAAAAGAGTGGGACGATTCAATCTCGGTTAATTTAACTGCGCCTTTTTTGCTAACTAAAGGCTTGATCCCCTTACTCAAAAAATCAAAAGACTCTGTTGTTGTAAGTATTGGGTCAGTATTAGGGACAGCACCTCTTGATCCTAATAGAATTGCCTATATAGTTTCGAAATTTGGCTTAAGGGGATTAAATCTTGCCTTGTCCAAAGATTATGAAAGGAAGATACCAAGATTTTGTCTGATAACTTTAGGTAGCACGTTAACTGACTTTGGTCCAGGTGAACTGAAAGATAGACTTCGTAAGCAGAAAGAGGGAAAAAAGTATTTCACTCCAAAGTGGGTTGCGAAAAAGTTGATTGAGATAATTAAAAATGATGAGGTTAAGGACGAAATAACGTTGTTTCCTACCGAACAATTAAAATAGATGAAACTGAAAGGTAAAATTGCGGTTGTAGCAGGGTAATAGCGGTTAAGGCAGAGTATGTACTATTACCGCGCTGCAGTGTGTGGTAGTAGTGACAAATCTACTCTATGGCGAAAAGAATTGAAAAGAAAACGATGAAGGCGCTTTCGTTAAAACAGCCCTGGGCGAATTTGGTAGCCGAGGGTAAAAAAACAATAGAAACCAGAAAATGGTCGACAAGATACCGAGGAGACCTTGTGATTTGCTCATCTCGCAAGCCTGAAATAGAACCCTATGGTTGCGCAATTTGTATTGTTGAGTTGTACGACGTAGGGCCAATGAAAAAAGAGCACGAAAAAGCAGCCTGTATAGAAGTTTATAAAGGGGCACACAGTTGGTTTTTGAGAAATCTGCGGAAAATTGATCCTGTTTTTCCAATTCATGGCCAATTAGGTATCTACGACTTGGAGATTCCGGAAGGAGTTTTAGTAAGATGAAAAAAATTGCCGTAGATAGCGGTCCGTTAGTTAGCGGGCATAAAGTTAGGGGAATTGGAGTGCATACCCGCGAGCTATTGCTCGCGCTCGACGAAAAAACAAAGATACCCCGTAAAGCGACTAAATCGCAACGGGGCAAGCTAAAAGGCTTAAAAATAGAAGCCGTTGATTTTGGGAAGGCAGATTTATCTAAGTATGACTTACTACATTTTCAGTATTTCCACCCATTTTTTCTAACTATTCCTCCAAAAGTTCCGACAAAATATATTGTGACAATTCACGATTTGATTCCGCTAATTTATCCGAAACACTATCCGCCAGGTATTAAGGGAAAGATAAGATTTATGGTTCAAAAGGCAAGAATTAAAAAGGCTGAAGCAATTATCACTATATCGAAAACTTCAAAAAAAGACATAGTCAGATTTTTAGGGGTTCCCCAGGAAAAAATTTATGTCACCTACCTTGCACCCCGTAAGATATTTAGAAAATTGGAAATTGGAAATTGGAAATTGGAAATTAAGAGACGTTATGGTTTGCCTGGGCGCTTCGTGCTCTATGTCGGCGATGTTAACCACAACAAGAATGTTTTAGGGCTAGTTAATGCCTGTAAAAAAGCAAAGATTCATCTTGTAATTTGTGGTAAACAAGCAAAAGATATCAGGGGCGCAGCATTTAATTTAGAAAGTTTAGAGGGGCCGCAAGA
Organism: Patescibacteria group bacterium; assembly: GCA_022562395.1. Taxonomy (GTDB): domain Bacteria; phylum Patescibacteriota; class Microgenomatia; order UBA8517; family UBA8517; genus JADFPI01. The sequence goes on along the minus strand of JADFPI010000004.1, from coordinate 14,258 downwards.
TTGGGCAAGATATCTTTTCGGAAAACCACATCCGGAACAAGCACATTACGAGAAATTATTAGAAGAATTTGAAAATACGAAAACGATTATTCGGCTAGGCTATGTACCCGACGAAGACTTAGTTCAAATTTATAATCTAGCAACTGTTTATTGCCAGCCATCTTTTTATGAAGGTTTTGGCCTTTCGGTTTTAGAAGCATTTGCCTGTGGAACTCCTGTTGTTGCGGCTAAAACTCAAGCCCTAGTTGAAATAGTGGAAGGTGCCCCACGCCGCCGAGGCTTTGCGGGGCAAGCAGCACTTTTTGCAGATCCAAATAACCCTAAAGAAATCGCCGAAAAAATTTCTGAGTTGATAAAAAATAAAAGCTTAAGGATCAAAATGGTAAATGAAGGACAAGAGACAGTAAAGAAATTTACATGGAAAAAAACAGCTGAATCCACCCTTGAGGTTTACAAAGAAATTTTGAAATGAAAACTACAATTACAAGCTTTTTGAGAAGTAAAGAATTTAAATATCTACTTTTTTTCTTTATTGTTTGGAGATTAACTTTGTTTGTTTTTGTGGGTTTTGCCGATAGGTTGTCTTTACAAAGAAATTTTTTAGGGGGTGGATTAGAAAACTATCTTAAGGTTCCCCTATTTTGGACTTGGGCGAATTTTGACGGAGAACACTATCTTTCAATTGCTCAAAGGGGATATGGTCAAGGCGAACAGGCCTTTTTCCCCTTTTATCCTCTACTGACAAAAATTTTGGCCCTTCCTTTTGATTCTGGCTTAGCCACTTTTACTCTTTCCGGTTTAATCATATCGAATTTATCTTTTTTAATCGCACTGATAGGAATTTATAGATTAATAAGGCTTGATTTTCCAGAGAAAGTTACCAGAGCCACGATTTTACTTATCCTTTTATTTCCCGCGTCTTTTTACTTCGGAAGCGTTTATACAGAGAGCCTGTTTTTAGCGTTGGTTACTTGGTCTTTTTACTTTGCAAGAAAGAAAAATTGGCTCCCAGCCGCTATTCTGGCGGCAATTTCAACAGCCACCCGATTTATAGGAATACTTCTTTTGCCCGTACTTTTGATAGAAATGTTTGGCTGGAATAAACTCAAAGATGTTATTGTGCGAAGACCTTTAAGGGGTAACCCCTTAAAGGTCGCCTGGCTTTTAATAGTTCCTCTGGGCCTTATTTTTTATATGTTTTACCTAAAAGTTAGCACTGGCGACCCACTTGCCTTTGTTCATACTCTTTCAGGGTTTGGAGAACAACGCTCAACTACTCCGATAATTTTGCCTCAAGTATTTTATCGTTATTTTTTCAAAATTTTACCCAATTTAACCTACTCCTATTTTCCTGTCGTCTTTACTACTTTTTTGGAGCTTACAGTGGCAATACTCTTTAGCATCTTGTCCATAATTTCCTTTTTTAAAATACGCTTAAGTTACGCGATTTATCTTACTTTAGGATTTTTAATTCCCACTTTATCTGGAAGCTTTTCTTCGCTCCCCAGATACGTGATTGTTCTTTTCCCCGGATTTTTACTGATGGCTATTTATTTTTTGAAACTAAATAGGGTTTTACAGATTGTTCTTCTTTCAATACTATTTATATTATTAGGCTTAGCCTCCGCCTTTTTTATTAGAGGATATTGGGTAGCATGATAAATAGAATTTTCAATTTTCAATTTTCAATTTTCAATTTAAGATTTTCTGGAAAAGAGATAGTAAAAAACCCTCTTTTTTCCGGTAGCGCAATTATGATTGTTGGGAGTAATGTCGCCAACTTTTTTGCTTACATCTATCACTTGATTCTCGGAAGAATTTTAGGGCCCTCGTCATACAGCGAGCTGGCAACTCTTATTTCTATCCTTGGCCTGATGGGAGTAGTCTCTTCCTCTTTCTATTTGGTTATAGTCAAGTTTGTTTCCTCAGCAAAAAAGAATGAAAGAAAGGCAATGCTTTCCTGGCTTAGCAAAAAGGGATTTATTCTCGGCGTTTCTGTACTTCTTGTCTTTTCGGCGCTGGTTCCTTTTTTGTCGTCATCTTTGCAGATAGATTCAAAGACTTTGTTTTTAGTTGGACCTATTTTTTTGGTCAGTACGCTTGCTTTTATAAACAAATCTTTTCTCCTAGGACTTTTGAAATTTGAAAAGTTTATTGGCACAGCGCTTAGCGAGGCGTTTTTAAAACTTATCCTGGGGCTTTTATTTGTTTATTTGGGGCTTTCCGTTTTTGGCGCAACTTTGGGTATGTTTTTAGCCTTCGCCGCAGGGTGGGTGATCTCAAGGTTTTTCCTTAAAGAATTTTTAGGAGGAAAAGAAAGGAATTTCAAAAAAAGCCGCCAACTTTTTATTTACTCGATTCCTATAATCTTTCAGACGGTTGCCGTGACTTCTTTATACTCAACGGACATTATTTTGGTAAAACATTTTTTCCCCCCCTACGAAGCAGGACTCTATGCTTCTTTATCGACACTGGGGAGAATAATTTTCTTTGGCGCAGCGCCGGTATCTACAGTTATGTTTCCAATGATTTCAAGAAGATACGCAAAAGGAGAGAATTATAGAAAGATTTTTATTTATAGTTTGTTATTGACAATGCTGATTGCATCCGGGGTTCTTTTAATTTATTCACTTTTTCCTGAATTTTCCATAAAAATTCTTTTTGGTACGGCCTATCTTGAGGCGGCGCCTTTGCTTTTTTGGTTTGGAGTTTTTATGGCCCTTTTTACTCTATCCTCTTTATTTATCAGCTACTTTTTGTCTATAGAGAAAACGAAGGTTGTTGTTTTTCCTTTAATCGCTGCAGCAGCGCAAGTAGTAGGGATATGGTTTTGGCACGATACAATTTTATCCGTTATTAAAGTTTCTATATTTTCGACTTCTTTCTTAATAGCCTCACTATTGCTATACTTTGGGCATGAATCCCGCCGGGCCAAGCAAAAAGCATAAAAACCGCCTACTTTCGGTAATAATTCCTGCTTACAGTTCAGAAAAGTTTATTGAGAGAAACCTCAACCAGATCAAAGAAGTTTTAGACCAAATTCGCCATGATTATGAAATTATCTGTGTTGTTGACGGCAGAGAAGACAAAACTTACGAGAAAGCTAAAAAAGTTGCTAGAAAATTTCCCGGAAAAGTTCGAGTAGCAGGCTATCTTACTAATCTCGGAAAAGGACACGCAGTTCGCTTTGGAATGGCCAGGGCACGGGGAGATATCATTGCCTTTATAGATGCAGGGATTGAACTTAACCCCAACGGTCTTTCAATGCTTTTGGAGCATTTTGAGTGGTACGACGCAGACATAATCGTTGGCTCGAAACGCCATCCTGCCTCGAAAGTTATTTATCCCTGGCAGCGAAAAATACTTTCATTTGGATATCAAATTTTGGTGAGAGTTCTTTTTGGACTTAAAGTTAAAGATACCCAAGTCGGTATGAAGTTTTTTAGACGAGAAGTGCTTGAGAAAACATTGCCTCGCCTTCTTGTTAAGCAGTTTGCTTTTGATGTAGAGATACTGTCCGTCGCCAATTACCTGGGCTTTAGCCGGATTTATGAGGCACCCATTGAGATGAAAATGCCCTTTGGAGGAGCTTCAACGATTGCATCAAAGGGGTTTATAACGACAGTATGGAGGATGCTTTGGGACACCATGGCAGTTTTTTACAGATTGAGAATACTTCGTTTTTATGACTACAAAAATAGAAAAAACTGGATAACCCCCGAATATTTGACTTTAAATAAGAACAAATGAGAAGAGTCCTTTTCGCTTCTTCCCTTTTCCTTTGGTTGACCGTTTTCACAGCAGTAGACAAGGTTTATGCTGGTAACGATAGTCAATTTATCACGCTCGTCAATCCTGTCCGAATATCTAGATACACAAAATCTTCCCTAGGCAGTCTAAAAAGCCAGTATGCAGTTATTAGTAAAAATGGATTGCCAGCGACATGGCTTTTGACTTACGATATTATAATTGACGATGAAATAGTCTCTTTTGTTAGAAATTTTAGCGCGTCACAAGAGCTGGGAATATTTCTTGAAGTAACTTCCGAACTTTCTAAAAAGGCTGATGTTGAATATAACGACACCGGATATTGGCATCATGCAACAAGTGTTTTTCTTTCCGGATATCCACAGGAAGAAAGGATAAAACTGATAGATACAGTTTTTGAAGAGTTTAAAAAAAGATTTGGTTATTATCCTGCCTCAGTAGGAAGTTGGTGGACGGACAGTTTCTCGTTAGAGTATATGAGCAAAAAATACGGTGTGAACTCGAATTTAACTGTGGCGGATCAGTTTGCTACCGACGGATATCAAGTCTGGGGGCAATATTGGTCAACCCCTTTTTATCCAAGCAAGCATCACTCGGGGATTCCGGCACGGAATTTGGATGTAAAACTCGATGTTGTTAATATGCAATGGGCGCCAAGAGACCCGCTAAATGGCTACTACAGCAGTCTTTATAGCACGCAGGATTATCACCTAGGCGAAGTTGGGCAGCCGACAGAGTATTTTGAAAAATTAATAAATCTTTATGGCAAGCGTGGCAAGAATAAGTTTGGCCAGATTGTGGTTGGGTTGGAGGGAGATTTAGAGTCCGGTGCTTATGGGGGTGAGTTTGAGAATCAAATGGAGGTAGTTTCCAAGTTGCAAGATAGCGGTAAGTTCGAAATTTCTACGATGAAAGATTTTAGCAATTGGTATAGAAATACCTTTCCAGACCTTTCCCCTTCCCATTTAATAGAGACTGATGATTTGTTGGGGGAAGACAAAAAAGCAATTTGGTATCAATCGCCTGCTTATAGAGTTGGTCTTGTACACGATTACGAAAGCGGCAAGACCAAAATTATAGATTTTAGGAGCTATCATAGCGATTTTCAAGAGCCTTATTATACCTCTCCTAATAGCGAGTTTACTCTTTCTATCTATATACCGTCTTATTTTGACGAGATTAGTAATCCCGAAGATATTTGGGAGCTTGATTTCGGCAAGCTAAATTCCTTAAATGGAGACGACGATGAATATGCGCTAACTTTTGAGAAAGGCAGTATCGAATTTAGGCCGGAAAAGTTAATTATTAAAGGAGGAGTTGAGGTGCCGGAAATTTTAAGCCAGAGTGATGCCCTTGTCATAAAAAAGTCGAATGATACCATCGAAGTTTCTCCCAGAGAAAATTGGATTGTACCGAAAGAAGGAGTTGGGGTGTTCGCTTTGACGCTGGAGGCTACCCACCTTCTCGGAGGGAAGAAAATTCGGTTGTTATTATTGATTTCAGCAATCGTAATATTTTCCGCCTCTTTTGTGTTATTTAGGAAGAGCGCAGGTTTTAAGCTTATAGCCGTTCTAATAGTGGCGTTTCCGGTTATTGCTGGGGGGAATTGGTACAAGACAAATACGACAGAATACTTAGTTAGCCAAGGAGAAATTGACGCGCTGTTCAGACTATCAGTATTGCCTGTGGGAAAAGTTTTGGTGTATGACAATGAATGCTTGCAGTGTGAGTATCACACGGATATTAAGCCGGCGATTTTTGCCAACAAAAGAAAATACGTTCAGGAGTATGGCAAACACCCAATTGTTTATAATGCTTCGGTTTTTGATGCAAAAACCCAAGATATGGCAAGAGAGGAATTTGAAAAACTTAACGCAAAATATATTTATTTATCAAAGTATGAAGAGTATATTGAGAAGATACCCTTTTCCCCCGGGGACTTAAATATAGAGAAAATTTATGGAAATGCGAATGCAGAAATTTGGAGAGTAAAAAATGGAACTTGATTTAAAAGCACTTGTTTTGCACTTATTTTTTCATTTTTTCATTGCTATACCATTTGCCTTGTTTTTATGGAATAAAACAAAGTCAAAAAAACAAATAGTTGTCCTCTTTCTGGCAACTTTCTTGATTGACACGGACCATTTAGTAGATTACTTTGCCTATTCAGGATTTAACTTAAATATAGTGAATTTTTTGAGTGGAGAATATTTTGTCGCAACACAAAAGTCATTCACGCCTTTTCATGCATGGGAATGGATATTAATTTTGGGAATTTTTACAAGACTACGGGGATGGAATACACTTTATGCAGTGCTTCTTTTAGCATTAATCCCTCATATTATTGTTGACTCGATTGCCACCGGAAAACCGTGGTTTTATTCAATAATCTTTAGATTTTACAGAGGGTTTTACTTCCCCGATTACTAATATTTCTAATCTTGTTTGAGAGTTTAAAAGATTAATGATACTATTTAGCGGCAAAAATGGCCGATAACAATCCAGTCAAGATTCTGATAACCGGTGGCGCTGGTTTTATAGGAGCCAACACTGCTCACCACTACCTTCAACAAGGAAAATCGGTAACTATTTTAGACAACTTCTCACGTCCCAATGTCCATAAAAATGTTAAGTGGTTAAGAAAGCTTGATAAAAGACTCAAGGTGGTTTTTGCAGACGTTAGCTTTGACCGGGAAATATTAGGTGAAGAAGTAGAAAAAGCCGATGCGGTTATCCATTTGGCTGCACAAGTTGCCGTAACTTCCTCAATTGATGACCCCAGAGAAGATTTTGACATAAACGCGCTCGGAACTTTAAATGTACTGGAGGCAATAAGGAAGTCGAAAAATAAACCTCCAATTATTTATGCCTCAACTAATAAAGTCTATGGCGCAATGGAGAAGGTAAGCATAAGAGCAAATAAAACTCGCTACGTTTATGCCGATTTTCCCAATGGAATTTCTGAAGATTTTCAACTGGATTTTCACTCACCATACGGTTGTTCAAAAGGAGCGGCAGACCAGTACGTAGGCGACTATGCCAGAATTTATGGTTTAAAAACCGCAGTTTTTCGACAATCGTGCATTTATGGGCCGAGACAATTTGGGATAGAAGACCAGGGTTGGGTGGCGTGGTTTATTATCGCCGCTGTCCTTGGCCGCCCGATCACAATTTATGGTGACGGAAAGCAAGTTCGAGATTTACTTTATATTGATGATCTTGTATCTCTATTCGATTTAACTTTTAAAAAGATTGATAAGGTTAGTGGTCAGGCATTTAATATCGGAGGGGGTCCAAAATTCACGATATCAGTGTGGCGCGAGTTTGAACCTCTACTCACTAAATACTTAGGCAAAAAAATCAAGGTAAAATATTCGGATTGGCGGCCGGGTGATCAAAAAGTTTACATCAGTGACATTAGAAAAACCAAAAAGCTTCTTGGCTGGACACCAAAGGTAGGAGTTAAAGAGGGGCTCGAAAAGTTAGTTTCCTGGGTGCAAGAAAATAAAGAGCTTTTCTAAACGCAAATTTTACTTCAAGATAAGATAAACTACCTAATATGAATATATTGATTTTTTCTTGGAGAGATTTAAAGCACCCGTTGGCAGGCGGGGCAGAAGAGTCCACTCACCAGCACGCGAAAGCCTGGGTTAAAAATGGCCATAAAGTAACCTTATTTACTTCAAGATTCAAAGCTTCTAAGGCCTACGCGAAAATTGACGGAGTAGAAATTATTAGATATGGACACGATGTGTTCGGCGTTCACCTCTCTGCCTTTTTTTGGTATTCATTTTGCAGTCACCCAAAGTTTGATTTGGTAGTGGACCAGTTCCATGGAATTCCATTTTTTACTCCTTTGTACGTCCGTGCAAAAAAGTTAGCTTTTATTCACGAGGTGGCAAAAGAAGTATGGAAACTTAACCCTTGGCCAAAACCCTTTAATCTATTGCCGGGTGTTTTTGGGACTATTTTTGAACCCTTGATTTTTAAGATTTTTTATCGAAAGGTTCCTTTTATGACTGTTTCCCAGTCCACTAAAAAAGATTTAATTGACTGGGGGATACCGTCGGAAAATGTAGATGTGATTCATAACGGAGTGACACTTACCCTGCCATTACCCGTGCCAAATAGAGAAAAGAGAAAAACGGCAATTTATTTGGGAGCCCTTGCAAAGGACAAAGGGATAGAAGAGGCGATTGAGTCTTTTAATTTAATTAACAAAAGTGACAGAAACTGGCAATTTTGGGTTGTTGGAAAGGGAGACGAGAAATATAAAAAGAAGTTAGAGGTTAGCTGTCAGAGATTAGGGATAGAGGGGAAGGTGAAATTTTGGGGATATGTTTCAGATAAGAAAAAATTTGAGCTTTTGGCGCGTGCCCATATCTTGATAAATCCATCTGCTCGGGAGGGTTGGGGGCTAGTGAATATTGAGGCAAATGCAGTTGGAACGCCTGTCGTTGCTTACAACGTACCCGGAATTAGGGATTCTGTAAAAGACGGATATTCTGGAATATTGTGTGAAGAGAGAACTCCTGCGTGTTTAGCAAAAGAAATTCTTAGTCTTGTAAACGACAATGAAAAATATGAGAAGTTGTCCAAGCAAGCAAAAACCTGGAGTAAAAAGTTCAATTGGAAAACTTCAACCCAAAAAAGCTTGAGATTGCTCCAAAGCTTTTAGCCTATAATCTTTGTAAAATTACTATTTTTCCTGTATAATTCCACCAATGAATACTGAAACGTTTTATCCTAATATTCAAGATAATGAGCCTCTTTCTGAGGAGGTATCGTTAATGAAAGGTATGGTGATTAATGCCCTGCGTAAAACATACAAGGACCATTTGGAATTGGGGGCAAAGGGACTGGAGTATTTTGGTCAAGAGAATAGATATGGGGATTTAACACTGTTGGCCGACTGGGTTGCAGAACAATCAATCCTTGATTATTTAAGAAAGCAAAAGATAGGGATAAGGCTGATAGGAGAAGAAATAGAAGATACAGACCTAGGACAGGAAATTGACTATTTGGGAGCAATCGATGGAATAGATGGCACTTCGGCCTATAAGAAAGGGCTGGAATATTCTACTTTATTCTCGATATTAAAAGGTGTATCCCCTTACTATAAGGATTATCTCGCAAGTGGAATCTTGATGTATCCTACAGGGGGATTAATGCTGGCCACTAGAGATAACGGAGCGTTTTTACTTCTAGATGGAAAGGTCGACCCCGTTCACGTTTCCGATTATCAGGAGTTGAATGAAGAAGTTACCAGAATAGCAACTGACGACTACTTCGAAGTAACCCAAAGAGTGTTTGTCGCTAATTTTTCTTCTTTTAAGAATTTTGAAGTATTGACTCCGGAGTCGCCTGGTTCTTCAGGGTTACTTTACGCAAGGTTGGCGTGTGGAGAACTCGATCTCGTTTTAGAGTGTACAAGAAAAGAAAACCAGGAGATAGTTGTCGCCTACGGTACAGTAAAAGAGGCAGGAGGAGTAATGTTAGATATTGAAGGAAATGATTTAGGTGATAAAAGATACTTGGAGTTTGGTAGAGGAGGAAGTAAATCAGAACCAACTATAGCAGCTAATTCTATAGACTTGGCACATGAAGCAATAGAATATATTCGGAATAGATTGAAAAAAGCTTGAAGTTGATTAGACAAGTTTAACCCTCTTGGTTCTTAGTCAACTTGAATTCATCAATGGTTATCTTTCTTTCTGGATCCATTGCATATGTTCCAATTGCGAGGGTGACAGTATCCAGAGTACCAGCCCAAATTTCTTGACCATCGAGATTTTCGCTAAACTCTAAAAGTTTTTGGGCCTTTTCTGGTGTTAATTCTGACTGCCATCGCGAAAGAGTCATATGGGCTATAAATGGGGGTCTGCGGTACCAATAGTTGAGATTGTTTTCATATAATTTTTGATAAAGCCTTGCCCTAGTTTTTTGAATTTCAAGATTTTTTGGCATTCCCCCTAGAATAATTCCGGCCGGTGAGACAATTACTCGATTAAATATTATATCTACCGGTTCAGAGGTGGACAACGCTTCGGCTACGGCATTGTAGTAGTCAGGGATTTTATCGTAGAGCGGTTTTTCTTCTTCCGGGGTTTCGGCTGCAAATAAAATAAATGTACTAAGGTGGAGCCATTCAGGTTTATAAACAACTTGACGCGATTTGATTTCTCCAAAAAGTTTTGTGGCGGGTTGCAGGACTTTTGTGTCAACAGCTGTTCTTAGACTTTCCGGCGGTACATAGTAAACATCCAAGGAGGAACGAGAATCAATTACCGGGCTTATTTCGGGAATGGAAATACTACCTTCTAGAAGTTTTTGGGTGCCAATTTGTTTAATGGCGTCGTACTCGTTTTCTAGACACCTTCTATATAATTCATATTGGTTATCGTTTACTATTGTTCGCTCGGCTGACATGTGGAAATTTTACCAAACAACCTGAATAAAGTCAACTATAGGATATACAGGTTATCGCCTATTTCCCTTGAAATTTCTAACGTTATAGTATAAACTTCTTCGTACTTGTAAAATCGAGTCTAATTCATGAATAATTCAAATTTTAATTGGAAAACAAGGAAAGTTTTAGTTACCGGTGGGACTTCTTTTATAGGCTCAACTTTGACAGATAAACTAGTCGAATTGGGGACAAGTGTTCGTGTGGTTGACGACTTATCAAGCGGAAAAATTGAGAATTTGGAAGGGTTCTTTACCAGTGGCAGAGAGATTGAATTTTTAAAAGCAGACCTAAGAGAGCCCGGAGTTGCCAGGCGAGCAGTTGACGGGATTGACACCGTCTTTCATTTAGCGGGGGACCACGGTGGGCGAGGCTATGTTGATTTGCATCAAGCAGGTCCGGCATCAAATCTGTTATTGGACGGCATCGTCTTTTGGGAAGCAATGAAAGCAGGTGTTGAAAAAATAGTTTTTGCATCTTCGGGATGTGTTTATCCAAATAGCTTGCAATCTAACCCTAAAAAAGAACTTTATTTAACTGAAGAGCTGGTTAAACCGCCTCATGATGCGGACAACATGTACGGTTGGGCAAAGTTGATGGGAGAGGAAACGCTTCGTGCATATTACGGCGAGCACGGAATAAAAACGGCCTCTTGTCGTTATTTCACGGTTTATGGACCTCGCGGAAAAGAAGACCATGCAGTTATTGCCATGATAGCCAGAGCATTCATTAAACAGGACCCATTTGAGGTTTGGGGTAATGGCCAACAAGTAAGAAACTGGACTTATGTTGACGATATTGTGAAAGGAACAATTTTAATGGCCGAGAAAGTTGACGATGGGAGTGCCTTGAATCTTGGAACAATGGAGCGAATTAAAGTAATTGAGGCGGTTAAAATGATTTTAAAAGAGACTGGTCATAGGGCAAAAATAAAGCTACTTAAAGATATGCCGACGGGGCCAATGAACAGGGTTGCCGACAATTCCTTGGCCAAAAAGCTTTTAGGTTGGGAGCCGGAAGTAAAGTTTGCCGATGGAATTAAAAAAACTATCGACTGGTATTTCAAAACTAAAAAGAAAAGCGAAGTAAAGAAGTACTTCGAAAGGTCCCTTACGGAGCGCTAATATCCTAGCCCTCTTTATATTTAGCAGCCTCTCGCTTTCCAGTTTTTACTCTCCACTCAATATATTGCTGGACAGATTTTTCTACCGGGGTATCGGCTGACCATCCAAGGAGTTTTTTTGCTTTTGTTGGGTCGGCTGCGTGATGCAAAGATTCGTGTTCATACATTTGCTTTTTCTTTATTCCAACTTTTGAATCAAGTAACTTCTTTACGATTTTTGCCAAATCTAAGACAGTTGTTTCTTTTGAGGCACCAATGTTTAAAATATCAAAACTGTTTATTTTCGCCATAGATAAAAGAATTCCGTCAACTGCATCATATATATTGGTAAATGCAGCTGCACAAGGCGTAAATTTTTTTCCTTTAAAATCGCCATGAACAATTGGGTCTTTTTTTGAAAGAATTCTCTCTACAAAAATAGACAGAGCCAAATCTGGCTGTGAGCGAGGGCCGATTATATGGTGAAGTCTGTTAATGATAACAGATAGTCCGTAGTATTTTGAGTATTGTTTACACCATTCCTCTGCATCTATCTTGGCTTGGCCGTAAGGCCCCTCTGGCGCAACCGGTCCGTCTTCTTTAAAAGGGGGTTTCTGTTTACCGTAGACTTTGTTTGAAGAAGAAAATAAAATTTTTGGAGGATTGTCGATTAGTCTTGCGGCTTCAAGTACGTTTACAGTTCCAATAATATCTACCTCTGCGTAATTTCTGGGCTCTTTTAGAGCCAGGCGATGACTGGGAAGAGCAGCAAAATGGAAAACAAGCTCCGAGTCTTTTACTGCCGACTTTACTGAATTAAGGTCTAAAATATCTGCTTTAATGAAAGAAAAAGTGAAGTCTTTTTGCCATAAATCTTCTAAATTTTTTAATGATTCTTCCTCCCGGTAAAGATTATCATAAATTGTTACATTCGCTCCTAGGGTCAGAAGTTTCTCTGCCAAATGGCTTCCGCAAAAGCCTGCACCACCGGTGACGAGAACGTTTTTACCCTTGTAATATTTTTCTAAACTTTCCATGCCTTGTGCAATTTAGCACGCAAGTTTAGTTTTTTCAAGATTATATGGATATTTACTGGGAAATTTATTTACTTTTTGGGGTGATAGAAGCCAAGGGCTGCTTTGATTATTTCGGAAAGCATGACGTAATTCCCTTTTAAGAAGGTAATCTTTGTTGGTGCTTTTCCTTTTGGATAGCGTCTTGAAACCGGAATTTCTTTTGTTTTTAGTCCCAGTTGATTTGCTCGTACGGCCAGGTAGAAATTGAGAGCATATCTTACAAATATATCTCTGAAAGGTTTTACTTCCGGGTGTAAAAGGTAATATCTACTGTAGGCGCGAAAGCCATTGGTTATGTCTGTGTAGTGAAAGCGGGCGGCAAAAGAGATAATAGGTGCAGCGATTAGTTTTACTCCAAGTAAGCGCAGAGGGGGAGTGTTGACGGCTTTTCCTCCTTTTATAAAGCGGGAACCTTGCACGTAGTCGTATCCGCCCTCAAGCGCTTTAATAAAATTGGGGATAGCAGGAAGTCCGTCTTTTCCATTTCCGTCGATTTGGATTACTCCTTGGTATCCTTGTTTCATGGCATAGGAAAAGGCCATTCGAAGTTGTGTTGCCTGAAAACCGAAGCTTTTCTTAACTAAAAGTGTTCGTACATTTTGAGATTTTAAGAATTTCAGGTCGGTTGAACCGTCGGTGCTTCCCCAATCGGCTATTATAATATCTACCAGCTTAGTGTATTTTTTCATGCCTTCAAGTTGCTTTTTAAACTTTTCTCCTTCGTTAAGAACGGGTATGCAAATACAGTACTTATTCTTTTTTGAAAAAAATTCAGAGATCTTAAATGTCGGAAGTTGCCAGTTTTTGGAGTTAAGTTTAGTTCGCTTTCTCATTATTAATCAAACTATTTAGTTTAACCCTCGTTTGAGATGTTATATTTTTCATTGTACCCTCTTTTGTAAGTTCAAAGGCATAGACATTTTCGATTGCTAAAGGGGTTGGTTTATATCCATATGCTGCAAGATTTTTTCCTGTAGTTGTTGCTGTTACTACATCATCCCAAACATTCATTGGTACTGGGAGTTTTCCGCCATCGCGTATGTCATAAATAAGGCTCATGTGGGGAGGGAATCCAAAAGTCAAGACATAATAAACAATTGTGGAGTTTCCCTCAAAATAAAATATTAATGGTTGCTTGCTGCCTTTTCTTACATCCTCTATAGCAGGCATCGAGGACCATACTTTTTTTGATATCTCAACTCCGCGCTCACTTACAAGTTTGGAAAAATAGCTGTTAGTGATATTAACGTGTATAAAAACAAATACCAAAGAGACTAATGTTATATATAGCGTTGTTGCCTTTCTGCTGCTTACACTAATCAAGCTGCCGAAAAACAAAGCCAAGCCAGCGCCAGTCGTAATCAGGTACCTATGTGTAGTGGAATAAAGCCCGTTTGGCACCCAAATCCAGGGCAATGCGAAAGAAAGGTATGTTATCGCAATTGATCCCAATAGAAATAATTTCAAGAACTTTTTTTTGGTGATTAACGCGATTAAAATTCCAACTATTGTAATATATCCTCCTAGTAATGCAGGGCCGACAAAAGCTGGATAGCGAGGTACAGAGCTAATTGGCAAGAGAAGTTTGACAACAATTGTCCATAAGACTAACCCACTTACTAAAATGGCGGCTTTTTTCTTTATGTTTTTCTTTTCAAGGTATAGGTAATAACGATGTTACCCCCCTACTATAGAGAGATGTGTATTAAATCACTACATGTCATTTATCGCAACAATCCATTAACTATGATGTGTCGCGAAAGACAACACAATGTCGCTCATGGTGACAGGGTACCCCCTATAAGGAGTCTCCTTGAGGATTGGGTAGTCTACGGGTTAACGCTCT
>JADFPI010000003.1 GCA_022562395.1 Patescibacteria group bacterium | reverse complement strand
ATAAGCTCAAGAAAAAGAAAAAGTGCATAAGCATGAAGGTCCCCAAAATACTTGGTTCAAAAAAGGTACCAGAAGAGCGGTAAATACCAATATTCTCGCGGGCTCGTACTCCAAATTCCTCTCCGGGAAGGTAAACTTCCAAGTCCAAACCGAGTGGACCACCACTTAAGCGCTGTAAAGTAACCCAAATAGCTTGAAAAATCACAAACGCAGCCAAAACCTGCACAATTTCTCTTAAAATCTTTTTGTTTGCAAAAACTTTGGGCAAATAAAACACAAAGCCCAAAAGAATAAGTTGTAGGGCAGAAAGAGCGATTACTTGAGGATAAAGACTAAAAAATGCAGCCATTGCTGTCAAATAAATAAAAAGGAATAAAAAAATAAGACTTTTATGTATTTTGGTCCCATTTTTCTCCCTTTTTTTTCTACGAATATATACGTAGGCTAACAAGAAAAGAAATAAGTGCGATAAATAAAATGGAAAGGAGTAATCAACATCGAATAAGGGGTTTTGGATAACTAATTCTTTTGGGAGCAATAAGAAATTTATGGTTTTACCCTTCGCAAAAGGCAGTGTTGCCACGAAGCTTAAAAAGAGCGCTTTTTTGATATCTGAAAACATTATATAAAGCGCCAAAAAATAAACAACACCAAAAAGCAAAAAGGTCCTATTGCTGGTGCTTATAAAAAGGGTAAAGTAAAAAATTATCGTGGCAATAAAAACAGGGTATTTATTTTTTGCCCGTTTAGATACCAACGAGGATATGAAACTTTCCTTTATGGTAAAATAAATTTTATCCCAAAAGTTTTTTTGTAATCCCATGAACCATATTATACGAAAAATAAGAAGTCGCCTAAATGCGTTTGACATTTTGGTAATTTTCGGGCTTTTATTAATATTGGGAGCTCTTCTATTCTTCAGACTATCTAGAAAAACAGAATTCGTGACAGTCAGGATAAAACTTTCCAATGACGAATGGTGGTGGCAGGGAAATCCGCCTGACTTCTGGCTGGTACAAAATTTGAGTATAGGACAAAAATCATACAATACTTTTGGCCAAAAAATTGCAGAGATTACAGATCTTCACATCTATGATATAGGTGCCAGTAGAAGATTAAGCTTTATCGATGTTACCCTTATGGCATCTTTTGACAAAAGACGGCAAATATACCTTTACAACTTCCAACCGCTGCAAATAGGCAAACCATTGGACTTAACTTTTGGGGAAAGTAACGTCCGGGGACTTGTTACGCACATTGGAAGCGATGAGTTAACTTATACCGACAAAGAAATCGAAGTACAATTGTTCGCAGTCTACCCTTTTGAGGCAGACTCATATAAAAAGGGCTTGCAGGTAAAAGATTCTCAAGGTAGAGTGATGGCGGAAATTGAAAGTGCCGAGGTTAAAATTGCCCAATCTTATGAGTTCTTTGATGAAGCCAAGAGAAGATTTGTGGTTAAAGGAGTAGACCCTACTCGACGCGATGTAACTTTGAGATTGAAAATAAAAACCATACCCCAAAACGGGTCATATTACTATATCGACGGGGCGGCTGTAAAGGTTGGAGGGGAAATTTGGTTCCAATTTCCCCAAACAATAGCTAAGAAAGCGATCGTATCTAAAATAATTAAGTAGCCGATTGCCGATTACTACTTAATATCTATCGAGGGCTGAAGAAGCAATAGTCTCAGCATAATTTTTTCTTACTAGCTTCCTGCCATTAGCGCCGAGTTCCTTCCTTAAGTTGGCATCTTTAATAAGTTTTATTGTTTGACATGAGAAGCTTCTGCTTCCTGTTGCCTCTAAGTAATCCCGTCCGCCTTTAGCCTCAATCCCTCTCACTCCTGCCGCTGTGGAAACCAAGGGTACACCGTGCGCCATGGCCATCAAAGCTTTCACCCGTACTCCTTCGCCAAATATAAAAGGCAAAATAAATATATGTCTTCTTCTATCTAAATATTGATCAATCTTGTCAACATAGCCGATCAATTTACATTTGGGAAATTGAGATAATTTGTTTTCGATCTCTTCATTTTTATGACCAACTATTATTAAATTTAGACGTGGATAAGTTTTATGGATGCGGGGTAAGATATCCTGACAAAACCAGGTAACTGCACTGAGGTTTGGGGGCCATAGTAAACTTCCTATAAAAATAATAGAACTGGCCGGTAAGTCAGAATCCTTAGTAATCCTTGGCGCTTGGATAGTCACTTCTAGAACGTCCATTTTAGCCTTTGGTTTAAATTTCGCCTTTATTACTTTTTTATCGTCGTAAGATATAGCAAAAATTTTGTCAAATTTTTTAATTTGCTTCCTCTCGTATAAATAGAGACTCAAAAATTCATAAAAATAAAATAACTTCGATTTAAAACTAGCTGCACTCTTGGCCAAATTCCAATAGATGAGGTGTTCTATATTGTGTTCCTCATAATACCAAAAACAGGTTTTTTCTTCTGGCAAATACTGTGATATAGCAAGGTGGTCGATGTGTATAACGTCGAATGTCTCGGAAAATAAAATTTTACGAACTCTATCCTTAAATGACCTAGACCGCATGTTGTCGATTAAAAACGGACTAAAAGAAAGCGCAGTTTTAATCATCTCTTTCCTAGTGCTTTTGTAACCAACTTTCCTTTTGGGCGAATAAACACAGTGTGCTTTTATCCCCAACTTTTTGATTTCATAAAGAAAACTTTTCTTTGGACGTTTCTCCCCAACAAATGTAACCAAAGTTATGTTGTGTTTTTTAGAGAGCATCTTAAGGGTTGCGTAGGTCTTAATTTTGCCTCCAGAGTCAAGTGGGTATGGTAATATCTCAGTAAGATAAAGAACCTTCATAAGCTGTGCTCAAAATATCAGTCTTAATTATAACCAGAAACAAAGACAAAGACCTCGACGAATGCCTTAAATCTATTTCTAATCAATCGGCTCCCCCATTCGAAGTAGTAGTGGTCGACAACGATTCATCAGACTCAACACGCAGTGTTTGTAAAAAACACAAAAAAACATTGCCGATTAAGTATTTTCTGGAAAAAAGAATAGGAATACCTTATGCCAGAAATAAATCTATAAGAAAAGCCAGCGGAGATACCTTTG
The DNA here is from genome assembly GCA_022562395.1 of Patescibacteria group bacterium. Taxonomy (GTDB): domain Bacteria; phylum Patescibacteriota; class Microgenomatia; order UBA8517; family UBA8517; genus JADFPI01. The sequence continues at coordinate 50,235 of JADFPI010000003.1, read as the reverse complement.
CCTTTATAGACGACGACTGTATCGCCAAAAAAAATTGGCTAAAAACAATCCAAACAAACTTCGTTGACGACAAAGAGTTGGACGCTATAGTCGGCTTAACCAGAAGTTACTTTACAAAACTAGTTCCTCTTGTAGAGCAATTTTATTATGAAAGATGGGTATTATTGCACGTTGACTCTTTAACTAAAAAATCTTTAATGAAAAATGCGAGATTCTTTGATTTCAAAAATTGCGCTGTGCGCGCTCGAGTATTTGCAAAAATGCCCTCCCTTTTTTCTTACAATGTCCCTTTTGGAGACGTTGGTGATGAAGATATAGAGTATGGCACCCGACTTAGTAAATATTGCAAAAGGGCGCTATTCAATCCTAAAGTACGTGTCTATCATAAAAATTCTCAAGCGCTAGTAAGATTGGCGAATAGAAACTTTTACAACGGAGTCTCTAGCTTTTTGCTAAGAAACAAGGGGGTGGATTTAGAAAAAAAATTTATAAAGAAAAGGTGGAGAAAAATGATAGTCTTAAGTCCAAGACATTTAAGGTTGCTTGATACACTCATTGAGAAGGTTTCTTTTCTTATACTAGTATTAGTATTCCCAATATTTTATAAAGTTGGCAAAATATATGGGCAGATACAATTCTCTCTGAATAGAGATTACACCTTGCCGCCTAGATGACTACCAAAATTAAAAAAAAATTCGTTTTCTTAATTGTTATCTCAGTTGCATTATATTCGATATTCAACGCATGGTGGGTTGTAGCCGACAAGACTCCACCAGATTGGGACGAAGCTGTTCACCTTTCATCCTCTCTAACATATTTTAAGTTTTTACTTAGTGGCAACTTTGCTTATTTCTTATACGGTTATTACAGCTACTACCCGCCATTGGTCTATCAGCTGATGAGTCTCTTGTATCTTTTTCTGGGCATAGACGAAGTATTAAAAGTCTTCTTTAATTTTTTGTTTTTGCTCATAACAATTACTTTTATATATAAAGCCAGCTTCCTCTTTACAAAAAGAGCTTACGCCGCAGTACTAGCCATATCCTATCTTCTTTTTCCAGTAATAATAGGGTCGACAAAGGTCCTGATGCTAGAGCTACCTTCCGCGGCTATGGTATCAGTCCTCTTATACGTAATTTTGGAGACTGTAAAAAGTAATAAATATTCACTACGTAAGGGGTCGCTAATAGGAATAACCTCAGCAATTGCTCTATTGATTAAATGGACAAACAGTATTTTTTTGTTTGTTCCACTGATCTTTATAATCTTAAAAGCAACAAAAAAGGGTTCATTAATTTTTATAACTGCGCTTTTATCTACTACCGTTCTACTATCTTCACCTTGGTATTTACTACACAGCAATAAGCTTCTTAGCGAATTAAGCTTTCAAGCTTTCGAACAAGGTTTTCTTGAGAAAGATCCACAGGGAATATCTTCACTTTTTTGGTACCTAAACTATTACATAAATGAGTATCTATCAGCGGCTTTTCTTGCTTACTTCCTTATAGGCATGTTTTCTTTATTAGTTCCAATAATCAAGAAAGCAATCCGAGACCAGAAACTTTTTTCGTTTTTCTCTCTAAAAGGTACAAAAGAGAATGCGTATTATCGCAAAACCGCTCTTTATCTTTTTATTCCTGCAATAGCTATTCCGCTTATAGTATTCTCATTTCTTATTACAAATAAAGATCCTCGGTATTTAATCCCAACAATTCCAATTTTTATGCTTTTTGGTATCGCTTTATTTAATATAAACAAGAGTTTTTTTAATGCTTACTTAGTTGTATTTTTTATCGGTATTTTTAACTTTTTCTCAATTAATTTTGGTCTAGTAAACCAAGGTCTTCTGAATGCTGCACTTATTAAAAACAAATCTCACGTGTACACTAATTCAACTTCATTTCCAGTCAGTTATGACTGGGGGTTTTCGGGGCTCTCGGCAATTAAACAAAGCCATAGTCCTGACTTACTAAGTGTAGGAGCTCATTTTGAAGAAGATATTCCTTTTTTTAACTCTCTAAACGTTCCTAGTCTTCTTGCACATAATGCCTTTAAGGAAAATAAAGACTTGCACTTCGTTCTATTTTCAATTGATAAAGTTTGTCAGAAAGAAACAAACCTCTTAAGTGATTTCGACTATTTTATTTGGTTCGGAAAAGGCGACTTTAAAAATAGTGCCTGCAAAGCTGGATACCTTAAAAACCCTATCCGCGAAGAAAGATTAAAAGAAGAATATTATTACCAAATCTTCAGGCCCGGCTCAAATCATGCTATCGATTAGTCTTTCTAATCCTTCTATTAACTTCTTCAAGTTTTTTGAATCACTCTTATATACATTATTATCTGGCTTTAGACAATAAACTAGTATTTCTTTCTCTAAGTTAATTGTATCTCGTAGCACTTTCACTAATCCCTTTTTCGCCATAAATTGTGCAAAATGCAACTGCTGGTCAATAACGTGTTCTTTATACTTTTTATCTCTTGCCACGACAAAAGGCTTTGTTTTTGCATAACTTAAAGCAAGGTAAATAGTCGCTGGTCCGCCGTGAGCAATAATCACCCTCGAATTTTTTATTAGACTCAGAAAACCTGAGAACTCTAACTCCTTAATAATTTTTAGATTTTTATTCGATTTTAGGCTACTCGACTTAGACTGGTAGATAATTTTTTCCTTTGGAAACTTGTAACTTAGTAAATGTGCAATCTTATCCATTCTAGAAAAAGGAAATTCTGTTGTACCTGTAGTTACAAAAATCACAATGTCGACCCCCAATATTCAGACCCTTTATAAAATGATAACTGCATTTTGTGTTGAACAAGCATTTTATCAACGATAGGTGAAACCATTCTTCCAGATAAACAAGGAGATTTTACAAAATCGTAAGGCTCAATAAATATCAGTTTAATGCCCATTAATTTGCCTATATAAAAAAACGGGGGCGCTATACCTGCCCCGAAACTGATTAAAATATCCGGCTTTTCCTTTTTTAAAATTGAGATCGCCAGGAAAGTGTTTCTTATTGCATTGATTGCGTTTCTTGATTCTGGATAGAACGTAAAATAAACATGCTCGCCCCTCAAAAAACTATTAGTGTCCGCCCCCGGAAAAGTAACCCAAAATCTATCGTACTTTGACCACCATTTTTTCAACCGATACATCTGGAAAAGGTGGCCGCCTTTGGAGGTAATAATACCGATTTTTCGCTTTGGACTCTTTTGGGGCATTTAAATATAAAGCCTATGATTTAAGCATATACCCATAAATTCTTGTAAATAGAAGCAGCAAGTAAAGAAACGGTAAATAAAAAAAGCTAATGAAATCAAACTTTGATAAATAAGAAAGCTCTCTTTTTAAAAATGAAACTAAGCTTAACATATTCTTTTTATTAACAAGCATTCCTACTTTTTCATCTTCAGAAAGCTTTTTGTCAAGAACAGCCTCTCCTTTAGCAATCCGTAAGTGTTGATAAAAGAAGCCTTTTAAAGTTGAGCGCTCATGATGGGATGCTTTAATGCTTGGTACATAGTAAATTTTTACTCCTTTCCTTCTTAGTCTTTTTCCAAGTTCGATGTCTTCTGCTCCCAATCTCATCGATTCTAAAAAAAGATTATTCTTCAAAATCTTTGCGGGTATTGACATATTCTTATTATCAAAAGTGACCATTTCGTTGCCTTTGATAATATTACCCTTTATCCAATTTTGATAATGGTCGCCCATTACTTCAACATAAATATTGCCCTTTGGGATACTCTCTGTCTTTCCTTGAATAGCAGCATTTTTATATTTTTTATGAGCACTTATACTATTCTCTACCCAATCGGGCTCGGCTATGCAATCATCGTCTAAGAAGGCGATAATGTCTGAGGTAGCCATTTTAATTGCTTCGTTATAAATTTTTGGATAGCCTTTAGCTCTACTTAACTTGGATTTAATTGGCAATTTCTTTTTATACATTCTTATTACATCTTGTGTATTGTCTGTCGAGCCGTTATCGACAATGATTACTTCGTCCGGTTTTCGTGTTTGATTTGCCAAACAATCCAACCATAGCTTAAGATAGTCAGCCCTATTTCGCGTTGGAGTCAACACTGATATAGTCATATGGGTAACGATATTACCATAGTTATTGTAACAAGGAACCGATTAAAGCCTTAGAGATAAGTTTTACTAAGGGTACGAAAAATTATGAAAAAATTTGTATTAATTTTATTAACTATCTTAGTAACCCTGGCTGTCCTCGAGGCTTTTTTGAAATTTGTAGGCTTTTCTAGATCTGCCTTAGTTTGGCATTGGGTTGCCAATTACCCGTCAGTGTATGTTTTGGATAGTAAAAATATTTATCGACCAGTGCAAAGTTACGAAATACTACCGACTAGGGCAAAAAACCAACCAATTGCTTTATTCGTTGGTGATTCCTTTACGTATGGGAACAATGCAGAGACGGATCAAAGCTATCCATATTTCCTTAAGGGCATTTTGCCTGAGTACAGCATCTTGAATGCAGGCGTACCAGGCTACGGGCCCGACCAAGGCTATAACGTTATTCTTGATCATCTTGAAATGCTAAGTAAGGATGTCGGTGGTCGACCGAATATACTTGTATGGAATATCAATGTAAATGACATTTTTGATGCGGAAGAAATTCCTGTTTACAAAATACAAAACGGTAAATTAAAAAGTATTTCAGGAAAAATAAACTATATCTATCTACAAGGAGTTCTGAGAAACTATCTTCCGAAGCCAGTCTATGAAAGTCATCTCCTAACCCTTGCATTAATTAGCTACAGGCCATTTTCTCAACGACTTCTATATAACCAAAGCGTTAATTTGGCCAGACAAAAAATAGTTACAGAAATTGATAACATTATTAAATTATCAGAAGAAAACGAGTTTTTGTTTATGCTTACCTTGGTACCTTCTCAGTCTCAATTCGCTGAAGTTGAGGAACCTTATTTAAAAACGGATGACGAGATAATCAGACAATTATTAGCCCAGTACGAAGGAAGAAAGTCAGAACATTTTCTATATATAAATCTCAATAAAGAGATAAAAACTAACACAAACACTAACGTTTTAGGTGCGTCGGCTAACCAAAATATCGATTGGGGAGATAAATTATTTTTAAAGGAAGAAAAAGTACCAGTAGGAGCACGGCATCTAAATCGTGAGGGAAACATTAGCGTGGCAAACATTGTAGCTGAAAAATTAAAAACACTACTAGATGAGAGTACGGATTGAATGAAAGATAAAATTACTGGTGTTATTGTAACAAGAAATCGCGCCAAAGATTTAAACGAATGCCTTCAATCTCTGGTAAATCAAACCCAGCTTCCTGATAAAGTTTTAATTGTGAATAACAACTCTGAGGATGATACCAGTAAAGTCGTTAAAAGTTTCAGCGACGGACTAAGAATAAAAGAAGTTATTGAAGAAAAAATTGGATATTCACACGCCTATAACAGAGGACTTACTGAGTCCAAAACTAAGTGGGTGGTTTATATCGACGACGACTGCGTTGCCGAGAAAAACTGGTTTGAACAAGTAAATAAAGCTGTTAACAAGTTCAAGAGCAAGAACAAAATTACCGCCATCTTAGGAAAATCGGAAAACTATTATGATAAAAATATATACGCTTGTGCGTTTCAATACGGAAACGACCTTTGGCGGGAAGAAAATTTAGACTCGAAAGGGAATCTATTAAGTTATGAAATCTTGGACAGCAGAAACATCGTTTACAACACAAAATTGCTGTACGACAACGATATTCACTTCGACACTAAACTCGTCTATGGCAGCGAGGATTCGGATTTAGGACTTCAAATCCAAGCCAAAGGATTAAAAGCAGTCTACAATCCTAAAATAATAGTTTGCCACAAGGAACCAAACACATTAAAGCACTTTTTATTAAGGAAAAAAACTTACAAAAAAAGTAACGAGTTATTTCGTAATCTCAAAAAATACAAGAAGGTAGAGAAAAAAGAAATTACTGCTATAAAGAAATTAGAAATATTTAAAGAGGCTACAAAAAAACTAAATATAGCTCAAAAACCTGGCACAGCAACTCTGATAAAATTCCTCGGCTAAATTATTTCAAATGTAACGAAGTGGTTCCAGGGGCGCTCATCATCTCCTTGCCACTGACAATTTGTAGTTTACCATTAATGGTGATAACTTAAGATGCTAATATGAAGATTGCTGTAATTGGTTTCGGCTACTGGGGAGAAATACTTGTTAAGTCTCTTCTCGGACTAAAAAATTCATATTCTTACCTTTGTGTCGTCGATATCGATACTACTAAAAAGAAAGAAGCCAGAAAGTATAAGCTAGATTTTTTCAAAGACGCCAATTCTGCACTCCCACGAGTAGAGTCGGTAATTATAGCCACCCCCGAGCACACTCATTACGAGATAGTAAAGCTCTGTTTACTCAAAAAGAAGCAGGTGTTAGTAGAAAAACCTTTGAGTCTTAAATTTAGACAGGCAAAAGAGCTGGTTGATCTTTCAGAAAAATCTTCACTTACCTTGATGGTCGATAGTACTTTTCTGTTTGATAAAAGCTTCTTGTCAATCAAAGAAAAAATTAAAAAGGGAGAAATAGGCAAACTTACAAGAATTGACTCTTTCAGATTCTCCCCAAATATATCAAGGCCGAAGGATAATGTTGTTTCTGACCTTCTTCCTCACGACCTGTCGTTGTTCTACTCACTTTTTAAAAAGCATCCCAAAAAAATAAAGGTTGATTACCAAGCTCTGAAAAACAAGCACTGGGATAACGCTTGTGTAAAGCTCGATTATGGAGCAACAAAAACTTACTCGCACCTTAGCTGGACTGCCCCCAATGCCCGACGAGAAATGATAATTTACGGCTCCAAAGGCGTGTTTTTGTGGACAAAAAAGGATGAATTCAAGGACAAAATTAGTACATTTAAATACGAAAAAGATTCAAAATTGAATCTCAAAGACAGCATGGAGATTGGAGATAAAGACAAGACTTTACAATCTGTGCTTACCGAGTTTTTAGGAAGTATTAATCTAAAAAAAGAGCCAAAATCAAGTGGGAGAGCAACACTGACTCAAATTAAAACACTAGAAAAAATTCTTGATAAAATTTAGAGCCATGAAATCTTACCCTTTGGTCGATTTGCGTCAAGAATATTTGTCTCAAAAGAAAGAAATAGACATGGCCATTGCCCGTATACTTAACAAAGCCTCATTTTTCCTGGGCGAGGAGCTAGAGAAATTTGAAAAAGAATTTGCCAGATTTATCGGAACAAAACACGCCTTGGGTGTTGCCTCTGGAACCGCTTCAATAAAACTATCACTGCAAGCATTAGGTATTGGACGCGGTGACGAGGTTATAACTACTCCCCTCACCTTCATCGCTACAGCAGAGGCAATTATTGCAGTCGGTGCAAAGCCCGTATTTGTAGATGTTGACGGAGAAACTTTGAATATAGATCCTAATAAAATAGGAAAAGCAATCAGCAATGAGACCAAAGCTATAATCCCGGTTCATCTTTACGGCATACCGTGTGATATTGATCCAATCTTGGCTATTGCCAAGAAAAACAAACTTTATGTGATTGAGGATTGTGCACAAGCACACGGGTCGACTTATAAAGGCAAGAAGGTAGGCTCATTTGGCGACACCGGGTGTTTTTCATTTTACGCCGCAAAACTCTTAGGAGCATACGGTGACGCAGGTGCAATTACCACCAGTAATAAAGAGTTGTATAAAAAAATATCACTTCTTAGAAATCACGGCAGATCTGCCGCGAACAAAAACCTACATTTGGTCATTGGAAACACCTCTGTTCTTGATAGCCTGCAAGCTGCCATCTTGGCCGTAAAATTAAGACGAATTAAAGAAAATATTAAGAAAAGGTTATCGCGGGCTTTATATTACAACAAGCTTCTGTCAGGAACAGAAGTTGAACCAATGATTTTACCCTCGGGTACCTTGCCTTCACTTTATGTCTATGTTATCCGAGTCAAAAAAAGAGCTGCTTTAAAAAATTACTTAGCCAAGAAAAAAATCTCAGCCGGTATACACTTTCCAATATCCTTACACTTGCAACCTTCTTTAAAATCTCTTGGATATAAAAAGGGAGACTTCCCATTTTCTGAGAAAGCCGCAAAAGAAGTGTTATCTTTACCTTTACACCAATTTCTCACAAAAAGAAACCAAGAATACATTGTCTCAAAATTAACTTATGCGGCCAATCTAAATAAATGACGGGCTGGTTCAGCTAATTCTCGGTACCCTTGAGACAAAAAGATTAGAAAGTAATAAATGGGACAAAAGTTAATTAAAAGCAAGATAGTAAAAATAACGCTTTTTTTTATTGCTTTTACGTTTCTTCTATTTCTATCGGAGTTGGTCTACAGAATAAATAATAGACCTGAGCCAACGCTTGACGATTATATTAGGATTGCAAGTAACTCCGCCCAGAAATCTAGGGTGCAAAAAGCTCTCAAAAATCTCGGAAAGGCTGCTGAAATAAAACTAAAATCTGAGATAGCATATGAGTACCCTGACATGAACCTAGACGATTCTTTTGTTCTACCTCCATTGCCTGATAACAATAAACTGAAAAAAGACTTTGCCGAATATCTCAAAACCGTAGATTACGAGCAGCTTTCAGAATCTTACGCTACAAAATGGTCTAAACCTTTCTATTCTCTCGGTCTTATAGCTTTTCAAAATAATGAGCTTGATTTAATGATTCCTTTTTGGGAAATAGGTGTCAACCTAGCTCCTGAGTTGAGTTATCTGCACGTAGAGTTAGCTAACTTCTATCTGACACAGGATAATATCAACAAAGCAACTTCAACTATAGATTATTGTCTAACTTTCGAGCACCCAAGGGATCATTGCATAGAATTTTTGTATCAGAACATAAAGTTACAATCTCCTTCACCGGTCGGCACTTGGGAAGCTGAGATTAACGATATATTGTCTTCTAATTAATACAGCCGCGCAAAGCTTGCTTATCAAGTTATACTTTCGTTGTGACAAATAAATTAATACCATCTCCCTACCATTTCTCTTTTGAAAAAAAACTATTTGACTTTATACTTTCGGTCTTTGGGCTTGTTGCACTTTCCCCAATCCTAATTGTTATTTCGATTATGATAAAACTTACCTCAAAGGGCCCTGTTTTTTTTACCCAAAAAAGAGTTGGTAAAGATGGCCGAGTGTTTACATTCATAAAGTTTAGAACGATGGTATTGGGAGCCGAGCGCCTTAAGTGGAGATACCGTCACTTAAACGAGGCCGATGGCCCTGTATTTAAAATTAAGGACGACCCTAGATTTACCAACGTGGGTAAATTCTTAGCCAGAACTGGGCTAGATGAGTTACCGCAACTCATAAATGTCTTAAAAGGTGATATGAGTTTGGTTGGCCCTAGACCTCTTCCGGTTCCCGAAGCAAAGAAACTCACTCCGAGCCAGAAGGAAAGAGAACTTGTTAAGCCAGGCATCACAAGCAACTGGGTTGTAAAAGGTGCTCATAATTTAAGCTTTGATGAGTGGATGAGGTTGGATATAGACTATGTCGAGAATGGGTCCCTCTTTGTCGATTTAAAAGTCCTAGTTTTAACTGCAACGCTAATTTTGAAATCAATACCGCGTCAGTTGCTAAAAAAGCGTAGCTAAGAAGAGCTAAGTTCTATCTAAACAAAATTATCGGCCATTCCCATAAAACATGAAGAAGAATTGATGAGGTAACGTTTTTTGTCCTGGCAAAAACAAAGGCACTCCCTATCCCAAAAATGGTTGTTAACAAAAGATAAAGCAAAGCTGCTCCAAGGGAAAGCTTCCAGACAAAGATTGTAATTGGAACATGGATTAAAGCCCACAATAAACTGGTTGATAAATTGGCCAAAATTTCATTATTGAGCGTCTTCCAAACACGATTGAAAATATAACCCCTAAAGGTAATCTCCTCAGATATTGCGGTGGCAAAAGATAGCCCCAAGGCTGCAAAGAGTGCCTTTTGGCCAATGTTGGCGGCAAAATTAAAGCTTCCATACTTGACAAAATTAATAACCAACCCTTCAATTACAAACACAGCACCAAGAGCAAGCGATAAATAAATGGCCGGAAAAAGATTTTTGCTGGTTATCCCTAGCGATGACGCCTTGGCGCGCTCTTTCTTTACAAAATAATAAGTTGCCCCGAGCCAAACTATTGGCTTAATAATGAGTTCTTCAATTTCTTCCGGAAACTGGAAAAGAAACCTATAAAAACCCCAAGCAACCAGCAAAAACGCGGCCAGGCTTATTGCATTTTTCAATCTTTCTAAATTGATTTGCTTTTTAGCTGGCATCTTTGTCCATTTTACACTCTTTAAAAGCAGAATCCATAGCGTCAACAATCATGTTTAGCCTATCAACCGCCTCATTCATGTCAACCGCATTTTTCTCATTTGGAAACCAATGAAATACTAAATTTCTTCCTTTTTTCCAAGTGTGCCAAAGTTTGTCTGCCAAATTTTCATTCCCGCAAAAATCAACTAGCTTATCATAAACACCTTCCCTTTTCCTTAACCTAGAAGGCAAAGAAGGATTTAGTGCCTTACCAACACGAAACCGCTTTCCATAATAATCGTTTTCGGTAATAAACCCCAAATCCAAAAAAAGCTTTTTCAAAAATCCTTCGTAAGCTTTAGCTGCTGGAAAAACGACAAATGCATAATCGTGGAATTCCTGTCCTGAGCTTGTCGAATGGGCCGAAGGATCCCTTCCCCACTTTTTAGCAATTTCAGATAATAAGAGTGATTGCTGTAGTAGCTCTTGAAGATCATGCTCAAGGTACTCCCACCAAGCCTTTTTTTCTAGTTGAAGTTTCATTGGCTAGAGGCCCTTACTTAGTTGCTATAGTCACTTGAACAACTGTGCTTCCAGCCTCGGGGCCAATCCAAAAATAAACCTTTGTTTGGGCCTTATCAAAACCAAGCATTGCCGGTGTTTGATTGACCGCTAATTCTGTCGCGCTCCAACCAGCATCCTCCATTTCGTCTTTGTAGAAGTTAGCAACGTCGGAAATAGAAGCCTCCGCTTCCCAAACAACAGTTTCGCCCTCAAAAGGAGGCTCACTTCGCACCTTCCAAGAACTGGCGACCAAAGCTCCGGGGTATACTGGAAAATCTCTTGGGAATGCCCGTAATCCTCCTCGCTCGATTTCAAATCCGCCGGAGGCTTCTTGAATACTTCCACGGCTTACGTTTTCCGGAAGCTCTTCAGCCGGCACCACTACCTTTGGGGTCTCAACTTCCTCTTTCCTGGTTTTTCTGTAAGAAGTTCCGGCAAGGTATCCTGCCGCTAAGATGAAAACGGCCAAAGCAACCAGGGTGTAGATTAATTTATTCGATTTAGCTTTTGCGGCCATAACCTGACCCTAAAATTATCGTATTGCTTGGCCACGATTAAGTCAAGTGATGTAGTATACTCTTTAGACTAATGGGTATAGAATTCCCCGATGGCCAAAAAAAAGCGAAAAAAGAAAGTTATCAAGAAAAAGACACAGAAAAAGCGAGGTCTTCCTTTTCCAAAATTTTTTAAAGGAAGGCGCGCCCTTAAAGGGCTTATCTTCTTTGCAACTCTTATATCGGTTTCTTTATGGCTTTTCTGGGGAGTGCCCTTGCCTACAACCCTTACCTCCAAACAATATCCAGTCTCGACTAAACTTTTTGACAGAAACTCTAAATTAATTTTTGAAATATATGCAGACAAAAGAAGAACACCCATTGAAATTGAAGAACTCCCTGATTACACTCCTCAAGCAACTATCGCAATTGAAGACAAAGATTTTTACAAACACCGCGGTTTTTCTTTAGCCGGAATAACCAGAGCCGCCTACAATATTGTGTTTAAACAAAAACTGCAAGGAGGTTCAACCCTAACACAACAGCTTGTAAAAAATACTCTTTTAACTCCGCAAAGAACAGTTAGAAGAAAGATAAGAGAGTTTGTTTTATCAATGATAGTGGAGATGCTTTATACAAAAGATCAAATCTTAGAGATGTACCTAAACCAAATACCATACGGCTCAACTGCCTACGGAATAGAGGCGGCAAGCGAGCTTTACTTTGATAAAGCCGCCAAGGACCTCACCTTGGCAGAAGCAACGCTTTTAGCTGGCCTACCGGCGGCACCCACTCGCTATTCGCCGTTCGGAGCTCGCCCTGAAAGCGCCAAAACGCGCCAGGAGGCGGTTCTAAGACGAATGGTCGAAGACAGCTATATAACCCAAGAGGAGGCAGATAGTGCCCTTCAAGAAGAGCTTAAATTTGCAGAAGTCGAGGCACCGAAAGCTCCTCATTTTGCCCTCTGGGTGAAAGAGAAGCTAGTTGAGAAATACGGAGAGGTTATGGTCGAACAAGGAGGCTTAAGAGTAACCACCACCCTTGATTTGGATTTACAAGATTTTGCCCAGCAAGCGGTGGCAGAAGAAGTAGAAGAACTTAACCAGTACAATGTGGGAAACGGAGCAGCCCTGGTGACCAGGCCAAAAACGGGTGAGATTCTGGCCATGGTCGGTTCAAAAGACTACTTTGCCCAAGACGAAGACGGAAAAGTAAATGTAACTTTAGCAAAAAGGCAGCCGGGCTCGGCCATAAAACCTCTAAATTATGCCCTGGCACTTAGGGATAAAAAAATTACACTCTCAACTGCTCTTGCAGACGTGCCGACTTGCTTTTCGGTAGTGGGACAGCCTCTCTATTGCCCGAGAAATTATGATGGCGAATTCCACGGACTTGTCCAAGCGAGATTTGCCCTAGGAAACTCTTATAACCTTCCTGCCGTAAAAGTTATTGCCCTAAATGGGATTGAAAACTTTGTCGAGTTTGCCCGTCTTTTAGGTATAACTACCTTCACCGACCCGTCAAATTACGGACTTTCCATTACCCTGGGAGGCGGAGAAGTAACGCCATATGACATGGCAGTTGCCTTCGGCGTATTTGCCAACTCCGGAATAAAACAACCTTTAATTTCTGTTCTAAAAGTAGAAGATTGGAAAGGAAAAGTACTAGAGGAGGTTGATTTTGAGGAACTTGAAGGAGACAGAGTATTAACTCCCGATGTGACATTTCTGATATCGCATATTCTGCACGACAATAATGCAAGGAGTGCGGCTTTTGGAGGAGGTTCGCTTCTTAATGTCCGCGGCCACCCAGAAGTATCCGTCAAAACCGGGACTACCAATGACAGGCGCGACAATTGGACCATCGGCTTTACCCCCTACGTGCTGGTTGTTTCCTGGGTCGGAAATAACGACAATGCTCCAATGAGCGGGGCCGTATCTGGAGTTTCTGGTGCCTCTCCTATTTGGAATCGTGTAATTGGCGAGGCACTGGATAAAGCCGAAGACGGTTTTTACGATGAGAAAGAAGAGGGCCACGCTTGGCCAAAACAGCCGGACACAATTATCGGTGCAACAGTTTGCGCCACAACCGGGGTTCTTCCAGAAAGCTCTACTGCCGACCCGGGATGTCCAACACGTTTTGAATACTTTTTGAAAGGAACAGTTGCATCTTCCATTGAAGGCGGCCAAAGAGATATTCCTATTGATAAAACCACCGGTGCGCCGGCATCAGGAGAAACACCGCCGGAGCAAACCGAAATGCAAAGCCACAAAGTCCTTTTTGACCCACTCGGGGCAATGTATTGCCTAGACTGTGCACTACCCATCCAACCTGTCACTATCAGATACCCCATTCAAAACTAGCATAGTACCTTACAAGCTGCTTTCAGATACCCACTCGGCCGATAAAATAACCCTTCAACAATCTTGTTTCACTTGCTACAATATAGGCTGAAGTGGCTAACCGCCAAAACCTGTCTGTCAACAGGCAGGGAAAACCAAATGTTAAACTTGCCCCAGAACTAACAAGAAAAATCCTCCAAACTCTGGGGAGGATACTGGTTTCTATTGGCAAACCACTCTACCTTCTTCTCTCGGGCATAATAATCGCTTTCCTTTCTATCTCCTATTGGCTCGGGCGCTCAACCAGAATATTCAGCGTTAACTTTTTCAAACTATTACTGGTCTTCATTGCTTTTATTGGCCACACGACTATTAACTTAGTCCAAATTCTAGCCAACTTCTTTAAGCTCATTGCAAAAATGGCCTCCGAAATAAACTACCGCGGCTTAAAAGCCGCGGTATTCAGCAAGCAGAAAAATTTGTTTTTCGCTCTCATCCACGCGATAAATCGCGTGGTACTCTCGCTCAAAATAAAACCACCAAGAATTTCTCTTCCAAAAATACCTCTAACTACACTTGAAAAACCAAAATCGCTAGCTTTCCTTCTTCTCTTAAAACTAAAGCTCTGGCTGATTAGGGCTTCCAAGTTCAGAATAAAGCTTCCAAGAATCAGGCAAAAACCGATACTATTTGCTACGACTTTCCTCCTGGGAATTACCTTATTTGGGTTTGCCACCTGGTGGCTTGTTTTGCGCGATTTACCGTCACCTAACGAGCTGGTAACAAGAGAGCTTGAGGTATCGACAAAAATTTACGACAGAGAGGGAAAACTGCTTTACAAAATTTACAAAGATAAAAATAGAACCTTAGTTCCACTACAAGAAATTCCTCTTGAGGTAAGACTGGCAACCATTGCCATTGAAGACGCAGAATTTTATACGCATCCGGGTTTTTCTATAAAAGGAATCCTGCGGGCAACCATTCGAAATATAAGGCGCGGAGAACTCTCCGGTGGCTCAACAATAACCCAACAGCTTGTAAAAAACGCCCTTTTGTCTTCAGAAAAAACTTTAGTTCGAAAATTAAGAGAACTAGTTTTAGCAATCGCGGTTGAGTTTAGCTTCAGCAAAGATGAAATCTTGGAAATGTATCTAAATGAGGTCTCTTATGGCGGAACTGCCTACGGAATCCAAGAAGCATCCCGCGTTTACTTTGGCAAAGACGTCAACAAACTCTCACTCGCCGAGGCTTCTCTTTTAGCAGGTCTTCCCAAAAGCCCAACCCGCCATTCTCCTTTTGGTCCGAATCCGGAACTCTCTCGTCAGCGGCAAAAAGAAGTTGTTAGTCTAATGGTAGCCAATGGCTTTATTAACAAAAAGCAGGCAGAGGAAGTTTTAAATCACGAACTCAAATTCGCCCCAAATAGAGTTGATATTGAAGCCCCCCATTTTGTTATGTATGTCAGAGAAAAGTTGGCCGAAGAATTTGGAGAAGAGCTTGTTGGGACTGGCGGACTGGAAGTGGTTACCACCTTGGATTATTCGATTCAAAAGCTCGCCGAGCGGGTCGTTTCAGAAGAAATCAAAAAAATTAGAAATTTGAATGTAACCAATGGGGCAGCTTTGGTAGTGAATACAAAAACGGGTGAGATTTTGGCAATGGTGGGGTCAAAAGATTATTTCGATCTTGAGGCCGACGGAAACGTAAATGTAACTGTAAGGCCAAGACAGCCGGGCTCGGCCATCAAAATAGTTAATTATGCCTATGCTCTATCAAACGGTTACACTCCGGCAACAATACTGGCCGACACCCCAGTCACTTTCTCCGTTGCCGGACAGCCCCCTTACTCACCAAAAAACTACGATGGAAAATTCCGCGGAAATCTTTCTTTAAGAAACGCCCTCGCCGAAAGCAGAAATGTCCCGGCTGTTAAGGTTTTGGCGTCATACGGCGTAAAAAACATGATTGAAATGGGACAAAAAATGGGAATAACCACCTGGAATGACCCATCAAGATATGGACTGTCCTTAACTCTGGGAGGAGGCGAAGTTAAATTAATCGACCTAGCCCGTGCTTACACTACCTTAGCTAATTACGGAAGGCAGTCTGAATTGTCCTCTATTTTAAAAGTTGCTAATTATAAGGGAAAAGTTCTCAACCAAAATGAATGCATTTTAGGAAAGGCAGATCTGGTGGAAGAGGTAGAAGCTGCTGGGGTAGCTAAACTCAATTGTGAGGGCGAACAAGTTCTTGACAGCCGAGTAGCTTTCCTTTTAATTGACATCTTAAAAGATAATGATGCACGCGCACCGTCATTTGGAAGTTTTTCTCAATTAGTCATACCAAACCACAATGAGGTTGCCGTCAAAACCGGCACCAGCAACGACCTTCGGGATAACTGGACAATTGGGTTTAACCAAGACTACCTGGTGGCAGTTTGGGTTGGAAACAACGATAATTCTCCCATGGCCAGGGTTGCCTCAGGAGTAACCGGAGCCTCGCCGATATTCAATAAAATAATGAGTGCTCTTTTGGCCCAGAAACCAAACGACGATTGGCCAGTACCTCCAGGACTCGTTCAAGTACCCGTGTGCACCCTGACTGGCACATTGTCCTGCGAAGGCTGCCCAACAAGAGTCGAGTGGTTTTTGGAGGAAAACCAACCTAAGACGGTCTGTCGATTAGAAGAGATTATTAAAATAGAAGAAGAAAAGGAAAAATTAAAAAAAAGAGGAAGAATTCTTGAGCCGGCAGCACGCACCGAGCGATAAAATAGATACTAAGTGATTAAGATATTAAGTTATTAGGAGATTAAGAAAAACTCACTCACTCATTTCAATCTCATACACAATCCTTGCAAGTTCGGGAAATATGGCGTCGGCTTCTCTTTCCACTACCCCCTTTGACATAATAACCAAAACAAAAGCCTCATCAGCAAAGACAATTCCTGCGTCATTGACGACGTGTTGTTCACGACCAAATTTATGGGCAACTTCAACACCGTCGGGTATTCCCTCAGCCAACCAAGCCTCATAATTTGTATCTGTTAAGAAACCTAAAAGTTCATCCCTCGATTTTTCGCTCACCAGATTTCCTCTCCAGAGATTTTGGAAAAAAGTGCCGATGTCGTAAGGCGTCGTCTTTTGTTCTTCGTCAAAGATAACCGTATCCACCATTTTTGCTGCAGCGATTGTCTCAACGATTTTTCTTTTGCCCAAAATATTTCTGGCGATATTAAAAGAAGTGTTGTCCGACTCTTTGCCCATTAGCCTAACCAAATCCCGGTAGGTCAACTCATATCCAGAAGGCTTCGAAGATAAACTCCCAGACCCAACCACCTTGTCCGACTGTTTCAAATTATAGTTTGTCTCTAAATCTAGGTTTCCCTGCTCCGCCTGCATGTACATTGCTACCATTACCGGAAGTTTATTAAGCGATGCCGGCTCAAATACTTCTCTTTCAAGGTAACCGTAAGAACTTCCACTACCCAGTTTCACTACGTAAAAGCCATATATTCCTGATAAATTACGAGTTTTTTCTCTAAAAGAAGAAGCTACTGTCTCCTCCTTTTCCCTCTCCTCCCTGGTCTTTTCGTCTACCTCTATCACAATCCTTTTTGTCTTAAAAGAGGGAAAGGCAACCCTTGGAATACCAGGTAATTTCCACTGTCGAGAAGAAAGCCCCAAAACTGCAGAAGTTCCAACGGTTATGACAAAGACGAAAAGTACCAAATATCTCTCTTTTTTCCCCCAGGGTTTTTTTTCTTCTTTTTTTTTCCCTGTTGGTTTTTTTAAACTCTTTAATTTTCTACTGGTGGATTTTTCCTCTATGTCTTTTGTTAAGTCTTTTTTTCTTTTAAGAAAGGCCATGTAGATATTTTATTTTACCCCATATCAGTATACGAACAGGGGTTAGAATTTACAACTTTCGTATAATCTTCGGGGTGGGCTCTGAGGAATAAATTTTATAAAGTTAACAAATTATTTTACTCAATATAGTCTATTTTCTCCTTTTCTCCCAAACTTCTTCATTCACTAAATTCTGTGGTTTTTTGCCCGCAAAAGTATCTAAAATTGCCTCAACTGCTTGCTCACCCATTTTATCTCTGGCCTCCCAGGTGGCCGAGGCAATATGCGGTGTCAAGACAACATTTTCCATACCAATTAACTCTGGATTGATATTCGGCTCATTGTCAAAAACATCCAGGGCTGCTCCGGCCAAGTGCCCGCTTCTTAGTGCATCAACCAAGTCATGTTCGTCGACCACCGGGCCCCTTGAAGTATTTATTAGATAAGCCCCTTTTTTCATTTTAGCCAAAGCGTCTTTGTTAATCATATGACGCGTTTTATCAGTCAACGGCACATGTAAGGTCACAAAATCACTTCTTGCAAACAAATCATTAAGTTGCGCATATTCAACGCCAAGTTCTTTCTCCGCCTTTTCGTCTCTTGTCCTTTTGTTATACAAAACCCTCATTCCCCACCCCTTAGCCCTAAGAACTACTTTGCTGCCAATTCTTCCAAGACCGACAATCCCCAAAGTCTTTCCAACCATATTAACTCCCAAAAATATGTTAGGCTCCCAACCCTTATAGGCACCCTTACGGGTTGCCTCGTCTGCTTCAACAATTCGACGGGCCAAAACCAACATCAACGCCCATGCGTGCTCGGCAACTGATTCATTAACTTCGTCTGACGGAGTATTTGTTACCACTACTCCCCTGTCCGTTGCCTCTTTAACGCTTACATTGTCAAAACCGACAGCGTAATTTGAGATAATCTTAAGCTGAGGACCGGCAGCGTCTATTAAATCACCGTCTATTCTATCTGTCAGAAGGGAAAAGATTGCATCCACCCCTTTTACTCTCTCGACCAACTCTTCCTCGGCCAAGGGTCTGTCAAATTCAGAAACTTTCACCTCGTGGCCCGAATTAGTCAGCTTATCCAATGCGTCTCCCGGAATTTTTCTAGTGACAAAAATTTTCGCCATATATCTTTTGGCTTTTTTTTGAGTCTAACATATAATG
This sequence comes from Patescibacteria group bacterium, assembly GCA_022562395.1. GTDB lineage: Bacteria > Patescibacteriota > Microgenomatia > UBA8517 > UBA8517 > JADFPI01. Next base: position 31,496 of record JADFPI010000003.1, on the reverse strand, counting down.
AAATCGTATGAAACAAGTTACCTTAACCGAGCTTACTTCTCCTGGGTGCACGATTTGTAAAGCATTTGAAGAGTTTTGGCACTCAATTGAAACCGATTGGCCCAATGTGAAGTTTCGCAAATCTGATGTCTCGACTCCTGAAGGTCAAGAGATGGCCCAAAAGTACATGATTCTTGCCTCTCCGGGAATCATTCTCAATGGAGAGCTTTGGGCCACCGGAGGATTTGACCGAGAAAAATTCGTAGCAAAATTAAAAGAACTTTCTTCCTGAACTTAATAGCTTCCTTCTCCTAATCTTTAGGAAATTGGGGAGTGATTCTAATTCTTGGAGTGATCGAGATACTTGGGGTCGAGATGGCAAAGTGGTGGTTTTTAGAAGAAAGGCGTTAGGGCTGACTATTGCATCCTCTGTATGATTATGAGTAATATTAGGATAGCTCAGTATGGTACAAGTTTTGACTAAAGAAAAAAGATACAAATGCGTAAAGTGCGGGAAGTTCAAGGCTAAGAAGGAAGGAGTTTTTGTCTTGGGTGACTCGAAATATTGCTGCAAGGAGTGTTGCGGTGATCCGGCAAAAGGAGAGCATAAACAAACTAAAGATAACTTCTGCGAGTTTTGCTAAGGGCTTGGAGAAATCCCCTAATATGTACTAACATATCTTAGCCCGATGAATTTTAAAATGCCTGCCTACCTCAGCTCAGTATCCATTCTTCTATTCCTTAATAAGGTCCAAACGGTACTTGCAAATGGGGACGACGAGCACGCAGAGGAAGTTGAAAAAGTCGCCGCTTTCGCCATTGACGAATTTATTAGAACCAGCTCTATAAGGATTGCAATTGCGGCGGGATTAATCCTAATAGTCTTAGTTATTATAAGTTCTGTAATTAAGGAGAAAAGCGAACCGGCTAAGAAAATATTGTTCGGTTTAATGACAACAGCAATAGTTTTACCTACTTTATATTTTGTGCTCTCGACTTTATATCTTAACTTTGTATCTTATACTCGTGGTCCTGTGCATCGGCACGCCGATTTTCGAATCTTCGTGTGTGGGGAGGAGATTAGGCTAAAAGGACCGGATGGCTTTTTGTCTAACCGCGTTGGGACTCCTGTTTTTCATCACCATGACGACGCCCGAATACACATTGAGGGTGCAGTTGTAAACCATTCTGATGTTTCACTTTCATCTTTTTTTAGAGTAGTTGGAGGAAACCTTAGTCAGTCAAGTTTTTCTATACCGGCAGAAGGTGGGCTACTAGAAATAAATAATCACGACTCATGTCCTGACGGTAGCGAGGGCGAGTGGCAGGTATTTCTTTATAAAACAGACGGGGCAGTTGCTACGCAAACTAAGCTTGAGAATTACACAGATTACGTTCCTTCGCCAGAAGTAAACGTTCCTCCCGGAGACTGTATAATCTTTGAATTTGATTCGCCAAAAGACAAAACTGGATACCTTTGTAGATTTTATGAAATTGAGCGGGATAAGGGAGACTTAGAGATAAGGTAAACATGAATCCATCTGTTGCAGGCCAGCTGCCAACAATCATTACTGTCGTTACAACTGCGGCTATTGACGCTATTAACCCTTGTGCAATAGGCGTCATGATTTTGATGGTAAGCGCCGTCCTTGTAAGCGGCCGATCAGTAAAACGCCTAATATTTTTAGGGTTAACCTATATCTTTTCAATATTTCTAACTTATCTTTTAGCCGGACTTGGACTTTTATACTTTTTCTCCGCGATACCACTTTATGTTACAGCGTATCTATCTATCTTGGTTGGAACCATAATAATTGCGGCTGGGGTTGTTGAGATTAAAGATTATTTTTGGTACGGGAAAGGTTTCTCACTGGCAATTCCGACTTACTTTTCAAAAAAGCTTCACAAAATGTCCTCAAAAACTACCTTTTTAGGGATTGCTCTCTTGGGAGTTTTCGTTTCGGCAGTCGAGCTTCCCTGCACCGGGGCACCTTACCTTGCGATTATCGCCTTGCTTTCTCAAAACTTTGATTTCAATGCTTTTTTGCTTTTGGTTTTGTATAACATAATTTTCGTCTCTCCCCTCTTAATAATCTTGGGTTTAGTAGTCTCGGGAGTAAAACTTCAGAATATAAAACTTTGGAAGCAGGTCAACCGCGGTAGAATGAGGTTGATGGTGGGGCTTTTGCTGGTTGCTTTAGGCTGGCTTTTGATATTTATCGCAAATGGTATTATTAATCTTGGTTAATTTTGATATGGACAATCAAATAATAAAAAGGGGCGGTCGCAAGGAAGAGTTTGACGAAAGGAAGGTTTACGCATCCACTTATGCGGCCTGCCTTAACACCCATATTCCGAAAGAGGCGGCAGAAAAGATAGCTGCAACCGTTGCAGAAGAAATAAAAGATTGGATTTCAGAAAAGGCGGAAGTTGATTCAAATCAACTATTTGAAGAAATTACAAAATCGCTTGAAAAAATTAATACAGACGCCGGATTTATGTATAAAACCCACAGAGACCTTTCTTAGCCCAATTAGATAAGCAAAGCTTGTTTTCACTATCGTTCGAATAAGCAAAGCTTGTTTTCGCCAGCTCGAATAAAACATCTTTCTTTACGACGAAGACGTACAGCTTTGCTGTAGAGATAAAAACCCCGCCACCCGGGGCGGGGAAGATGTTATTTTTAAAGTTTTGACACAGCTAACAGAAAAAGTGATACACTAAAAACAGCTAAGACATGTGTTGCCTGCCCATGTTCAACCAAAGTTCTTCTAATATTGTCTTCCCGAAACGCTTGATTGTTTTGTATCCCACACGAGAATATTGTGGACTAGCCGTGAATTAAACCTATGGAAGAACAATTAGCTAAACCTATACATCAGCAAGTGGAACTGCCCGAGGGTGCCCCAGTGAGCCAGGAACTCGGCGGCGGGCGAAAAGTTAAAGTTCGCCTTGCAGCTCTTGGTTTTGTTCTCTTTTTGATATTTGTTGTCGGGCTTTTTTGGCTGGCAACTACTCCTGAGCAAACAGTAGGCTTGACTCTAGCCTTCGCCGCTGGTCTTTCGATGATATTTCTCCCCTGCACCTTACCCATGGCGTTTGTGATAGTTCCAATGGCCATGGGCAAAAATCCTAAAAAGGGGTTCCTCATGGCACTTTTTTTTGGACTTGGTCTCACTTTAACCTTAAGCTTCTACGGAGTATTTATTGCTGCTTTGGGGAAAATTTTGGGCTTAACTGCCGCCACCCAGGGAATGCTTATGATCGGTGGAGGCGCGGCATTCCTTTTTGGGTTATCAGAAATACGTCTACTTAAATTTAGAATACCCAGCTATAGCGGGAATTTTCCGGCTTTTATTCAAAAGCGAGGAGATTATGTAAAAACATTTCTTTTGGGACTTTTTCTCGGTAACGCCGGGGTTGGTTGCCCTAACCCTGCCTTTTATGTCCTTCTTGGCTATATAGCAAGCGTAGGAGATTTGTTCAACGGCTGGTTTTTGGGCTTTGTCCACGGTGCAGGGCGCGCGGTACCCTTAATATTTCTTGCGATACTAGGCATTCTGGGTGTCAATGCCACGGGCACTATAGCCAAGAAAAAAGAGGTAATAGAGAAATACACTGGCTGGATGCTAATAGTTATCGGTGCCTTCATTTTGACTTTCGGCTTATTTGGCCACGATTGGTTTATTGCCGGAGGCATTCATAACCTCTGGGAGCAATTTGTCGCCAACGTAGGGGGTGCGCAATTTGGGGAAATAGTCCTAAAGCATGAGCACAAACTAATCGATATTCCAGGATTTATCAAATACGGCAATCTCTTCATGCTGGGGCTTATCGCATTGACCATGATTTGGTATTTCATCAAACAAAAGCCGGGAAGAAAAACTGTCGCAATACTAGTTGCAATATTTACCATAATCTTGGGAATAGTCGGAGTAGCCACCGGGTGGACATTTATGACAGGAAAGGGAGTACATTTAGGGGAAGAAGGGGCACCCTCTGAAACTAAAGATGGGCAGCTGGACAGTACGAAAGCAGTTGGCGAAAAGAGTGTTGAGGCCAGACAATTAGTTGTCGAGGAAGGAAGTGTACGCGAAGGTTTGGTCGTAAATCTCAATTATTCACCGCTTCCTGCATCGACTGGCCAAACTACGAGGCTTGATTTCTTCGTCAATGAAAAACCGGGCAATAAACCGGTAACAGACCTTGAGATTACCGATGAGAAGTTTATACACGTAATTGGTATGCGCGATGACCTGGAAGAGTTTTTCCACCTTCATCCCGAAGCCGACGCTGAATCCCCCGAGCTCTGGAGTATCGAGCGCCAATTTGAAAATCCAGGAACTTACAAACTCTGGACCGATGTTAAGCGGGGCGGCATGACTTATACTTTTAGTCACCCGGAAATATCTGTTAAAGGAGAAGGGTCAACACAAACTGAAGAGGAGATGTCGTTTGTCAAAAGTCTCGTTGTGGGAAATGATGAGCTGGGTAAATATCAAGTACTGATTGAATACGACGAGCCCATTGTGCCAGGACGGAAAGCCGACCTTGTATTTAGCGTAAACACCACAACCGGGACTGCGGAGTTAGCCCCTTTTTTGGGAGAAGAAATGCAACTTACGATTATCAAAGAGGACCTTAAATGGCTTATGAATCTGCGCCCAGAACAGGAAAAACCTCAAGAGCAAAACCCAGCATCTTTTATACCTGTCGCCTATGCTAATGGAGAAGATGTTCACGATGACGACCAGGTGGATGAAGTTCATAAAGGAATCTCGTTCCACGTTACATTTCCTGAATCTGGGGCCTACAAAGCCTTTGCGCAATTTAGACCAAAAGACGCGGAGTTTTCTGAAGACGAGGCGCTAACCGCTGGCTTTTGGATAAGGGTTGATCCAGGTGTTGCCGTCGGCGTTGAAGAAGAAGAAAAAGTAATCTCAAAATCTGCTCAATGGTGGGGGCTTTTGATAGCGTCTTTGATTTTGATGACCCTTTTGAGTTTAGGGGTCCACAAGTATCTCCAAGTAAAAGCGCCTGTCAAAAAAGGTGTTGAGCCTAAAGTAGAAACTCCTCCAGCCAGTACTGAAAAGTCCCCGGAAAAAGAGCCAGAAACGTCAACGTGAACAAGTACTATATTATTATCGGCATTATTATATTAATTATGATTGGCGGAGTTGCCTATCGTACTTTTTTGTTGCCAGAGGAGTTAAGGCCTGTAGTCACGGGCGAAATACTTGAGATTACAATAGTTGCTAGCAAAAACCACTGGGAATTTAATCCGGATGTTATCGAGGTCAACCGAGGAGATAAAGTCATACTCACTCTCATAAATGAAGACGACTACGACCACGGAATTGCAATTGACGCATTCGGTGTAGCCCAAAGAATGCCCGCAGGAGAGACTATAACACTCGACTTTGTGGTAACACAGGAAGGCGAATTTCCCTTTTATTGTTCTGTCCCCTGTGGAGAAGGAATAATAGACGGGGAGAAACGCACGCATTTTGATATGTTGGGCAAAATTCAGGTAAGAAGTGCTGTAGAGACAGAATAATAGTATGACTAAACAAATATATAAAGTAAAAGGGATGCACTGTTCATCCTGTTCCACTCTGATTGACAAGCTGATAGGCAAAGAGGAAGGCGTTATTGCTATTAAGACCAACTACGGGGCTGAAAAGACGGCAATCGAGTTCGACGAGAAAAAAACCTCGCTTGAGAAAATTGACGAGTTGATGAATAAAATCGGCTACGACTTGATTCGCCCGGATGAGGCCGGAAGAACAAACCCCGAAGACGAAGAGAAGTCCGAGCTAAGAAAAATCGAAGAAGCTAAGAGGCGGGTAATTGCCGCATTCATCCTGGCTTTCCCCATCATTGTCTACTACATGCTCATTCACATGTTTAATGTCACTCATGTCCATGAGTTTTTTGACTTTATCAATCGACAAATCCCAGCCCTTTCCGGAAGCGGATTTTTTGCCTACGGATCGTATTTATCTAATTATTTTTTCTGGTTCGTTGCCCAACCGATGAAGTTATTGGTAGGGATTTTTGTCGATATTTCCAACCCGCCACTTCGCATTGACCTTAACTACATCTACTGGGTTCTTTCCACTCCAATCCAGTTTGTTATCGCCTGGCAGTTTTACCGAAACTCCTATACTGCTATTCGGGTCGGTTCTGCAAATATGGATGTTTTGGTAGCACTTGGCACTTCTGCAGCCTATTTTTACAGTGCCATTGGATTTCTATTCTTTAATATCGACCATCCGTTTTGGGAATCGTCCGCAGCACTTCTATTTTTTATCCTTTTAGGGCGATACTTTGAGGCCAGGGCCAAAGGCAGGGCGTCAACCGCCATAAAAGAACTTCTGAAACTCGGGGCTAAAGAAGCACACGTTTTGCGCGACGGCCGCGAGGTAACTGTCCCCATTGACCAGCTCGCGGTAGGAGATACGGTTGTGGTTCGTCCTGGAGAGAAGTTTCCTGTTGACGGGGAAATCATCGAAGGAACAAGCCATATCGACGAGAAGGTAGTAACCGGAGAATCGTTTCCAGTCAAAAAAAGCGTGGGGGATGAAGTAATTGGCGCAACAGTAAATCAGGAGGGCTTAATAAAATTCAAAGCTACCAAGGTTGGTAAAGATACCCTCCTTAACCAAATTGTAAAAATGGTGGAGGACGCACAAGCCTCAAGAGCCCCGATACAAAACCTGGTTGACAATATAAGTGAATACTTTGTCCCGGCGGTGATTATTCTCTCTATTGCCGTATTTGTTGGTTGGTACTTTGTTGCAGCCCTTCCTTTCAGGGCAGGGCTCTTGCGAATGATTGCGGTTTTGGTCATTTCTTGCCCTTGTGCAATGGGGCTGGCAACACCCACCGCCTTGATGGTAGGAATCGGCCGAGCGACGAAATTCGGGATAATTTTAAAAGGAGGAGAGGCTCTAGAGAAGGCGTATAAGACCCAAGTTATCGTCTTTGATAAAACTGGCACTTTAACTATTGGTAAACCGGTGGTAACAAATTTTGTCAAGGTAGGAGATATGAGCGAGGATGAAGCGCTAAAACTTTCTGCCGCAGTTGAGGTCGGGTCAGAGCATCCTTTGGCCCGCGCAATAGTTGAAAAAGGAGAGTCGCAATTTAAAACCTTACCAAAAGTAACCGACTTTAAAGCCGAAGCCGGGCTGGGAGTTTACGGCAAGGTTGAGGAGCACGAAGTAGTTATTGGTAATACAGGCTATTTTGAATCCCTGGGAATTTCGATTGAAGGGCAGGAAGAAACTACGGAAAAACTGCAGAATGAGGCCAAAACGGTAGTATACGCGGCGGTGGATAAGAAACTGGTGGCAGTCATTGCTATGGCAGATACGTTAAAGCCGTTCGCAAAAGAAGCTATCGCCGAGCTCAAGAAAATGGGTAAGGAGATTATTATGATTACAGGGGATAACCCCAAAACCGCAGAGGCGATTGCAAAACAGGTTGGGATTGACCGGGCCTTGGCTGAAGTCTTGCCAGAGCAGAAAGCCCAGGAGATTAAAAAGTTGCAAGCGGAGGGTAAGTCGGTAGCAATGGTGGGAGACGGTATTAACGACTCCCCTGCTCTGGCCCAGGCCGATATCGGTATTGCAATTGGTTCAGGCACTGATGTTGCAATTGAGACGGGCGAGGTAATTTTGGTAAAAGACGACTTACGCGATGTAGCCAGCGCCATTCAGCTTTCCGGAAAAACAATAAAAAAGGTCTGGCAAAATCTTTTCTGGGCCTTTGTCTACAATGTCGCCGCAATACCAATCGCGGGAGGCATACATCTTTTAGTTACCCAAAGTTCCCTCGGCGTGGCGGCTCCTTGGGTGGTTAGTATTGCCGAGAACTACGGCATAACCGGGCGGATATTTTTCAACTTTAGCCAGGCCACTTTAAGACCCGAGATAGCAGGGTTTGCGATGGCCTTTAGCTCGGTTTCGGTTGTTGCCAACTCCTTGCTTTTGAGACGGTATACTCCACCTATTGAGAAGCAGGCTGCCAAGGCTGCTTCTGCTATTTCCGCGCCCACCAAGGAGGGCGCTACCGCCTAATTTAACTAGACATATCTTTTTTTGCTGTGTTATTATTAAATGGCTAATGCAAAAAGTTGACTTTAACATAGAAGGAATGCATTGCGGAGCTTGTGCTACCGGAATTCAGATGCTGGTTACCCAAATGGATGGGGTAAAATCGGCTTTTGTGGACTACGAAGGAAAGAAGGGAACGATAGAGTTTGACCCGGCCAAAGTTACCAAAGAACAAATAATACAAAACATCAATACCATCGGCTATACGGCAACCTAAAACTCCTTCACCTTAACCTCACTACTTCTTGCTCTCTCAAGCCACACTTCTAACTCATTCTCTCTCAACAAACCCCGCTGCGAACCGGTATAGCCTATCACGCTTGCTGCGTTAACAGTTCCCCAGATAAGTGCTTCCTCCAAGGGCTTTCCGCGAATCAAGGCTGCCAAACACCCCGACCCAAAAGAATCTCCTGAACCAGTTCGCTCATAGGGATCCACCGGCAAAATTCCTGCCATAAGATACCGCTGGCCATCAAAAACAAAGGAACCGCTCCCTCCATCGGTCACGATTGGAATCTTCGGCCCCAGGCCAGATAAAGCTGAAAGTAGCTCTTTCTCCTTTCCCTGCGAACTCTCCATCCCAGTAAGTGTCTCCGCCTCTTTTCTATTAACATAAATAATATATGACTTGGAAAGTACCTCTCGGATTGAATCCAGACCGGCTCTTAACTGGCGGCTTCCGGGGTTAAAAACAAGCTTTGTCTCGGGGTTGTCTTTTAACCACTCAACAAAACGGTTGTAAAAAGGCCTAAATGAGTCCCCCATTGAGGTCAAATATAACCAAGGAGTTCCCGGTAACTGAACTGGGAAAGCATAGCTTCTCGGGGCCTTGTAAGTAAAAATTGTCCGCTCGCCTGCATAACTTATTATGTTTGAATAGTTTGAGGAAGTCGATGGCTGTTGAACAACATAAGTAGTATTAACCTTCTCGCTTTTCAGTTTATCTACTATTTGATTACCGATTTCATCGTTGCCCAAACTAAGAACGACCGCAGCTTTGACCCCCAACCTTCTTGCCCCAACCGCATTGTTGGCTGCGTTACCTCCAATTGATATCTCTAAAGTCTTAACAGGAATTTTGTCGCCGTAAGAAAAGCAGACAAAACTTTCTTTGTCGTTGAGCTGGCAAAGTGTGTCAGATTCTGTCGGAGTTATAAAAACATCCAAGGATGCATCTCCAATTGATAGCAACTCGATATTGTTAATCATTTTCCATACCGGGCAAGTATTTACCCATGCGCGCCAAGGAGTTCAGCTTCGCTCTATGATAAAAAGCTTTTTGGGCTGCCTCTTTGTTTTCATTTTTACCTTGCCAAATTTCGATTGCCGGATATTGAAGCGCTCGGGCATAAGAAAAACTCAATTCCCAGGGAACATCCTTTTTTAATTTGGCAATCGCGTTTAGGTGGGCCGTCGACTCTTCTGGACTATCGCCGCCGGAAAGGAAAACTACGCCGGGCAAGTTAGGCGGAACAGTCCTTTCTAGAGTTTGAAAAGTCTCCTCGGCTATCAACTGATAATCGACTTTATCTCCGCTTTCTTTACCAGGATGAACATAATTAGTTTTTAGAATGGTTCCTTCAATAAATACCTTGTGCTTTTCTAAATACGAAAAAGTTTCCGCCAACACTTTTATGGTAACCTCCTCGTCTCTGGCAATATCATGAATACCGGCCATTAACACTTCAGGCTCCACAATTGGAACAAGACCAGCTTCCTGGCTTAAGGCAGCAAAGCGAGCCATAGACTCTGAATTTGACTCAATACATTGACTAGTAGGCCTACCTTCACCGACGCCAAAGACGGCTCTCCATTTAGCAAACCGTGCCCCTAGCTCAAAATATTCTTTTAGTCGCTCACTCAGGCCATCCAAACCCTCTGTTACTTTCTCGCCCGGGAAACCCTCCATATCAACCGTGCCCTTATCTACTTTAATACCGGGAATTATGCCTCGTTCCTTAAGAAGTTGGGGGAAAGGTTTACCTTTGTCACTTTTTTGCCTTATTGTCTCGTCAAAAAATATTACGCCGCTAATAAATTCTTCTATCCCCTGGGTGGCAAACAACATTTGGCGGTATTGACGACGACTCTCTTCATTGTGTTCAATGTCGTTTTTTTCGAAATGCTTTTCGCTACTGCGAAGGCTCCAATCTGCCGCGAAAATTCCCTTTCCTGGAGCGACCAATTTCTTGGCAATTTCGGCGAGTTTGTTTTTATCCATCATCAATCCAATTTACCACCTTTTACTTGCGTGAACAACCAACATGATGCACACTAAAATTATGGATCCGGAAGCAATACATATAGTTTCTCCCCAACAAACTCCTGAAGAAAATCTAAAGCCCTTCAGCAATCTGCCTAAACCTAAAAAACCAAGTCTTTTGATTGTAATTTTAGTTCTAATTGCGGCCATTGCCCTTGCCACCACTTTTTACTTTGCAAATCAGGTAAATAAATTGAAAAAAGAAACCCCAGCTTCTTCCATCAACCCTACCGTTGATAATTGGATCCAGCATACCGACCGAGTTCTCAACTTCTCCATCCGCTATCCGCCTGGCTGGTACTTGTATCCCGCCTCTCCTGAAGGCTTTGGCAGTCACACCATTCTGACAAACTATGATACCGTTACAGCCGATCCAGACGAAACCGGCAAGGGTACCTAAAAGGCAATATCGCTTTCGAGTTCGGCTACCACCCAACACCTTATGACAGTAATCAAGATTTAACCGAGTGGGCAAAACAAAACTTTTTGGGAAGATATGCCCAGGGAGAATATGACGGGCCACAGATTATTGAAGAAAGCCAAATTATAGTTAGCTCGTTCAGAGGCAAAAAACTCATAACAGTTGACGACAACAAACTCGAATGGGTGTACTACTTCCTTCCCCACGGAGAAAAGGTATTTCTCTTGAGCGCAGGCCCACTAAAACCTGCAGTCGACCAAATCCTCTCCACTTTCCAATTTCTTGATTGAATCGTAATACAATCTTTATGGTGGCCAAAAAACCTACGTTGAAGGAGAAAACTAGGAAGAAGTACGAAAACTAAGAGCCTTTTTAACTAAAAATGGGGCAGAGATTAGTAACACCCCTACAAAAAACATTATTAGCGTAGGAGTAGCCACTCCCGCTTGAGGGAGATCCGATTTTGAGATAGAACCGACTCCCTCAGGCACTTCGCCTATTGTCAGAGTGAAAGTATAAGGACTAACTCCTTCTGTTGAGAAGGTAATTGTATGGTCTCCTTGAGTAAAGTTAGTAGAGTAATTCCAGTTTCCGGAAGAGTCCGAAATTGTTGTGCCAGAAACTCCGTCTATTGTTACGGTAATTGTGGCACTAGCAGCAGCGACGCCCGTAAAGGTTACGTTTGTACCTGTATACCAATACTGCGTTAGGGCGCTTCCTTCAACGTCAAGTTCTCCAATTGTCTTTAAATAAAATCCGCCGGCAAAAGAAGTTTGCGCAAAAAGAAAAAGAGATAAAACTGTCAAAAAGAAAATTTTTTTCACTTTAGTCGATTAAATTAAGCCTAGTCCGAGAATTTTCTCTTGTCAAGAAAGGGCAATTGGTGCAAACTAAAATTATGGATCCGGAAGCAATTCATATTATTCACCCTGAAAGTGCCGGCGAAGAAGCAAAGCCCGAAGCCCCGCTAAAGAAAAAGCCTAAACCTTGACTATCTGCAGTAATATTAATCTGGATTATATTTTTGGTATCAATCGGATATTTCGTTTACCAAGGCTCTCTTTTAAAGCTTTAAACTTTTGGACAAAAGCGTTATTCTTTAAACAGTGAGAAAATCAAAAGGACTACTATTTCTGGCCGCCTCCACCGCTTTCATTCTTCTTTCAGCCATATTAATTGGACGCTCATCCGGGAGTGTTCGACAAGCTGCCGCCTCCTTTGCAGAATGTGTTAAGCTGCCCGGTAGTGTAATTCAAGAGTCTTATCCTGAAGTCTGCGTTACAAAAAACGGCGAGCGTTTTACCCGCGAATTGACAGAAGAGGAAAAATTTGAGCTAAACCTTGACGAGGATATTGATACAGAGGTAAGTTGTGGACTTTATAAACGCTTTGGCAAAGAAATAACGGCTTGTGCTGTTTGTGGAAATGGGCTATGTGAGCCCTACGAATCATGCACGGCATCTACGATAACCGAAGAATTCACAACAAACGACTGCGGTCCTCTTTATTGTCCTCAAGATTGTGGAGAAGAGGTAAATTAAGCTTTTCTTTTCAAGACCCGCTTTACAGCACTTACAATGTGCTTTGATTTCATACCATATTTCTCAAGAAGCTCATCTGGTGTTCCTGATTCTCCGAATGAATTTGGCATTCCGACATACTCCATTGGGACAGGATAATTTCGGCTTAAGACTTCTGCAACGGCCGAGCCGAAACCCCCGTTTATTTGGTGCTCTTCGACTGTAACGACCGCACCTGCTAGTTTTGCGGCTCTAATTATGGTCTGCTCGTCAATCGGGTCGACTGTATGGCCATTAATCACAATACAGCCTATCTTTACTCTTTCGAGCCTTTTAGCAGCCATTAGTGCTTCATAAACAAGTGGGCCACACCCCATAATGGCTACTTGCGGGTCTTTTGATTCCCAGAGAGTTTCAGCACGACCAATCTTAAATGGTGTATCTTCTGTAGTAAAAACAGGCGTTTCTTCTCTGGCAAATCTTATATAGGTTGGCTTGCCGTTTTCTGCCGCTTCAATTGTAGCTTTCTTGGTCTCGACCGAATCGGCTGGAGCTACCACAATTATATTGGGCATTGCCCTCATAATGGCAATATCTTCGAGTTGCTGATGGGTTGCACCATCAGGCCCTACAGAAATTCCAGCATGCGCTCCCCCAATTTTTACAGGAACGTCATTTATGGCAATTGTTGTTCTAATTTGTTCCCAATTTCTACCCGGAGAGAAGGCGGCATAGCTTGAGATAAAAGGAATTTTTCCGTAATTTGCCATTCCAGCGGCAACGGTCGCCAAAAGCTGCTCGGCAACCCCAATTTCTATAAATCTGTCTGGAAATTTTTCTTTAAAATAATTACTCCTTGTGGAATCTGTTAAATCAGCACACAAAACAACAACATTCTCATTTTTCTCTCCAGCAATAACCAATCCTTCTCCATATCCATTACGGGTGGGAATCATATCTATCTCCTTCGAAAAAATCTTCTTACTTAGTTTCGCCTTAGGATTTATCATAAAATTTAATTTTTAATTTCGACTACTCATGCTCTCCCACTATCTTGCCGCCAAGAGTACGCAATTCGTGCAATGCTTCTTTAGCTTGGGCTGTATCTGGTGGCTTTCCGTGCCATTCGGGCATATTTTCCATAAAGTCAACTCCTTTTCCTGGAATTGTATGAGCAATAATCACCGTTGGCTTCTCATAAACCGCCCTTGCGTGGTTAACCGCGTCAATTATTTCTTCCATGTTGTGGCCGTTGATATGTAGCGTGTGCCAGTTAAACGCTTTATATTTGTCCTCCAGGGGCTCAAGCGGCATAATATCTTCGGTATGCCCGTCAATTTGAATGTTGTTTCTATCAACAAAAACCGTTAAGTTTGAAAGCCTGTTTTTTGCAGCAAATAAAACTGCTTCCCAATGATTGCCAGCATCGTGCTCGCCGTCGGAGCATATACAAAATACTCTGAAGCGTTTATTGTCCATCCTGGCCGCATAGGCATATCCCGAGGCCTGTGCAAGTCCGCTTCCTAGCGGACCCGAGGTTGTCTCAAGGGCGGGCATACGAACACGCTCCGGGTGTCCTTGCAAATCTGAGCCGAGCTTCCTGAGAGTTTTTAACTTAGCCTTGGGAAAATATCCTGCGTGAGCCATGGTAACGTAGCGTATGGGAACAATATGGCCGTTTGACAAAAACAGTCTGTCTCTTTCTTCCCAGGCTGGGTTTTTAGGATCGTGGTTAAGGATATCAAAGTAAAGGGCAGTAAAAATATCAGCCATGCCAAGGGGCCCCGCAGAATGTCCGGACCCGGCCTCAAGCAACATCTTGATAAGGTCCTTGCGAATTAAATTGGCTTTTTTTCTTAATTCCTCAAACTCCATAGTAAGGCGTCAATCTAAATTATATAGCAAGTTCAAAACAAAATATCGTATTTCATACTATTTTTGAACTTGATATATAGGAATACATTTATATCAAATGACAGAATGTCAAACTGTCATTTTGAATTGAGATGACTATATTAAAGCTGAAAAGCTTTTTCCTCCCCATGTTTATGTTCCTGCTGTTTTACTAGCTTTTCAAAAAGTAGGATTGCTTGATACGCCTCCTCGGGGGTACTGACTATCTTATACACCTTAAGGGCTTGGGGCCTAATTCTCATGTGCTCTTTTAAAGTTTTCATAATTTCGTTCCAAAACTCCCCATATAAAATTAACGGCTTGTGGTGTCCAAAGTAAAGCTTCGCCAGCCCCCAAGCCATGCCAAACTCGCTAATCGTGCCTGTCCCTCCTCTAAAGATTACATAAACATCACCCAATTCTAAAAGTTTTAAAGTTCGCTCTAAATAGTTTTTGGTTACAACTACTTGGTCAAGGGGGTTTTCTGGGTCACTCCCTTCATAGGTGGTTATATCTTTTGGATAAAAAGTAACGCCAATTACCCTACCTTTCGCTGCCTTAGCCCCTTCGGAAACCGCCTTCATGATTCCTGGTCCGCCCCCGTTTATGGCAATAAAACCCTTTCCTGTAAGGTACTTTGCACATTCAAATGCCTCTTTATATAAAGGGTCGTTGGGCGCCGCAGAGGCAAAGCCAAAGTAGGCAATTTGTTTGATTTTTTTCATCGTAGATGGAAAAAACAAGCTATGCTTATCTCGAGTTTACGAGAAACAAGCTCTACTTATCTTACGCATGCTATCATTGTCTATCGTTTAATTTTAAATTGTGAGCTGCTCTCTGATATCTCTCCAGGTTCTTGGCCATATCTCCTTTGAATAATGCTCGACCGATTGATACCTCATCTGCCCCAGTGTAGTGGACATCGTCTATGAACTCAAATGTTATTCCGCCGTCGTCGCAGATTCTAAAAGAGGTGTCGTCTTTTGCTCTAATCTCATCTAGTTTTTTTATTTTATCAATCGCCCTTTTGTCAAACTCTTGGCCTCCAAAACCGGCCTTAACACTCATGACTAAAACAACATCAAGGTTATTAAGAATTACCGGGTCGAGTTTCGATACCGGTGTATCAAGGTCAACTCCTAGCCCGACTTTGGCGCCTACTTCTTCAACTTTTCCAACATAATCCGCTTGGTTTTCCATAAGCTCAACTTGAGAAATTATTCTGTCAGCAAAAGCCCGAGCACATCTTTCTACCCAATTTATCGGCTCTTTGACCATAAGGTGATAATCCAGCTTTAAGTTTGTGTCAATTTCTACTAAGGCAGACGGGTCAATCGTTCTATTGTTAGCAAACTTGCCGTCGATGATATCGATATGGACCCGCTCAACCACTCCTTCTGCTCTTGCCATCAACTCGGCAAGCTCTTTTGAGTCATTGGTGAGTATCGATGGAATTATCTCAACCATCGCTTTTTAAATTTCTTAAGCGCAACGCGCTGCACCTTTTCTATATGAATCTCCGGCCGTTTACCCTTTATAACACCTATTATTTCGTCAACCCCTAAGCCTTCATAGCGAATAAAATAGGCAGCAACCACTGTCGGGCTCCTTCCGTGGCCATTTCTGCAATGGACATATACCACTTTATCATCCTTAACCGCCTCATTAATGATAGCGGTTCCAACATCTAGCTGGTTTTGGCTTGGCGCATAGCCATCGACAACAGGAATCCAAGTGTATATTTCAAGATTATTCGGGGGCAATTCATTCTCCTCATGGCTCAAATTTAGTTCAACGCTTATGCCCAAAGATTTAAATTCCTCACCGTGTATCAAACAAACTCCCCCTTTGCAAAAATCACTGCCTACATAAATTTTCTCGGTTATTTTAGAATAATCAAAAACGTGGCTATCGTCTCGTCCTTTGGGTTCGAGCTTCATGCAATTGCTGCCTACTTCTTAAATGATAAAGATATTGGATCTGTGGGTGCTTTATTGCTGTCTAGCGCCTTGCCTACTCTAATAACTTGCTCTATCAGCCTATTCGAATAACCCCACTCGTTATCGTACCAAGCAAAAACTTTAACTAAATTACCGTCAATCACTTGCGTTAAAGACAAATCAACAATCGCCGACTCGCTCCTGCCAATAATATCTGATGAAACAAGAGGTTCGTCTGTCACTGCCAAGATACCTTTATAAAGAAAGTTTTTTGAGGCCTCCACGAAAGCGTCGTTTATCTCCTTAACCGTAACGTCCCTTTTTGTAACTACCGTAAAGTCGGTAATCGAACCGGTGGCAACGGGCACCCTTAAAGCTACTCCATCAAAAAGGCCTTTAAGCTCGGGGATGGTTTCTGTTGTTGCTTTTGCAGCACCTGTCGTGGTGGGCACGATATTTTCAGCCGCTGCGCGAGCACGCCGCAAATCTTTGTGGGAATTATCTTGAAGCCGTTGGTCATCCGTGTATCCATGAATTGTAACCATAGCAGCCCTTTTTATACCAAACTTAGAATGCATAACCGCCGCAATCGGCGCAACACAGTTAGTAGTACAAGATGCATTTGAGATAACTTCAACATCCCCTTTTACTTCGTTTACGCCCAAAACGTAAGTTCCCACATTTCCACCCTTTGAAGGAGCAGAAATAACAACTCGCTTTGCTCCACCCAATGCATGTTTTTTGGCATCTTCCTCGCTGGCAAACCTCCCTGTTGACTCAATAACAACCTCGACTCCATATTTTCCCCAAGGAATCTTGGCAGGATCCCTCTGGGCCAAAACCGGAATCCTATTTCCCTCGACTTTAAGATAGCCAATTAAGGGGTCTTTATCGGTTGCGTCTTTTGAGTCCTTTAAATCATCTGCCTTAACCACCTTCTCAAACTTCCTGTACATTGTGTCGTAGTTGACGAGGTGAGCCCAGCCTGAAGGCGACATGCTTCCCGAAGTGTTTATTGCGCTAAATTCCAACTGATTTTTATGCTTGAGAAGCCCGACTCTGAAGGCTAACCTTCCAATTCTTCCAAATCCATTAATTCCAACTTTAATCATGATAGTATTTCAGTTTAGCAGCGCCTCTATTCCTGGTAAAGTTCCTTTTGCTAAAAATTCAAGCATTGCACCTCCCCCTACCGATACCCAGTCAAATTTATCAGATAATCCAAAAGTAGAGAGTGCACGCTGGGTATCTCCGCCTCCTACAACTTTAAAAGCGGACGATTCTGACGCTACCTTTAATACTCTTTCTGTCCCCAACCTTTGGCCCTCGTCCTCAAACTTCCCCATCGGACCCGAAACCACTAAAGTTTTTGCTTTAGCAATCTCTTTCTCAAACTCTTCAATTGAGTTTAGCGTTATATCTTGCCTGTCTTGATTTAGTTTAGCCACAACTACCTTTTCTTCCTTGTAATCTTCCGGTAAAAACGTGGGCAGTCTTCCTCCTATTAAAATCCTATCCGCAAACTTTTTAAAAGGTTCAACATAAGTTAGCTTATCCTCTTTCACCCCGCCAATAATTACTACAACCGGCCTTCGGGGATTCTCCAATACCCTACCCAGATTTTCTACTTCCTTAACAAAATGAAACCCTGCTGCATGCGGCAATAAACCTGGCAGAGCGACAATTGATGCGTGTTTTCTGTGGCTTGAGGCAAAAGCTTCATTCACATATGCGTTTCCTTCTTCGGCTAGGTGCTCCGCGAATTCTTTTGCCTCTTTATCCCGAGTGTAGTCGAGGGACTCCCCAGGATTGAAACGCAGATTCTCCATTATAAACATATTAAATCTTTTAATTTTTTCTTCTCCCCATTTTTTTCTTAAAAAATCCTCCAGTCTATCGGCGACAGGTTTGGTACTCAAAGAATCATCAGTTTTACCACCGGGTCTACCTCTATGGCTTAAAAGTATTATCTCGGAGGCTCTTTCGACCAAATATTCTAAAGTTGCCAAAAGCGCCTCTTGCCTTTTTGTACCACTTACATCACCTGCGCGAGCAGGCAGGTCTTTGTAGTCCAAATCCACCCTAACCAATACTTTCTTTCCCTGAATATCTAAATCGCTTATTTTAGGAAGATCCTTCATAAGAGGTAATCTTAGCTAGGCGCCTAACGTGTCTGTCCTCCTCCGGAAATGGAGTGTCTAAAAAAACTTCCACTATCTTGCCTGCTTTGGAAACATCGACGAAATCGGCGCCTAGAGCTAATACATTAGCATTATTATCCTCTCTCGCTTTTTTGGCCATCTCGGGATTTAAACAAAGTACGGCCCGGACACCTTTTACTTTATTGGCAGCAATTGCTTCTCCATTTCCAGACCGCCCGATAACAATACCGAAACCCTTTGGGTCTTGTGCCACAGACTCGGCAGCCGGGATGACAAAATCAGGATAATCGTCGCCTGAATCAAACTTGCTATTTCCTAAATCCTTAACTTCGTTTCCTTTTTGCCTTAAATCCTGCTTTATCTGTTCTTTTAACCAATAACCTCCATGGTCAGCTGCTATATAAATTGTCATTTAAACCCTTTTACTAAATCTTTTAAAACCTCTTTGGGATTTTTTGCCAAAACAACCGCCGAGGATAACACAATTCCTGTTGCACCTAGTTTTATCCCCACTTGAACATCCTTTCTTCCCTTTACTCCTGCACCAATTAATATCGCTGTCTTGGGAACTTCCTTAACAACACTTCTTATAATTTCCGGTTTTTCTTGGGAAACTGAAGTAGTTTTGCTGGCAATAAGCTCTTGGGGTTCATAGCCAATATAATCCGGTTTAAATTTGGAAACGACTTTTGCTTCTTCGACAGAATCTGCAAAAACTAAAGTCTTTAGACCAGCTTGCCTGCAACGGGCCATTATTTCCCCAAGCTGGCCAATTGACAATTTGTGCTCGGAATGATTAAGAAACGTGCCTTCGGCCCCTGCTTCTTTTGCAACCTCAGGCGGGAACCAACCCGTTGCCCTCCCCCGCTCGACGGCGTCAACATGTTGAGTCCATACTGGGCGATTAGACACTTCAATTACCTGCCTTAAATCAACGGCCTGCGGGCAAGCAATAATTTCAACCTTCGTCTCGCTGGCTAAGTCGCAAATTGTCTGGGTTAAGGAGAGTGTGTTTTTGCCTGAAGCTTCCTTGTAAGTCTTGAAGTTAACGAAAATCATAATTCTAGCACTAGTTTATCAACGAACTGGCCCACTAGTTAAGGCCCAAAACCTTGTCTACTTCCCCCTTGTCAAACCCTATTATTGTTTCCTTTGTTCCATCGTCTTTGGTGACCACGGTAAAAGGTACTCCCATAAATCCGCCTGATGCTTCCGCCATCTCTTTCTGGGCGGCATCATCTTGATCCACAAGCTTTTCCGTATATTTAACGTTTTTCTCTTCCAAATACTTTTTGAGCATTTTGCAGTATGGGCAAGTTGTTGTTGAATAAACTGTAACAGTCATCTTTTCTCACCACCTTTCGCCCCGCCAAAAATTGAATATTTGGGCGGAGAAATCCTAAGCACCCAATTCTAAATAAGCAAAGCTTGTTTTTCGCAAGCTCAAAATAAATCCAAAATCCAAATAACAAAATTCAAAAGTTTTAGAATTTGAATTTAGAAATTTGATATTGTTTAGAAATTAGGAATTAGAAATTAGAAATTCACTCGACTTCGAGTGTTCCCTCCATTCCTTGAGCTCTATGATTGCCAACGCTGCAGAAAGTGGTATAAGTTCCACCTTCTTCAACTGTAAACTCTATTGTGTCTGATTGCCCTCCACCTATTGTCTTTGTTGCTATTCCGAGTCCTTCGACCGTAAGGTTGTGGGGAAAAGAGCCTACGTTATTAAACGTTAACTTTACCTTTTCTCCAGCATTTACGGTAATGCTTGATGGGGAAAAAGAAAATTCGCTTCCCTCCACAACTATTTCGCGTGCCTCCGTAACTTCTCCCTCCTCCTCTTCCTTCGCCGGCTCAGTAGCTTGAGGTTCCTGCCGAGTAGGTGTTGCGGTCTCAGGCGTTTGATAGCCTGCTCCTCTGGAAAGCAAAAGATAACCTCCACCAAGGACAACTAACACGGCCAAGCCTATAAGTAAGTTTTTATTCATATTTTACTCACCACCCTTCGCCCTCCTTTATTTTTATTATAAATTATGAGCGAACCCTAACCCTTCCGAAGCCTTAGCGAAGGAGGGTCCTCTGTACACCTGGCTACGGTCGCACGCCGCATAGCTTTGCGCGACGTGGCGAGTGACAAGCCTCCCTAAAGTCACGCCTAGTATAAATCCGTCTCCGGACGGAACGCTTTCCAGGCAAACCAGAATAGCCTTGTCGCAACAACCTCATCTCCTGTGTCAAGATTTTTAACTGTCACGTCTCCATTATTATACGAAATTTCAATCTCAACTCCTCCAATTTTATCCTTGATAGTCCCTTGGACTTCGATTTTGTCTTGTTCATATGCCTTAAACTTACCATTAACCTCAACACCGTACACAACCGTTTTGGGATGAATCGTTTGGTCTACCCCTCCCTCGACAGGGAAAAGCGGAGAGCTGTCTTGTTCGTAGTTTCCATATGGATAGCGGTCATAGTTTCTGGAAAAACCAGTATCGCGGGAAAGAACTTGTCCCTGGGGAAACTCCTCCTTAAACTGGCTCCAGCGCATTCCACTCATAGGAACCTGTTTCAGCTTCTTTTCAAAAAGTTCTCCTACTATAGCTTCGCCCGTAATTTGTTGCCAAAGGCTTTCTGTCTGTCTATCATACATAATCAAGTCGTTATCGTGAAGCTTGCCAGACACTCCAAATTCGAGAGTTTGACCGTTAATGCGCCGATCAAATGCAAGCGCCGAACCGCAAAGGGGACAAAATGTTACTGCCAAAGGATCGCCCGCAACTACATCATTAACAATTTCGTGCAAATTGAGAATTCTTTGAGCATACGCTCTTGCCTCCCCCTTGTAGTCCAGTGCAAAAACAACGTCGTTCGCCTCAAGCCATTTGTCAGCCGCACCAACCGACTCAAAAACCGGATTATCAATTGAAGGGATACAATCTTTGAACGGACAACCTTGTAGAAGCTTCGTGTAATTTTCATAACCGGGGGTGTTCTCGTCAAAATCAAACCCACCTCCTCCTGTTATTGCCTGCGTTGCTCTTTTTGTTATTTCTGTCACTGGGTTTGCCCTCCCCCTAATTCTTGATATCACACTGATAACCACCACTGAAGCAATAGCAGCAATAATCAAAACCTTGCTCAATGTAATCCCACGAATATCCATTAGTTATTTGCTATTGACTACTTATTAACCTACTTACCTTTTCTTCAATCTCCTCTTTAGTTTTCGGACCAGATTTAATCTCGGTTACCACGCCATCCTTGTCGATAAAAACGGCAACTGGCATTCCGAAACCTCCTGCTGCCCGATAAAGCGAGTCGTCCGGATCTACTACCAAAAGATAGGTTATTCCAATCTTGTCGGCAAAGCGCTGACCAACCTCTTTAGATTCTGTACCAGTTCTGTGCACTCCAACCATAACCAGGTCGTCGCCATATTTATCTTGAGCCGCCTGCAATTCCGGCATTTCTGCTCTGCAAAAGGGACACCAATCTGCCCAATAATCCAAAATTACAGCCTGGCCGGCAAAGTCAGAAAGGTTGTGAGTATTGCCGTCAAAGTCGGTAAAACTAACATCAGGCGCTTCCTGCCCTTTTGTAAATGAACCAGAAACCTCGGCAGGGACAGGCCTAGACTTGGTTGTTTGAGAAGCCCCAGGAGTTGTAGAATCTTGTCCACTACCACGGAATACAAGGAAACCACCAACACCTAAGACTAAAATTACTGCTATTGCTACAATTAAGTTTTTATTCATGTTCTCACCCCCCCCAGTGAGATACTTTCAGATCTCACGGGGCCACGTTAGATGTACAAACTATCTAACTGTGGCTATTTACTTTATCTGATATCCCAGGCTAAATGCAATCTCAAAAAGCCAAGCGTTGACAAAACGGTATGTGTTGGTCAAGAGCAAAAGCCCTAAGGCGGCAAGAATTAGTCCGGCAATTTTTGATATTGGGCCGATATAACGGGAGATGGCGGGAATGTATTTGGGAGCCTGGGCAAGGGTTAAGGAAACGAGCATAAAAGGGATGGATATGCCAAGCGAATAAACCAAAAGCAGAGACGCTCCGGTTGTTGCTGTTCCCGAAATCGCTGCCAGGGCCAAAATTGAACCCAAAACTGCTCCGACGCAAGGCGTCCAGGCAACGGCAAAAACGACGCCCACTAAAAAAGCACGGCCATACCCAAGTTTATTGACCCACGTTGGTACTTTAAATTTGCGTTCCTTCGCTAGTGCAGGTATCGGCAAAAAGCCGGCAAAATTAAGGCCGAGCACAAGAATTAACGCTCCTCCTGCAATTCGAATTATGTTGTCAAATTGGCGCAGTGATTGTCCCAAGCCGGCTGCTGCAGTTCCCAAGATAACAAAGATAATTGAAAACCCGATGATATAAAAGAGGCTTGAAACAATAAGTTGGGTTCTGTATTTACCGAAATTAGAAGCCTTCAAGTCTTTTGCAGAAACTCCAGTAACATAACCTACATAAGCCGGCAAAAGCGGGACAACGCAAGGGGCAAAGAAAGAAACTACTCCTGCGCCGAATGCAACTGGAAAATTGATGTCAAACATCTTTCTTAAACTATTTTAAAAGTTTTATTGACAATCTTTTCTAATTCTTTCAAATCTCCAGCATCTACACAGCGCTTTGCTTCGTCAGTTAATAGTATGCCCGCAAGTCTACCTAGCGCGGCTCTTGCCGCTTGAACCTGTCGTACTACTTCAATACAGGCCTTTCGAGCTTTGTACATCCTCTCGACTGCCTCGATTTGTCCTTTTATCCTGTGAAGGCGAGAAATAACAGGGTCTTGCATGTATACCCCCTGGGGGTATATTCAGTATATCAAGGGGGTCAAGCACAGCGCTCCTACGGAGTAACCAATTAGACAAACAGGAAGCCTAGAATTCTTAGCCAAGTAGGTTGCTCGATAGATAAAACTTCGCCGGTTGAAGCCGAAATCTTGGTTTTAACCGGCACTGGGTATTTAAATACATCGAAAAAGTTAAGAACTCGCTCTCCAGCTAACTCGTAAGATAATTCTCTTCCTTCCTCTATTATTGCCACGTTATTCTGGTTTGTAAGTCTATTTATTATCTTGGCTCGCAAGGCCGTTTCAACTGCCTCATAAGGCAAGATCGATAAAAATCTAAGACCGGAAGGAGTTGTCAAAGTAATTCCGGCACTCTCCGGGTCAATATTTATCTCGTAATCGGTCCTGGCAACTACTCCCCTTTGCTCGATGGTAAATTGATTATCAGAAACCCCTATCTTCACTGTTTCAAGGGCCGGTCTTTCTTCAATCTCGACAATTTCATCTTTATAGTTTGTAACATCCAAACTTTTTTCCCCGCTTTTTGTAGAAACATTCAGCGTAACTCTGCCGTCTTTTCTGGTTAATGAAATTTTAGAGCCCGGGTCAGGAATCTCTTGAGCTATATTTTTAATCTCTAAATAATCTCTTCTTGGAATTTCAAGCTCAACAGTATTTTCGATTGATAAAACATTTAAGACAACCTTGCCATCTTTTTGGACCACGACAAGTGAAGCCAAAGCTTTGTCGCTTGCCAGCGATAAAAACAAAAAAGCAAGGATAAAAGAAGCAAAAACCTTAAGAAAACTCATAGTAAAATCTTAACCCAGAGCAGATCTTAAATGAAGTGGCAAGAATTATTCGAAGGAGCCTTCTAATATATGTTTTTCTGGAGTAGCGTCAGCTACCTCTTCTTCTGAAACTACCACAGTTTTGTAGTCAGAATAATCGGTTGAGGATTCAAATTCTAAAAGATAACCGCCCTTGGCAACTCTAAGTCTTCCTGTCGAAACAACTTCCTCTCCCTTGACTAACCAGCCCTCATAAAATTTACCTTCCTCCGGTTCTGGAAGGTCGGCTAATACTACGTGTGTAAATGTTGCATCTTCAAACTTTCTAGTTGCGATACCCGAAGAATCACCGCCTGATACATCAGCAAGTTCTATCTTTTCAACGTCTTCTGGAATCTCTAAGTTAAAAGATTCTTCCAGTCTTTCTTCAACTGATGGAGTTGTCTGAAGTTCAGGTTGCTCCCTTTGTCTTCTGGCTAGAAAAATAATTCCTGCAAGCACGGCCAATACAATGAGGCCTATTACTATATCTCTTCTTTTCATTGCGCCAGGTTAACAGATACCATACTATGTGTCAAGTTTCCTTATTTTCCGCGTATTTTCCGCGTATTTTCCGCCCCGCTTACGACTCAAGCCTGGTGTACACCCCAAATAATGCCAAAACGGCCGCTACCAAAAGCCATTGGGTTGAAGCAAGCCAGATGTCTGCCCCCGTGTAGCCAATCCCTGACAAAAGCACAGAAATAACAGCACCCCCTATTAGAACTTGAGAAAGAGTCCTTATGTCCTTTTTCTTCATTTCATTCACCTCCTCCCAGTGAAATAGCTCTTCTAGAGCATCTCACGGGATCCCGTTTGATGTCCCAAAGGGACTATCTAACTGGGACCTCTTAAGTAATTCCTCAATCTATTTTTAATAAATTTCTTGCCCCAAGCCGTTTTTAAATACTTCTCGCGATGAAGTGCATCCCTTTTATTTAAACAAGCCTCATAATAAATAATGTTTAAAGGTTTTCTACTTCTTGTCGATATGACCAAACCTTGTTTATGCTTTTTTAATCTTTTTTCCAAGTCATCCGTGTAACCTGTATATAGCCCTTTATCCTTCCTGCTTTGTAAAACATATACATAATACATAGCAAAATTGGTGCGGGGCTAAACCACATACTTCCCAAGCAAAAATCCAACAAAATAAGCAATTGATGCAGCTATCCCGCTTGCCACTTTAGTTCATAATATCATAAAACGCTACTTGACTCGCCAGACGAGTCTTGAAATATTTGAAAATCTAGTCAATAATCTTGCTAGAGATTGTGTTGCCCGGTTAGATAACTTGCTTTAGCAAGTATCAAACGGGCTACCCCGTGAGATGCTTTAGCTATCTCTCTTGGGGTAAAGGAATGGGGTGTAAATCCCCAGCTGTGCCGCAACTGTAACCGTTCCGAAGCTTTACGCGAAGGACGGAAGCCAGAAAACTAGCAATCTCTTCCCGCCTTAGGCGGGATATTCCGAGCAGGAGAAAAATGGAAAGACTTGCACTAGATACAAGAAACTGGCTTCCCAAAGAAGATGAATTAATTGGCGAGGCAATAGAAAGAACCGTTGAGGATTTTGCCGCTGCTTCAATTGAGCAAAGAGAGTCTCCGCCGGAAGAAAGAATAAACACAGGAGTTCTTTATCTTAACGAAGATGGGCATCTTTACGATACTTTGGGAAATAAAGTTAAGCTGCGTTGGGATACCAAGTCGGATTATTTAGAAAACCACGGTTTTCTGATTATCGAGCGCTGGGCGAGAGAGAAGCAATCCAAAAATTTAGCCTGGATAAGTCCACCGAGCAGCGAGTTTGGCTACTCGGAAGCCCGCCTAATGGTTTATGAAACAAAAGGTGACAACGGCAACACAGAAGTACTATATCGAGCCTTCTGCCTGCCTTATTCTGAAAGTGAATGTGCAAATCTTGCCAAAGAAATAGCTAGCACTTCAGACAAAAATTTTGCCGAGGTTGGCTCTTCCAATAAACTTAGGGCTTCCCCTGTCTTTTTCAACCCTCCTGAAAGTTTAACTTGGTTTGAATATCTCGAAGGACTAATTGACGAGCCAAAAATTTGGGAAAAAGTAAGGGGGGCAGACGATATTAGGGCAAAAGAGGAAATGAAGCGCTTAGCAAAACCGGTAGTTGAAAAATATTACAATCTAATTCTGGCAGCGGAGAGGGCTTACGATTATATGACGGCCGGCGCAATGATGGAGGCCGAATTAGCAGCCTCCGGAATACTTCTCCAAGCAAGTGGAAGTTGTGGAATTTCCAATCAGGAAGCCTTAAAAAGTCTACAAGATGCAAACTTGGGTATTTTTGATAAGACTTTTGCCCAAGCCATAATTAGTTCTGAATCTGCAAAACACGTTGTAAGCTGCGGAAACTGCGGAACTCCAATAAACTCAGTCATATCAGCAGGTTACAGATGTCACTCCTGCGGGGGAACATACGAAGGCTGCTAGAAATACTTAACTCCCGCAACGGGTTTTAAGGATGTAGAATAGCTTATGTCTTCAAAGGTAGTTATTTACATCGCCATCTTTATCGGTTCGACAATCGGAGCCTACATACCAAAACTGTGGGGTGCGGGCTTAATTTCAATCTCTTCGATTATCTTTAGCACCTTAGGAGCGCTAGCAGGCTTCATCCTCGCCTGGAAGCGGCAAAACTAGATTCCTCCAGGGCGGGTTATTATTAAAGTCAGAGCTAATATAATATACTTAAGTTGTATTAGGGGGTGATAAACAATGTTTTGGGGCTTGTTTTTAATAATAGTAGGCGGAATCTGGTTACTTAGCAACCTAGGCTACTTGCCAAGTAATGTCTGGGGCATATTTTGGCCGCTTTTAATAATTGCATTTGGTGTCTCGGCTTTTTTTGGAAAAAGATGCCTTTGCTGCTGGGGCGGTTGGCGCAAAAATAAGGAAGAGAAGAAGAAAAAATAGCCTTAAACTATCGTTAGTCTAAGTTTTTCTAGTTTGTGCATATTTCATACTTATTTTTATCAGCTTCTTAAAAGTTTCAGCATTCTTCACCATTTCCTTTGTCAACACAACGTAGTCTTTTTTAACCGGAGCTTTTGGGAAATACCGAAGGGCTTTACCCCGCTGCCTAATAAGTTTACTTCTCGCCTTTTCAGGTAGCTTTAAGGCAAAACCTTTGGACGTGAGTGAAGCAAATATTTTACCATCTGTATAGCAAGCGGCACCGCTAAAAAAATGCTTACACTCTAGCTTCTCTTGCCCAGCATCCTTTACTAATTTCTTGAGCTGGTCTAAATACGGTTGAGCCATAATGAAATTCTACCAGATTCTATTTTAACGACATACAATGAAGAGATTGAAATTAGGGAATGAGTAAGTGGAGTTAGGCTTATTGCCTAAGTTAACTTCTAATCACCGGATAAATCCAAATAGGAAATATCATCTTGCCCGCGATGAAGGTGGGTTGGTTTATTTAGAATTATATAAGTATTTTGCTGATTGAAAGCCTGCAACGCCACCAAGAAACTGAACAATATAATACTCTACAAAAGTTGTTTTAAGTGCTATGCCAACTGCAGGGTTAAGTATTCCAGCTGCACCGCCATAAACCGAAATAAGAATTCCTAAAAGAAGTGACAGGCCGATGATCACCCCGTCAAAAGCTGTGTTGATTTTATTAAAAACTATAAACCCTATCCCAAAAGTAAATAGCCCCATTCCTAGAAATTCAAAGAAATAAAGCTCCATTCTTATTGCCCCTGGAGAACTGACGGCAAATCCAAACATAGACACTAAAGCAAGTGCAGTGAGACCGCCCGATACTTGCGAAACTATGTATTTTAGCGACTCTTTGCCAGAGATTTTTTTAACTGATAATAAACCAATGGTTACCGCAGGATTAATATGGCTACCCGAAATTGCTCCAATGAGGTAGACAAGCAGCATTAAAGTCAATCCAGCAATCAACGGCGTTGGCATCAATGAATTATTTGCGGAAAGTACAATCAAAAGAGCTAACGTAAATGTACCGATAAATTCCGCAATATATTTCTTTTTCATTTGGATACTTATACCATATTGAGGCCAAAAATGTGTGGTTTAGTTTTACCGTAAACGGCTAATACTATAGTGTTAGCCGTTTATTTTGAGGCTGTAGGAAACAGATCTGCCGGTTTTACCAATTTGGACAATTTTGCCTTCGTTTTCCAACTCCTGAAGGTAGTTGGTCGCCGTTGCATCAGAAACACTAAGTAGTCTCTCGACATCGTTGTTAGAAATACTTGTTTTATCTTTCAATAATTTCAGTATTTTCTTTTTTCCCTCCTTTTTTGCCTGCTGCCTTTTAAGATTGAAGGCCGCAAAGCCGCTCTTTCTTCTCTTTATTACCCAGACTAAAAACCCACCCACCAAGACACCAACTATAAAAATTATGATTTTATCCATACCTTGATTCTAGCAAAGAAGCCTACCTTTTCCGATTATCAAAATCTGAGGTTAAGAAATTGGCTCGGCCTGATGAATGAAGTTAGAACCTGTTTTATGGTAAAATAGTGCATCTTTACAAAAAATGGAATCAAAAGGCGCTCCTGATATAGAAAAACTAATCTCGTCACTATCGTTTGAGAGATCTCCTTTTGAAGGGCAAGAAGATATTGTTATTGTTACACGAGCAGGGGAAAAAAATTTCTATAAAAGGGACAGAATAACAGTAGAAGAGGCTATGGCGGCATTAAAGTACCTTCAAGATACAAACCAGGGACGCACCGTAAGAATGGGATTTAGCATTTCCACTCCAAAACTCACTGGTGCGGGCACAGATGCCTTAATGTTCAGCATAGAATAAAGTTGCTCCGGCGATAGGACTCACGTTCGACTCACTGCGCTCGCTCAGTGTAAATTTCTCATCCTACCAAAAAAGCTGCAATTCGCCACGCCTGCACTGAGTGAAGCGTAGCAAATCGAAGTGCTCCCCGGGTAGGATTACTCGTTCCTCCGCTTTCTCCGCTTCGCGTATCCGAACCTACAGGTAACTTCTCACAAACCACAGAGAGCAAAACATAGACCACAACGGGTCTAGATTTTGCTCCGCCTGATGGACGATGTTAGAACCTATTTCCTCACTTCCTCCGTCTAGATTTTATTTTCTTCAGAATATGATAGGTAAAATGATTACCATATTTCTCTTGTAAATCTTTCCGTTGCCAGTCTTTGCCCGTCACAACTCCTCTACAAGACCTGTTGCCACCTTTACATTCCAGCTTGTAATCGTAGTCCGTAGTCATTGCGTAGTCATAACAAAGCTCTTCACCAACCTTTATGTCTCTTAGAGCCACAAAAGTAATTTGGCCATCGGGCCCAACATTTGGATCGCAAGAATGGTTAATAAAAATAGCTGTATCTTCTACCTCTCCTTTTGTAGTAGGGCACAAAAAAAGACCTTCAGTTATTTGCAAGCTATATTCACCTAATTCTTTGTCGTATCTCAGTGCGTCTTTCTTATTGACTATATGTCCACTTTTTACAAAAACAATTTCACCCTTTGAGATGTTTTCTTTAGCAAATAATCCTTTCCCTGCAACAGCTTCTTCCCGAACTTCAGTTTTTGGGGATCTGTAGGATTTAATCTTTGTCATAGCAGAAATTATACCAAAGGTTCTATCGTCCTACTGAGGTCGGTAAAATCTGAGGCTGAAAATGTGTGGCTCGGCGGATGGGACGATTTTCGAACTATAAACTGGTTAGAAATAATAGATTACCCTGAAGTTATCATGCAACAAACCAAAGAACTACTCACGCTAAATGACTAGATAAAAGTTCCACACAATGAACAAAGTTAGAACCTATTTTTATGCCTATTGATGCTCTGTTAGAATTACGTTAACAATGTGTGTTAATAATAAATTATGCACGAAAACTCTTTAATTATTGGCATAGCGGGGCGGAGCTGTAGCGGAAAGTCAACTTTCGCACAAGAACTTCACAAAGCATTAGGTAAAAATAAATCCATACATATAGACATAGATAAATTCTTAGTTAATTCTGCAGATTTTAACTGTAAGGACCCAAGCACATTGGAATCCCAAGCTATTGAAGAACTTAAGACCGGGCTTTCTCAATTGAAGAAAGGTCAAAAGGCCGTGTTTCCAATTAATAATTTTTACCGAAAATCTAAATTAAACAGACCACCAAAATCATATCGTTCGGCACCAACTATCTTAGTCGAAAGTACTTTAACTTTCTGGGATAAAGATATCAGAGACCTGATTGATATAAAAGTGTTTATTGATGTCCCTGACAATATTTGTTTAGAAAGAAGACTAAAGCGAGATCTAGCTTCCAAACAAAAGGGGACTGAAGAATATGAAACCGCAAAGACACGGATCTTGAATAGATGGAAAATCATATCTAAACAATGGAATACTTATTTAGACCCAACTAAAAAATATGCCGACATTATTATTCCTTACCCCGAAAAAGGAATTAAAAAAGTACTAGATTTCATAGCTAACAAAATAGAGGCTCCGCCTGATGGATTGTAAATAGTGAGTGAAACCGAACTATGAAGTTAGAACCTATTTCTTATTTCGGTAAAGAAAAATTTGGTACAAGATTATTCCTGTTGTAACAATCCCAAGTCCTTATCCAAGAATCAATACCCTGTCTTTTTGAAAAAACCCGTGCGTTGTCCACAAAACGTAAAAATATGTTGAAAGACCCTCCGTAGATTTACGTTTGAAGTTTTTCCTAATTTGGTCAGGGAATCCTATCACTTTTACAAGAATAGAGAGTGCAACAGTAAGAAAACCAATAACTGCAGCAATTGTGAGCATATTTGAAGTATACCAAAGGTTCAAACGTCCATCTGGGATATATCAAATCTGAGGCTAAAAATGTGTGGCTCCGTCTGATGGATGATGTTAGAACTTATTACCAACTTATAGTATAATTGCGCATCATGCCAATTGAGGGTAGACCATGTTATTTACCAGACAGGAGACACAACCCCGAGGACCCTTCTGAAAAGGGAATAGAAGCTTATGGAGATACAGGAATAGAAGCTCGCTATGAGCGCGAGAATCAGTTTTGGTTAGCAGAATTTCTAGACCCAGAACACATTGAAAGAGCTAAGCAATACCCTTTGTATGAGGAGGCCAGCACAGAGCAGATAGTCTATGAGAGGTTGCTTGCCATTAGTATAGAGACTGGGCCCGAGCTTCCGCCCCACACCAGACAAAGATTAAGCAATCTTATTGGTATTTTCAGAGTAGCTATTTACCCAAACCTTACACCAGACGAACAGGCTTCCATGCAACTGTTGGCCAACGCCACCACAGTTGACATGAAATCGTTGCAGTTTGAAATTAATGATGAGGCCAGGGATGATATGCAGTGGATTTGGCAAAAAATTGAACTGGAAACCCCAACAGACAAACAAGTACGGCTTCTGCTGGAAAAGGACTAATTAAGTTCCAACTGGCTCCCCAGCTCTAAAATTATAATAAGTTCTATGTCAAAGATTTTAGAGGCATTTGAGGATATTGTTCAGGTTGAACTGATGAGGGTAAGGT